>JBAVTH010000180.1:0-9593 GCA_049696035.1 Ilumatobacteraceae bacterium
CCTACTACATGAAGCCGATGAACTGCCCGATGCACTGCCTCATCTTTCGCAGTCGTCAGCGCAGCTATCGCGAGCTGCCGCTGCGCCTGTTCGAGCTGGGCACGGTGTACCGCTACGAACGCGCCGGCACCCTGCACGGCCTGATGCGCATCCGTGGCTTCACGCAGGACGACAGCCACATCTTCTGCACGCGCGAGCAGGCGGCGGGGGAGATCAAGTCGCTGCTCGACTTCGTGATCAGCGTGCTGAAGGCGTTCGGCTTCACCGAGTTCACGGCCAACCTCAGCACGAAGGACCCGCTGAAGTACGCCGGCGACGACGATGCCTGGGATGCCGCTACCGATGCCCTGCGCGCCGCGCTGGAGGACTACGGCCTGGAGTACGAGATCAAGGAGGGTGACGCCGCCTTCTACGGGCCGAAGATCGACATCGACGTGAAGGACGCGATCGGCCGCACCTGGCAGCTC
This sequence comes from Ilumatobacteraceae bacterium, assembly GCA_049696035.1. Classification (GTDB taxonomy): domain Bacteria; phylum Actinomycetota; class Acidimicrobiia; order Acidimicrobiales; family Ilumatobacteraceae; genus UBA668. The sequence continues at coordinate 468 of JBAVTH010000180.1, forward strand.
AGCACGATCCAGTACGACTTCAACCTGCCCGAGCGATTCGAGCTGGAGTACGTGGGCACCGACAGCGCCCGCCACCGCCCGATCATGCTGCACCGTGCCCTGTTCGGTTCGGTGGAGCGCTTCTTCGGCGTGCTCGTCGAGCACTATGCCGGCGCCTTCCCCACCTGGATGGCCCCGCTGCAGGCACGCGTGCTGCCGGTGGCCACCGCCCACTCGGAGTACGCGGAGGCCGTGGTCGCCCGTCTCCAGTCCGAAGGCTTCCGTGTCGACCTCGTTGATGCCAACGACCAGCTGGGCAAGCGCATCCGCACCGCGAAGATGGAGAAGATCCCGCACGTGCTGGTCGTCGGCGACGACGACGTGGCCGGCAACACCCTGGGCGTCAACCCGCGTGGTGGCGAGGTGGAGCGCGGCGTCGGCCTCGACGAGTTCGTCGCCCGCTTGCACGCCGAGATCGCCGGCCAGCTCGCCAACGTCTGAGGCCCGATCGAGCTACTCCGCACGGGGCAGCGTGCGGAGCAGCTCGTCGGCCAACACCTCGTCGTCGGCCGCGACACCGCGGGCGATGAACCAGTTGCAGACGTTCTGGCAGTCTCGTCGTAGGTAGTCGAAGCCCTGCGGGTTGCCGACCAGGTCGATTGCTTGCGGCAGGTCGATCAGGACCAGCCGCCCGCGGTGCACGAGGATGTTGTACGCCGACAGGTCGCCGTGTGCGTAGCCGGCCTCGGCGAGCGCGAGCAGCACCTCGCGGAGTTGGCCGTACAGCTCGGTGGCCACGCGTCGCTCCGGCCGTAGCTCTGCCAGCCGTGGTGCGGCGACCCCGTGCCCGTCGCCGTGCTCGCCGATGAACTCCATCGTCAGCTCCGTGCCGTCGAGTTGCACGGGGTAGGGCACGGCGGCACCCGCACGCCACAAGCGGCTGAGCACGGCGAACTCGGCTGCCGCCCACTGGCCGGCGATGAGCTCACGGCCGAAGCTGGTGCGGGTGGCCATCGCACGGTTCTCGCGGCTGCGACGGACGCGCCGGCCCTCCAGATAGCCGGCATCGCGGTGGAACATGCGGTGCTTGGCGTCGCGGTACTGCTTCACCGCGAGCAGGGTGGCGTGGCTCCCGAACTCGCGGCGCAACAGTGAGACGTCGGCTTCCTTGCCGGTCTTCATCACGCCGAGGTCGGTGTCGACGGCACCGGGTGACGTGATCACCCAGTCAGGGGTGGGTTCCGGGCCGTGGACGGCGTCGGGGTAGCTGCTCCAGCAGGGTTCGTCGTGGTCGTCGTCGACGTCGGTGTCGGCGAGATCGTCGGGGCTGGTGTGGGTGGGAGACGGGGAGTAGTCGTCGTCGTCGAAACGACGGCGTGAACGGGTTGCCACGGCGGTGGGCTCCTTGGGGACGTGTCGGTGCGGTATCAGGGCACCGACGCGGCCGGAGCCGACGTGCCGGTGCCTAGTGAAGGACAGGGGCGCGGAACACGGAGGCGATGGTGGTCATCTTGGGCCTCCTCTGCTCACGCGCGCTGCGCACCGGACGACGAACAATCCGCAACGTACTGCACGCCATCGGGCATCGCCAGCTAATTTCGACATGTGACCCAACTCGATCGCATCTGGAACGGCTGGCGTTCGCAGTACGTCAACGACGCCGGCGGGCGTGAGGCGGGGGAGGGTGGCAGCGTGTTCACCCAGATCCTCGCCTGCGGCCTGCCCGATGAGGAGACGCACATCCTGCGCCGGGGTCAACACACCTTCGTCATCCTCAATGCCTTCCCGTACACCTCGGGCCACCTGATGGTGCTGCCGTACCGCGAGGTCGGCAACCTGGAGGAGCTGACGCCGCAGGAGACCGCCGAGCTGTGGCCGACGGTCACCGCTGCGGTGGTGGCGGTGAAGGCGGCCTACCGGCCCGGCGGGGTGAACGTCGGCATCAACATGGGTCGCGCCGCTGGTGGCAGCATCAGCGAGCACTTGCACGTGCACGTGGTGCCGCGCTGGAGCGGCGACGGCAACTTCATGACCGCGGTGGCCGAGGCGCGCACGCTGCCCGAGCCGCTGTCCTTCTCCGCGGAGAAGCTGCGCGCCGCGTGGCCCGCATGACCCTGGTGATACGGGAGGCCGTTGCCGGCGACGACCTGGTGGCGGCCGGTGCCATCGTGCAGCAGGCGTACTTCTCGTTGCCGGGCTACCCTCACGAACCCGAGTACGACGCCCTCCTCGGCGACGTGGCAGGCAGGATGCACCACGCTCGCGTTGCGTTCGCGTTCCTCGACGGCCGCTTGGTCGGCTGCCTCACCTTCCTCGACGACAACGACAGCCCTCACGCCGAGCACGATGACGATGAGGCCGCGAGCTTCCGCTACTTCGGTGTCGACCCTTCCGTGCAAGGCAAGGGCGTCGGCGAAGCGATGGTGCGGTGGTGCATCGACGAGACACGGCGCGTGGGCCTGCACCGTCTTCGCATCCACACCCTCGACGTCATGCCCGGCGCCCAGCGGCTGTACCTGCGGATGGGTTTCGAACGTGAGCCCGAGCTCGACGAGGATTGGGACGGCATCATCGGTCTGGCGTTCGTGCACCACCTGTAGCACACGCCATGCCCATCCATGAGTTGGCGCTGAAGAGCGGTACTACCGCACCTGAACGCCAACTCGGGCTGACGGATGAGGCGCCGGTCGTGTGAGACTGGCGGCATGCGTGCAGTGGTGCTTCACTCCTATGGCGGCCCGGAAGTCCTGACGATCGAGGAGGTCGCCGATCCGGTGCCAGGCCCCGATGAGGTGCTGGTGCAGGTGGCAGCCACTGCACTCAACCGTGCCGACCTGCTGCAGCGGATGGGGCTCTACCCCGATCCGCGCAAGGCCAAGCCGGAGATTCCCGGCCTGGAGTTCGCCGGCACCGTCGTCGCCGTGGGAGCAAGGGTGACGATGTGGCAAGTGGGCGACCGGGTGATGGGCATCGAGGCAGGCGGCGCCTACGCCGAGAAGATCGCTACTCACGAGCGTCAACTGCTGGTGGTGCCCGCGAGCATGTCGTTGACCGAAGCGGCGGCGGTTCCCGAGGTGTTCCTCACCGCGTGGGATGCACTGGTGCTGCAGGGCGGGCTGTCCAGCGGGCGTTGGGCGCTGGTGCACGCGGGTGCTTCGGGCGTCGGCACCGCCTCGATCCAGATCGGGAAGGCGATCGGCGCACGTCTCGCGGTCACCTGTTCGGCGGGCAAGGCCGAGTTGTGCCGTTCGCTCGGCGCGGACGTGGTGCTCGAGCGCTCGCCGCACGACTGGCTGAGCGATGCGATGGCTGCGGTCCCGGCGGGCTTCGACACCGTCCTCGACGTGATCGGTGGCGAGGAGATCGAGCGCAACCTGCAGGCAGTTGCGCAACGGGGAACGATCGTGCAGGTGGGTCTGATGGGCGGTGGCAGCGTGCAGGTGAACGTCGGGTTGCTGATGGCCAAGCGGGCGCACTGGGTGGGCACCACGCTACGCGCCCGTCCGATCGAGGAGAAGGTGGCGGTCACGCGCCGTTTCGCGGCCGAGGTGCTGCCCCTGTTCGATGAGAGTGCGGGTGCGCGTCGCCTGCGCCCGGTGATCGCTCGCGTGTTCACGCTCGACGAGATCGCCGCGGCCCACGAGTTGATGGCGAGCAATGCGAACGCCGGCAAGATCGTGATCGAGTTGTAGCCGGTCCGGGGCTCAGGCGAACAGGCCCTCGATCGGGCTTGGCGCACCGTTCAGCAGATCACCGGCCGGCACACCGAACCAGCCTTCGGCGACCGACGCGTAGTACTGGTCGAATCCCATCGTCGCGATGAGGTCGTCGTTCTCGTCGAGCTCCGTCAACGACGGGTGCTCCCCGTACAGCCCGGGGTTCACCGGTCCTATCAGCATCGCGACGGATGCGGTGCCGTGGTCGAGGCCGGCCGAGGCGTTGTCGTGGGCTGTTCGGCCGAACTCGCTGGTGGTCATCACCAGCACTCGGTCGCTGAGTCCGCGGGTCTCGAGGTCGGTGAAGAACGCCTCCAAGGAGGCATCGAAGGACTCCAGGAGTGCTGGATGACGGCCGGGGTGATCGTCGTGGGTGTCGAAGTCCTCGTTCATCGGGACATGCACGATGCGCACACCGAGGTCGATGCTGAGCAGCTGCGCAGCCAGCCGGAGGCCTTGGCCGAGACTGCTGCTCGGGAACCCGCCGTCACCTTCTTCGTCGAACTCACCGATCGCGCCGGCGAACTTCACCGTCTGGGCCCGCACGGCTCGCAGCAGCTCCTCGAATCCGCCGGAGCGGGCCTCGCCGAACGAGGCGAACCCGCGTTGAAAGGCCTGCCGCAGCGGGTCGTCGTCGGCAGCGCCCACGATGTAGCCGATCGCGTCGGCGTTGGGGATGGCGAGGGTGCCGACCTTCTTGGACGACAACGCAGGGTGCGTGCCGGAACCCACCGAAACAGCGACGGCCGCTGCGGCCGGATCGCCGATCGCATCCGCGAGGCGTCCGAGGAAGCCCGTGTCGAACGATCGCCCGTCGAGTGGGTCGCCCGACCACCAGCGCGCCTGCATCTCGAAGTGCGATCCGTCCGGTGCAGACGACCCGACCCCTTGCAGCACGGCCGCGCCGCGGCGGTTGATGTTGGCCAGCTTGCTGTGCAGGCCCACCTGGTCGTTCCATTGCAGCACATCGGTCTCCGACACAGCTGTGCGTTGGCGAAGGTCGTAGTAGGCGCCCATGCCATACGGCACCAGCGTGCTCATCCCGTCGTTGCCGCCGTCCATCTCCACCACCACCAGCAGCCGCTGGCCCAGGTCGGCGATGGCGCTGACGGGCGTCGGTGCCGTGTCGGGTGTTCTCGGCGCCGCGGTCTCTCGCGGGCTGGCGTCGTCGCCCGCTGCGATGTCGGGCGCATGGCGGTCGGCGTCGTCGCGTCCCACCAGCCAGGTGGCGCCGCCGACGGCGGCAGCGCCGGCGCCGGCACTGGCCCACTTCATCAGTTCACGTCGGCTCACGGATGCAGGCATGTGAGAGGTCCTTCCGGTCAGGCGAGAGAGAACTCGGGACTGCACGCCAGCAGCGCGTGCAGCAGGGTGGACAGGTCGCGCCGGCTCTCGACTGCGTCGATGGCGTCCTCGAGCACGGCCATCGTTGCCTCGCTCACCTCGAACTGGCCAGCTCGTCGAAGGAGGTCTCCGAGCGGGTCGTCCTCGTCGAGGGTGGCGGTGTCCCACGCATAGTCGGTGGCCACCTGCGCCTTGGTGAGATCGGCGCCGGCGCTCAGCCAGCGGTTGTCGCCGGGCCAGCCGGCGACGTTCGGCGGGTTGAACGGAACCTGGCCGAGCCCGTCGAGCGGGTACCAGTCGATCTCCATCTGGTACAGATGACGCAGCGCGATCAGCCACTCGAGACCCGAGCGGGGCCGGTTGTGCCGTGCTTCCAGGAAGGATGGGTCGCGGACGATGGCTTCGACGAGCGGCCGGATCTCGAGGCCGCCGGTGGCGAACGTGTTCGCCAGTTCGGCAAGCCGCCCGTCGGGGGCATCCTCTCCGACGAGGTGACGGTACACCTTGCCGGCGATGTAGCGGGCGCACTGCGGATGATCGCACACGGCGTCGATGGCTTCCTCGGCCGTCCTCACCGTGGCGCCGAGGAACTCGACCGGTTCCTGCAGCGCGCTGTCGCCGTCGAAGCGCACTTCGTCGTTGTTGTCGCCGTCCACCCAGTAGCCGGCGAATGCCTTTGCACCGGCTCGCACGTCGGATTCGGTGTAGGCGCCGCTGCCGCGACCGAAAGCGAACAGCTCCATCACCTCGCGGGAGTAGTTCTCGTTCGGGGCCTCGATGGTGCTGCCGCTGCCGTCGAGCCAGTAGAGCATCGCCGCGTCGACGGTCACCGCCTGCAGCAGGCTGCGGAAGTTCCCCATGGCGTGCTCGCGCACCACACCGTGCTGTCGGAACATGAGAGCCGGATAGGCCTTGTCCAGCCCACTGGTGATCAAGCCGTGCCACATCCACACCAGGCGCTCGTGCACGCCGGCCTCGGCGCTGCTCATCACGCCGAACCACCAGGCGGGCATCTTCCCGTAGTCGTCGTCGCTGCCCAGCTCCGGAGGTTCGGGCTGCAGTGGTGCTTCGGAGAGGAGCTGCTCGATCACGTCAGTGGGTGCCCACCCATCGAACTGGGCGATTCGTGCCGGGTGAGTGCCGAACGTGAGCCTGCGCAGGACATGAGCGATCAACGCGTTGTTGTCTGCCATGGCTCACATCGTGCCCGATGGATCATGAACCGACGGTGAATGCGCACTTCACGACGCGTTCATCCTGAGTGTGCGACGATGTCCGTTCGTGCGTGTGCTGCTGGTGGAAGACGATCCGTCGTTGGGCGGTGTGGTGCAACGTGGCCTCATCGAGGAGGGCCACGCTGTCGATCTGGAACGCACCCTCGGCGGGGCTCGCCGAGCGGTCGCGATCAACTCCTACCACCTCGTCGTGCTCGATCTGGGCCTACCCGACGGCGACGGTTTGGCGCTGTGTCGCGAACTGCGCGGCTCGGGCAACAGCACCCGTGTGCTCATCCTCACCGCTCGCGACACCACCGGCGACAAGGTGCTCGGCCTCGATGCGGGCGCCGACGACTACCTCGCCAAGCCGTTCGACTTCGCCGAACTCGGTGCGCGGGTGCGGGCACTGCTGCGGCGGCCGGAGAACGCCCGCTCGCCGCTGCTCACGGCGGCCGACATCGAGCTCGATCCCGCCGCCCACACCGTTCGCCGAGCGGGGGTCACGGTTCCCCTCACGGCCCGCGAGTTCGCCCTGTTGCACTACTTGCTCGACCGCAAGGGGGAAGTGGTCACCCGTACCGACCTGCTCGAAGCGGTGTGGGATGCCCACTACGACGGGCTGTCGAACGTGGTGGACGTGCATGTGGCCAACCTGCGTCGCAAGCTGGAGCTGCCCGGACAACCGGCCCCGATCGAGACGGTTCGCGGTGTGGGCTACCGCGTGGAAGAGGCCGTGTGAGGGTTCGCCGTCTCCGTTGGCTGATCGCCGCACTGTTCGCGTTCCTGATGGGAGCGATTGCGGTCGCGCCGTTGCTGCTGTGGCAGGCGGAGCGGGAGGATGCCGTCAGGCGTCGGTTCGAGGATGCACTCGTGGCGCAGATGGGGGATGTCCTGCACGGTGAGACGATCGGTCAGCGGCCCGACGACGACGTGCCCACCTGGTTCGTCAACGTCAACGACGGCTGGGTGGATCCATTCGTCGACACCGATCTGGAGCCGCCTCTGTTCACATGGGTGCGCGAGTCGGGCGAGCAACCTTCGTTCCGGAGCTACAGCCTCGATGGCGCCGACAGCTACCTCGCCTACATCCGACCCAAAGTGGAGGGCCAGGGTTGGGTGACCTTGGCCGATACGTCCGAACGCGATGGTGAGCTCGACCGGTTGAGCCGCACCACGTGGCTGCTCACCGGTGGCCTGCTGGCGGCATGCCTGCTCTTCGGTTGGCTGCTGTCGGGGTTGGCGCTCGACCCGGTGAAGCGCGTGCTCGCCGATCAACAGGGCTTCCTCGCCGACGCGGCACATGAGATGCGCACTCCGTTGGCGGTGATCATGGCCAGCAGCAGCCAGGCGTTGTCGCGTTCACGAAGTAGCGAGGAGTACGTGCGGTCGCTCTCGGAGATCCGGTCGGCGGCCGAGCGAGCGAGCACGGGCGTGAACGAGATGCTCGATCTCGTGCGCTTCGAGTCAGGGCAGATGATGCCGCGGGTGGCGCCACTGCGGCTCGACCTGCTGGCAGAGGAAGTGGCGGCGGCAGTACGAGCCGACGACAGCGAGATCAGGGCCGAACTGGGTGATTCGGTGGTGGTCGACGCCGACATGGCGTTGTTGCGGCAAGCGCTCGAGAACATCGTGCGCAATGCTGCTCGTAGGGCGCCGCACGTGATCCTGCGTACGCGGGTGGAGGGTCGCGACGGCGTGGTGGAGGTCAGCGACGACGGGCCAGGGTTCGATCCGGCCACTCTCGGGCGCGTGTTCGAGCGCTACCAGCGCGGCGATCGCAGGGGTGAGGCAGGCATCGGGCTCGCGATCGTGCGGGCCATCGCGGTCGCGCACGGCGGCTCGGCCACTGCCGGCAACGGCGAAGCGGGCGGCGCCGTGGTCAGCCTCCGGGTGCCGCTGAGCCGCTCGGTGTACCAGTAGCCGGTCACTCGACCTTCACCCGCACCATGTGGTAGCCGGTGGCGCCGTCGGGCGCGACGGGTGTCTGCTCCGCCGTCTGCGTCTCGCCGGTCTTGTCGGTGGCTCGCACCCTCAGCAGGTAGAGCCCCGGCGTCGGCTCCCACTCCAGCAACCACTGACGCCAGGCGTCGTCGCTCACATCGGCGCCGAGGGTGGCCTCCTGCCACTCGCCGTCGTCGATCTGCACCTCGACCTTCTCGATGCCGCGGAACTGCGCCCACGCCACGCCCGCTATGGCCTGCTTGCCGGCAGGAACCTTCTTCGTGCGTGGCACATCGATGCGCGACTGGGTCTTGATCGGGCCCAGGGCGGCCCATCCACGGGGCACCCAGTACCCCTCCCGGTCCCAGGTCGTCAGTTCGATCTTGCTGAGCCACTTGGTGGCGCTGACGTACCCGTAGAGGCCGGGCACGACCAGGCGCGCGGGGTAGCCGTGCTCCAAGGGCAGGGTCTCGCCGTTCATGCCGATGGCGATCATCGCGTCGCGGCCGTCGAAGGCGGCAGCGACGGGGAATCCGCACGTCCAACCGTCGAGGCTGGTGCTGTACACCTGCTCGGCGTCGGCCTGGACGCCGGCCCTGTCGAGGAGGTCGCGGAGCATGACGCCGCGCCACACCGCGTTGCCGATGTACTCGCCGCCTACCTCGTTGGAGACGCAGCACAGGGTGACCACGCGCTCCACCTGGGGCATCGCCAGCAGATCGGCATAGGTGATCCTCAGTGGGGTGTCGACCATGCCGGAGATCTCGACGCTCCACTTGTCGGCGTCGATGTTCGGGAACGACAACGCGGTGTCGATGCGATAGAACTCGCCGTTCGGGGTGACGAACGCCGTCTCGTCGAAGACCTCGGCGTTCGGGGGGATCTCGGGCATCTCCTCGCTGGTGACGTTGTCGGGAAGCGGCGCCCTG
>JBAVTH010000181.1:0-3758 GCA_049696035.1 Ilumatobacteraceae bacterium
CGCACCGAAGTCCTCGAACTGCGCGCCGAGATCAAGGAGAAGGTGAAGCAGGCCGGGCTGTGGGCGCCGCACCTGCCCACCGAGTACGGCGGCATGGGCCTCGACTTCCTCGCCCACGCCTACATGAACGAGGTGCTCGCGTACGCAATCGGCGCGGCCTCGCTGTTCGGTGTGGTCGCGCCCAACTCGGGCAACCAGAGCATCCTGGTGAAGTACGGCACCGAGCAGCAGAAGCAGGACTGGCTGCTGCCGCTCATCGACGGCACGATGGAGTCCGGCTTCTCGATGACCGAGCCGGCGAACCCGGGCAGCGACCCGCGCTCGCTCACCACCTCGGCCGTCATCGAGGGCGACCACTTCGTGATCAACGGCCACAAGTGGTTCACCTCCAACGGCATCGACGCCGACTTCTTCATCGTCATGTGTCGCGTGCAGGACAAGGACAGCACCGATCCGCGCAGCGGCCCGATGGTGCAGATCATCGTGCCGACGGCCACCAAGGGCGTGAACATCGTGCGCGGCATCGGCGTGTGGGGCCGCAAGGAGAGCGACCACTGCGAGGTGAAGTACGAGAACGTGCGCGTGCCGGTCACCAACGCACTCGGCCGCGTCGGCGAAGGTCACCAGGCCGCGCAGGACCGCCTCGGCGCCGGCCGCATCTTCCACTGCATGAACAGCATCGGCCAGATGTGGCGAGCGTTCGACATGATGGTGGAACGGGCCGCCAGCCGTGAGGTGCACGGCGGCGTGCTGGCCGACAAGCAGTTCACGCAAGGCGCCATCGCCGACAGCTACATCGACATCCAGACGTCCCGCCTGTTCACCATCCACGCCGCCGAGAAGATCGACCAGGGCCTGCAGGCCGCGCGCACCGACATCTCCGCGATCAAGGTCTACGTGCCGAACGCGTACACGCGAGTCGTCGACCGCGCCATCCAGATCTGGGGCGCGGCCGGCGTCAGCAACGACCTGCCGCTGTGGGGCATGTACCAGGGCGCGCGCACGTTGCGCATCGCCGACGGCCCCGACGAGGTGCACAAGATCCTGATCGCCAAGAACGTGCTCGGTCAGTACGCCAAGGGCGAAGGCTGGGACTTCGGCAACTGAGGCACCGGCCTGCGGCGCCGGGTCGGCGGCAGGCTCATGTCGACGAGGGGAAGGCGGTGTACCGGCGGCGCCACCACAGCACGAGGATGCCGAGCAGGATCGACAGCGCACCCATCGGCAGCAGCGGCGCGGCGCCGCCATCGCCCCCGGTGGCGGGCAACCCCCGCGGGACCGTGGTGGGCGCCGGCAACTGCGTCGGATCGCCGACGACGATCGGCTGCACGTACTGGTAGACCGCGCCGTTGGGCGAGAAGCCTTCGACGATGATGTCGTGCTCTCCGGCGGGTAGCCCCGCGGGGATCACGACGTCGATGGTGACGTTGCCGTTCGCGTCGGCCGTGAACACCCCGAGGTAGACGGGCTCGCTCTGCACCTTCGCGTACACGATCGACCCAGGCAGGAACCCGGTGGCGATCACCGTCACCGTGGCCCCGTTGTTCGCCGTCGGGGTCGCCGAGGTCGCGCTCGCCACCACGCTGACCGTGAACGTGCGGGTGCGCGTGTTGTTGCCCCGATCGGTCGCCGAACACGTGACGGTGGTCGACCCGAGCCCGAACGAGCTACCCGATGCGGGAGCGCACGTCACGGTGAGGTTCGTTCCGCTGTCGGTGGCGATGGGAGTCGGGTAGTAGACACGAACCCGTCCGCCGGTGCCGATGTTGGCGTTGACGGTGATGTTCGGAGGCTGCGCCATCGTCGGCTGCACCTGGTCGGCGGACGTGCCGTTCCCGATCGAGATGTCACCGATGTCGTCGTAATCGCTGTCACGGTTGATGTCGATCCGCACCGCGCCGTCGGCGAGGTAGACCCGCCAGTCGGCGTTGAAGTCGCCGAAGTCGTTGAAGTCGCCGTCGCCGTTGATGTCGAACTGGAAGAACCCCTTGATCCGGCCGTCGCTGCGCAGGGTGCCGCCCGTGGTGAGGCAGAACCCGATGCAGACCCGGCCGTTGAAGTCGCCACTGATGCCATCGGCCGACGACACGGTCACCGACGTGGAGCCACTGAACGAGAACCCGGTCACGCCCAGCGAGACGCTCGCCGAACCGGTGAACGAGAACGAGCCGTCAGACTTCGCGAAGCCGGAGAGGTCGGCATGCAGCAAGGAGAAGAGATCGACCCCCGCCTTGCGGCTGGCCGGCAGGTTGACCTTGATGAGGTCGCCACTCTTCGACACGTCGAAGGTGGCCGTGGCGAGCTTCGTGCCGAACAGCGCCAGGCGTCCGGTGATCGAGCCGTCGAACGTGCCGTCGGACTCGATCAGCAGGTCGTTGAAGCGCAGCGACGAGCTGCCGGCGAACATCGAGACGGTCGGCTGGTTGGTGAGCTCGAAGCGCAGCACACCACCCGCCAACTGTTGGAAGCGGAAGGACGCCGACGTGACCGAGAGGAACGGCCCGAGATCCCAGTTCGGAATCGTGAACGTCTTGTCGAGGCGGTTGCTCGTGTCGAACGACAGTGTCGGCAGCACGATCGGCTCGGAGGTGCCGATCAGCAGCTTGCCGCCGGTCACCGACCCGGCGAGGCTGGTCAGTGCGGCGCCCGTCTTCTCCAGGTGCATCGCCGCACCGATGATCTGGAACCCGTCAGGGCCGATGGTCGGGAACGAGGCGTCGACCACGAACGTGCCGTTGGTCGCAACGGTGAAGGTGGGCAGCGGGACGTCCACGAGCCCCGTCAGGCGCAGGAAGGGCTTCGCGCCGGTCGACGAGTTCTGGAACCTCAGACGGAAGACGCCGTCCTGGCGTTCGAACACGAGCGTGCCATGGAGCGAGATGAAGCCGAGGTCGAAGTGATCGGCCACCAGGGTCTTGCTGAACGTCGACGCCGTGCCGATGTCGATGGCCGGTGTCGTGATCGTGGGGAAGCCGGGAATGGTCGCACTGCCGGCGCCGAGCGCGAGGCGGGCGTTCAAACCCTGTGCGTCGATCTCCAACCGCAGCGACGGCACGGTGAACGAGAAGCCGGCGACCGCCGGCGTCGCGAAGGTGTTCATCGACACGCTGACGGACCCGTTCGAGCTGACGGTCACGCTCGGCGCGGTGATGTTGGCGAGCGTGGTGGCGCCGTCCTTCCACTTCACCCCAGGGTTCGTGGCCGAGAGCGTGGCGACGTTGTTGTCGAACGACAGCCGGAACGTGCCGGTGGCGAAGAACGGCGAGGTGCCCCCGCCGAGGCGAAGCCCGCCGGTGGGCAGCACCAGCTCGAAGAAGGAGCCGTTGACGGCCGGCACCGAGATCTGCGCGGTGACGCCGACGCTGCCCCAGCCCGGGATGGTGACGGCACCGTTCTCGATCGAGATCGACGAGGTGATGCCGGAGAACGTGAGCCTCAGTGTGCCATTGAGCCCCCAGCCACCGAGGGTCAACGCCGCACCACCGGGTGGCCGGATGACGAGGCTGCCGGCGATGTCGTTGGCCGTGCCGATCCTGCTGAGCGTGAGGGAAGCCTGCACCACTTCCAGCGAGTTGCCGAACAGCGAGAACGTGCCGCGAGCGGAGAGCGAGATCGTCGACCCGTTGCGCACGATCGCGAACGCCCCGTTGGTGATCTGCGCCCTGCCGATCGTCAGCGAGGGCACGGCGACCGCGAGGCTGCCGTTGCCCGCCGAGTCGAGCGTGCCGTCGATGCGCATCGAGCCGATGCCGGTGAAG
>JBAVTH010000182.1:0-1594 GCA_049696035.1 Ilumatobacteraceae bacterium
CCGTAAGAGCGTTCGCCGGGTGCATGCGGCCACCCGAATAGGCGATCACGCGCATGCCGGCAGCGGCGCCGGCAGCGATCCCGGTGGGGCTGTCCTCCACCACGACGCATCGGCTGGTGGCCGCGCCGAAGTGAGCGGCCGCATGCAGGAAGAGATCGGGTGCCGGCTTGGGGTGCGGCACGTCGTCGCCGCTGAACAGGCGGTCCTCGAAGCGATGCAGCAGGCCGGTGAGCGAGAGTGCGGAGCGCATGCGCGCGTGGGAGCCGTTGGAGGCGACGCACACCGGGAGTTGCAGCCGATCGAGCATGTCGATGACGCCCTCCACCGGAAGTAGCTCCGCCTCGAAGGTGGCTTGGTACAGGTGAGCGTAGGGCGCATCCCAGTCGCCGTTCAGCTGCCTGCCGAGGTGGCGGCTCAGCTCTGCCGTCATGTGTGCGTGGTTCCGGCCGACGAACCGGTCGATCACCTCGGCGATGGTCAGCTCCCAGCCCATGGCTGCCAGCACTTGCTGGTCGACGCGAACGGCCAGCCGCTCGCTGTCCACCAGCACACCGTCGCAGTCGAAGATCACCAGCTGCGGCACCGTCACGCCGACCACCACAGCCGATGGTGCATTGCGAGGCCGCTGAGCACCACCAGGCACAGGCATTCAGCGACCTGTTCGGCGGCACCCAGCACATCGCCGCTGATGCCGCCGATCTTGCGGCGGGCGAGGGTGCCCGTGGCGATTGCGGCAGTCGCCGCGGCCAGCACGAGTGGCCCGGTCCACCAGCCCGTTGCGAGCGCGGTGACCGCGAGTCCGGCGGAGCAGCCGGCGGCGGCACGTCCCGCCGTCGTGCTGCGGCCGTAGTCGGCGCCGAGTCCGGTGTTCCCGGCAAGCCGCATCGTGCCCGCCATCGCAACCGCGGCGACTCGTCCCATCGTGTGAGCGGCGACGGCTGCGGCGAACATCGTGGCCGGACCGGGCAACGAGCCGAGCGCGACGACGCGGATCACGATCGAGGCGCACATCGCGGCCACTCCGTAGGTGCCGTGGCGGCTGTCCTTGAGGATCTCCAGCCGTCGCTCGACCGTCCACCCGCCACCGAACGCATCGGCGATGTCGCCCAGCCCGTCCTCGTGGAACGCGCCCGTGATGAGCAGTCCGGAGGTGAGGGCGATGGAGGCGGCGACGAGCGGGGGAGTGAGGTGCCACGTGCCGGCCGCGACGCCACCGACGGCGGCGCCGATGATCGCGCCGGCCAGTGGAAACCAGGCGACCGTCCGCGTCAGTGATGGCTCCTTGCGCAGCCGGATGGGCACCCGGGTGAGGAACTGCAGTGCGGCGAGGAGGCCCATTGCCGTCCATTGTGGACGATCCGGGACGCCATCGGAGATCCGTCGTTGTCAGGCCGGGACGGTCAGGCGAAGAACTCGGCGAAGGTGGGCACCTGCGTGATGCCCGCGCAGGCCATGCGCACGAGTGGCACCGCGGCCATCGCGCCCGACCCCTCACCCAGGCGCATGCCCAGGTCGAGCAGCGGCTGGAAGCCCAGCCGTTCCACGAGGCGGCGGTGACCGGGCTCGGTCGAGCAATGGCCCACCTGGCAGTGAG
>JBAVTH010000183.1:0-2483 GCA_049696035.1 Ilumatobacteraceae bacterium
GACACGTCTGGATCCTGATCGCGGGTGTGGGCGTCGCTGTCAGCCTTGCGAGCACCCGCCTGACGCGGCGCTACCTCCACCTGGACACGAGCGCGAGCTGAGGGCGGCTCGGGCGCCGGATCGCACACTTACTGCCGGACCGCACACCCACTTCGCTGATCTTGGCGCCCTCGGCAGTGTGTTGTCTCATTACATAGGCAAGGGATGTCGCGCGTCATAGGCAAGGGTCGGTGGGGTGTCCAAGGCCCGCCTGATCATCACCGCTGTCGTGTTGGAGGGCCGCTCCCAGGCCCAAGTCGCACGCGACTACCGCGTCTCGCAGAGCTGGGTCTCACGACTCATCGCCCGCTACCGCACCGACGGCGAGCTCGCGTTCGAACCACGCTCACGACGACCAACAACACGCCCTGACGCAACACCGACAGCGACCATCGAGCTCGTCCTCGAACTCCGCCGACAGCTGACCCACGACGGCCTCGACGCCGGCGCCGACACGATCATGTGGCACCTGCAACACCACCACCGCACCACCCTGTCCAGAGCAACGATCTACCGGATCATTCGCCGCGCGGACCTGATCGTCGCCGAGCCGCGCAAGAAGCCGAAGTCGTCCTACATCCGCTTCCAAGCCGAACAACCCAACGAAACCTGGCAAGCCGACTTCACCCACTGGCGCCTCGCCAACGGCACCGACATCGAGATCCTCACCTGGCTCGACGACCACTCCCGCTACGCCCTGTCGATCACCGCCCACCGACCCGTCACCGGCCCCGCCGTTGTCAACACCTTCCGCGCTGCGATCGCCCAACACGGGATCCCGTTCTCCACGCTGACCGACAACGGTTTGGTGTTCACCGCCCGCTTCGCCAACGGCGGACGGACCTCACGCAACGGGCTCGAGAACGAACTCGTCAAACACCACGTGCGACAGAAGAACTCACGCCCGAACCACCCGACCACCTGCGGCAAGGTCGAGCGTTTCCAAGACACCATGAAACGCTGGTTACGCGCCCAACCAACCGCTGCGACGATGACCGAGTTGCAGCACCAGCTCGACGCGTTCGTCGAGATCTACAACCACCACCGACCGCACCGTTCACTGCCGCACCGCTCGACACCCGCGGTCGCGTACACCACCCGCCCCAAAGCCAGCCCGACCAGCCACGACCCCGACAGCGAGTCACGGGTTCGCACCGACCGAGTCTCCGCCGGCGCAGTCACCTTGCGAGTCGACGGGCATCTCCACCACATCGGCGTCGGGCGAACCCTCGAAGGAACCCGCATCATCCTGCTCATCGACGGCTACGACGTGCGCGTGCTCCACGCCGCCACCGGCGAGATCATCCGCCAACTCACCATCGACCCGCAACGCCGCTACCACGGCACCGGCAAACCAGTCGGCGGACCACGCCGCCCCTACGGACCCCGGAAAACAAGAAATCCGAACCCTGATGAGGGTTCGGATCCTTGCGGATGTCTCGCGACATCACACATGCCGCCCAGCGACGACTCGAACCCCTAACCTTCTGATCTGTAGCGCGATCGTTGAGCCTCCGCCCGGTGGTGCCTCGTGCCGGACGATGCCGTCGAGCTGCAGGTCAGTGACCTAGCAAGGACGAAACGGCACGAGGTGGCACGATGGGCATCATCCGGATTGATGCATCGGTGCTGCATGTACGCCTTAGTTCCGCAGTACTTCGACGGTGCACCGAATGCCCGGCGCCTTCGCCAGTCTGGCGTCCGCCGTGATGAGGGTGCACGCGAGTCCCTCAGCGAGCGCGACGTAGGCGGCAT
The DNA here is from genome assembly GCA_049696035.1 of Ilumatobacteraceae bacterium. Taxonomy (GTDB): domain Bacteria; phylum Actinomycetota; class Acidimicrobiia; order Acidimicrobiales; family Ilumatobacteraceae; genus UBA668. Next base: position 1,795 of record JBAVTH010000183.1, read on the forward strand.
CGTACGTGGTGACGTTCGCTCTGAGTTCGTACGCTCGCAGCATCAGAGGGCCGGTCGGAACTCGTATCAGCGGGAGTGCAAGCAGGTCTTCGATTGCCGAGCGGAACCGGCGTGCAGTGAGGTCGCCGGCAAGCCATCGTTTGCGAAGCACTGACACCGTTTCCACGTCGACTAGATCAGGCGCTGAGGCCTCGGCGGAGGCGAAGAGCTTGGCGCGCGCGACGCGGCCGGCTTGGCCGTCGTCTCCGACAGCGTTGGCCATGATCGACGCATCGATGACGATCAAATTCGGCGCCCGTCATCCAGGTCCCGGACAGCGGTGTCGAAACCGACGCTTCCTCCCCGTCGTCGGCTGATCCTTTCGAGCACGTCGTTCATTGATGGGGTGGTCGCCAGTCGGGTCAACTCACACGTGAGGAACTGCTGGAGCGACTGGCCGGCAGCCTCCGCTCGGCGCTGTAGTCCAGCGTGAATCTCAGTTGGAAGGTCACGCACCAGAACGTTCGGCATGCTTGCATTATGCTATCACCTCGACTCATTCGCAACCCGCCGGTCATGCCGTGAGAGAGGTGCAGAACTGTCGGTGACCTTGCCTCCATTGGCGAGGCTCCGCCTGCATGGCTCGGTGGTTGCCAGTGCCGCGGCCAATCGTTGGATGGTGGACCAGCGGGCGTCGAGCCGGCCGTTCT
>JBAVTH010000184.1:0-10745 GCA_049696035.1 Ilumatobacteraceae bacterium
GAGCTCGCTCGTGGCGCAGCTGCACGAGCGCGCCATGGCCCGCACGGGCGTGGTCTTCGAGGTCGGCGCGGCAGCGGACGCCACGCTGCGCCAGCCGTTCACCTCGACGCTGCCGCCGCACGCAGTCGGCCCACGCGTGCGCTTCACCACCGAAGCGCTGCAGCACCTGGTCATCAGCAATGCCATCGATGTGCGCGAGAGCGCGACATGGCCGTTGGTCGACCGAGCGATGGAGGCCGGGGCCGGCGTCGTCACCGATGGTCACGGCGACATCGAGCTGCCCGACGGCTCGCGCGCCTGGCTCGATGGCGGGCCACCTCGGTACACGGCGCCACTGGCCGGTGTGCCCGTGCTGCATCGAGTATCGGTCGAGCACCGCTCGCTGCGCCCGCCGAAAGGAAACGACACCACCGCCGACCTGGCGCCCGATCAGCTCGCAGCAGTCACTCACGACGGTGGCGCCGCGCGCATCATCGCCCCAGCAGGCTCCGGCAAGACTCGCGTGCTCACCGAGCGCGCCCGCCATCTCGTGCGCCAGTGGCGCATCCCCGCCTCTGCCATCACCCTCATCGCCTTCAACAAGCGGGCGCAGGAGGAGATCACTGCGCGCACCTCGGATGTGCCCGGCTTGCAGGTGCGCACGCTCAACGCACTCGCGCTCGCCGTCATCAACGGCAGTGCGCCGTTCGCGCGGCAGCCGCAACGGTTCAACACCATCGACGAGCCCGAGGTGCGCCGCCTGATCGGCCGGTTGGTCAAGTTCCCCAGAGTGCGCAACGCCGACCCTGTCGCCACCTGGATCGAAGCACTGTCGCTGGCGCGCCTCGGCCTGGTCGACCCAGTGCGGGTCGAGGAGCGCTACGGCGGGGAGGTGGAGGGCTTCGCCGCCGCGTTCGCCGACTTCCGCAGCGTGCTCGCCAGAGCGGGCAACGTCGACTACGACGAACAGGTCTTCAAGGCGATCGAGCTCCTGCTGCGCGACCCCGACGCACGGGCGGCCGCCCAGCGCTCGTGCCGACTGCTGCTGGTCGACGAGTTCCAGGACCTCACCCCAGCCCACCTGCTGCTGGTGCGCCTGCTCGCCGGACCCGACGCGGCCGTGTTCGGTGTCGGCGACGACGACCAGACCATCTACGGCTACAACGGCGCCGACCCGGCATGGTTGATCGACTTCGCCGAGCTGTTCCCCGACGCCGGCGAGCACCCGCTGGAGGTGAACTACCGGTGCCCGGCGGGCATCGTTCGCGCCGCCGACACCTTGCTGCGGCACAACCGCCGCCGCGTCCCGAAGGTCATTCGCGCCGCGCACGACCAGCGCGACGGGTTCATGGTGGCCCCTGCCACCGGCGACCCCGTCGAGGTCACGGTGCAGGCGATCACCACGGCCATCGGCGCCGGTTCGGCGCCCACAGAGATCGCCGTGCTCACTCGGGTCAACTCGCTGCTCGCGCCGGTCCAGGTCGCTCTGCGCGCCGCCGGTGTACCCACCAATGGTGGCGTGGGGCTCGAGTTCCTCGAGCGCACCGCAGTGCGCGCCGCGCTGGCATGGTTGCGCATCGCCACCGCGACGGCCGACTTCTCCCCCGTCGATCTCGGCGAAGCGCTACGGCGCCCGTCGCGGCCGCTGCACCCACGCATTGCGGCGTGGGTCGCAGAGCAGTCGTCGCTGGCCGGCCTGCACCGCCTGGCCGGCCGCATCACCACCGAACGCGACGCGCAGACCGTGCTGCAGTTCGCCGGCGACATCGAGCGGATGCAGCGCCTGGTCGCCAGCCGCGGCAGCACCGCGCAGGCGATGGCAGCGCTACGCGACACGATGGGCCTCGCCAACAGCATCGCCAAGCTGGATGCGCACCGCCACGGCATGAACCGGGCGGCCCAGAACGACGATCTCACGGCCATCGCACAGCTGGCGGGTTTGCAGCCCGAGCCGGCGAAGTTCGAGCCCTGGCTGCGCGCTGCCCTCGCGAACAAGTGGCAGGCCGACGGTGTCACCCTCGCCACCGTCCATCGGGTGAAAGGCCAGGAGTGGCCGTTCGTGGTCGTTCACCAGGCCGACACCGACCAGTTCCCGCACCGCCTCGCCGAGGACGAGGAGGAGGAGCGCCGCCTCTTCCACGTCGCCATCACCCGCGCCTCGCGCGATGTGCTGGTGGTGCCCTCCGAGCGCCCGTCGCCGTTCATCAACGACTGCGGCACCGAGCCGCGCACACGCCTGGCCAACGAGCGGCCGGCCAGCGCCGGCGGCACCCCCCGGCCGACACCGGCCCACAAGCCGGGTGACGACCTCACCCCCGACCAGGCGGCGCTCTTCGAGGAGCTCCGCGCCGTGCGCCGGCATCTTGCCGCCGGCAAGCCCGCGTACACCGTGCTGCCCGATGCAGCGCTGCACGCGATCGCCGCCACACGACCGGCGTCGCTCGACGAACTGGCTGCCATCAAGGGCATCGGCCCCACCAAGCTGCAGCAGTACGGCGCGGCGTTCTTGGCCGCAGTGGCCGCGACAGCCACCACCGACAGCTGACGACGCTCGGCTTCACGCACCGAGGCCGGAGAGCCAGGCCTGCACGTTCACGCCCAGCGCGCTCACGTCGTAGCCGCCTTCCTGCAGGACCACCGTCGGCATGGCGAGTTGGCGAACCACCTCGCCACTGCGGCGCATGCCCTCTGTGGTGACGGCGAGGTCGCAGATCGGGTCGGTGATGAACGTGTCGAGGCCGAGCGACACGATCAGCAGCGACGGCCCGAAGGCGGCGATCCGCTCGCACGCGGAGCCGAGCGCGGCGACGTACTGGTCGTCGTCGGCGCGAAGCGGCATCGGGTAGTTGATGTTGTGTCCCAATCCGCGGCCGGCGCCCGTCTCGTCGGCAAAGCCGATGGAGTACGGGTACGCCCGAGCCGGGTCGCCGTGCAGCGAGACGTACTGCACGTCGTCGCGATCGTAGAAGATCTGCTGGGTGCCGTTGCCGTGGTGGTAGTCGACATCGAGGATGGTCACCTTGGAGCCGGTCGTGCTGGCCACGTGGTGCGCAGCCACCGCCGCGTTGTTGAAGAAGCAGTAGCCGCCGTAGAGATCGGCCGTGGCGTGATGGCCTGGCGGGCGGCACAGGCCGTATGCGCTGCTCTCGCCGCCGAGCACCAGCTGGGTGGTGGTGAGCGCGGTGTCGACAGCGCCGCGCGCCGCGTCGTACGTGCCTTCGGTGAGTGGCGTGGTGGTCTCGAAGCACCAGTACCCGACCCTGCCGTTGATCGCCTGCGGCTCGAGGCCTGGGCTCATCTTGTCGCGCAGTGCCGGGCGGTAGAAGACGTCGGGCACCACTTCCCTGACACCAGGGTGCTGCGCGGTGTACAGCCCCCAACCCTCCGACAGGAACTTCACGAGGCCGGGGTTGTGCACCGCCTCGATCGGCGCCGTACCCCACTCGGTCGGCAGCATGAACTCGAAGCGTTCGTCCGCGGCCAGGGTCTCGCGGATGGCCTCGGCCCGACCGATGTGTTCGAACGGGCTGTGCGCCTGCGACGTCTCGAACTCCACGTGCGGGTCGTGCAAGAGATGAGCAGGGGTGTAGACGACCTTCATGGTGGTCACTCTGGCAGATCGCCGCACCGCGCGACGGCACCCGCCCGCTGTGACGAACGGCCACTTCACGCGATCTCCTGAAGGCGCAGACTGGGTCCAGGAGGGTTCATCATGAAGCGTCATGGAGTGCTCATCATCAGTGGAGTTGCGCTGTTGTCCCTGATCGCCGCCTGCGGCGACGACAAGAAGGCCTCGGTCACCACCAGCCCGGAGGGCAACGTCGCACAGGACATCGGCTCCACAGCCACGATCGCCGACGGTGGTGCCACCGGCTCGGTGGACACCTCGGGAGGAAGCTGCCACGTCACCGTCACGGGCGACCTCACGACCGAATGGTCGAGCGGCGGTGGTTCCAGCTCCGTGGGCTACGGACCATGGGTCGGCAGCCCGGGTGTGACCACGATGATCGGCGCGCTCGATGAGTCGTTCTTCGTCATCAACTGCGACAGCGGCACGGACGACTACGTCGGCTTCCTCACTCAGAACGACGCCAAGATCCCGATGGAACCAGCGACCTACACGATCCCCGCCGGCACCAGCGCCTTGAGCGACAACGGGGTCGGCATGATCGCCGCACTGGTCACGTTCGCCGGCAGTGACACCAACTGGATGCTCAGCGGCGACGGCCAACTGGTGATCACGGCGTTCGACAACGACCACATCGCCGGCACGTTCACGTTGCCGATGACCGATGCGCTGTCGGCCATGACCGGCACCAGCGAGGGCGATGTGGTGGTGACAGGCGAGTTCGACCTGCTCAACCCCAACTGAGGACTTCCACGGCAGAAAGTGCACGAACCGGCTCGCTCGTGACTCTGTGCAGGTAGTGATCGCCAGCGCTGCCCCCGAACGAGCCACATCGTGAAGCGACGCGCCAGGCGCCTCGCCACCGTGTGCGCGATGCTCACCCTCACCAGCGCATGCGGGGACGATGTCCAGTCGGTGGAGCGCTCCCGCGACTCGGACCACGTTGCATCGGAGCAAGGGAGCGGCGGGCGCCTCGGCGACGCTGCACCCGGCGCACCGCTCGACGATTCGTGCCACGTCGACCTCTCGGGCGACATCACCGCCGCCTACGACTCGCCCGGCGGAACCCACCAGATCGTGTACGGCCCGTGGATGCCGTCGAGCCGTACCACCATCGTCGCTGTCCGCACGGATGACAGCTTCTTCATGATGCACTGCTCCGATGGCAACGGGTTGCAGGTCACGTTCACCGTGCCGGCTGGACAACACCTGTCGATGAGCCCGCAGCTCATCCCGATCCGCGAGGCGGACAACGACTTCGGGGGCTACGGCAGCGATCCACCACTCATCCAGGTGCTGCCGTACATCGGTGCCGGCGACTACATGTATGCAGTGTCGGCCGACAGCTCCTTCACCATCGCGGCGTTCGACACGACGCACATCGCCGGCCACTTCGAGGTGACCGTCGCAGAGGCGAAGCACACCGCGATGAGCGACGGGCTGCCGCCCAAGACCGTGACGATCACCGGCCACTTCGACCTGCAGAACCCGAACTGATCACGACTCGCGGGTACGCACGCTCTCCACTGCCGTGTGTCAGGCGAGCTCGAGCTGCTCGCCGAGGTACAACTCGCGGCACTTCGCCCGCTGCAGCTTGCCCGACGAGGTCTTGGGCAGCGTGCCCGGCTTCACGAGCATGACGTCTCGTGGGGGTAGGCCGCACACCTCCAGGGTGCGATGGTGCACCGCGTGGCGCACATCTTCCAGCTCGCCCCCGTCGGGTACGGCCGGCCGCACCTCGCACACCACCACCACGCTCTCCTTGCCCTTGTAGCCTTCGACGCCGAAGGCGATGACGTTTCCGGCCCGCACACCGTCGATCACGGCGATGGCCCGCTCGATGTCCTCGGGGAACACGTTGCGACCACCGACGATGATCACGTCCTTGATGCGGCCGCACAGCACCAGCTCGCCGTCGACCAGGTACGCGAGGTCGCCCGTGCAGAGCCAACCATCGCGGAACAGCGCGGCGGTGGCATCCGGCCGCTTGTAGTAGCCCGGGGTGACGGAGGTGCCACGCAACAGCAACTCGCCCACGTGGCGCTCGGGCACCTCTTCGTAGCTGTCGGGGTTGACCACCTTCATCTCCAGACCGGGCACGGCCTTGCCCAGCAGCGGCAGACGCCGCACCTCCAGCTCCTCTTGCGCGTCGGCCAGGTCGAGGGGCTTCGCCACCCGCTCGCGTTCGAGGAACTCGCGATCGACGGAGTCGGTGAGCATGCCGCGGTGCCGCGGCGGGAACGCTCCGCCGATGGCGACCTCCGCCATGCCGAAGGCAGGGAACATGCTGCCCGCTCGGAAACCGAACGGCTCGGCGGCCTCCACGAACGCCTCGACTGCGTTCGGGTCGACCGGCTCGGCGCCGCTCAGCGCGAGAGTGAGCGTGGACAGGTCGAGGCCTTCCATGCGCGCCAACGCCCGGGTGGCGAGCACCCAGGCGAAGTTGGGTCCGGCCGTGGCGGTGCCGCCCCAGTCCGAGATCCACTGCATCCAGTTGCCGGGCTTGGCCAGGAAGTCCTGCGGCGCCGCCTGCACGAGGTCGACGCCGACTGTCATCGGCAGCGAGAGGAACCCGACCAACCCCATGTCGTGATACAGCGGCAGCCAGCTGACCATCACCTCACCGACTCCCAGCTGGGCAGCCGCGCACGACGCATCGAGGTTGGCCCGCAGCACTCTGTCGGGGATCATCACTCCCTTGGGCTCGCTCGTCGACCCGCTGGTGTACTGCAGGATGACCAGCCGCTCGGGATCGTGATCGGGGAGTTCCAGCCGGTCGCCCGTGGGCACGCCGGCGAATCCAGGCAGCACCGCCGCCATCGGCTCGATCGGCGGGTCGTCGGGCCCTGCCTCGTAGAACGCGGCGAGCATGTCGTCGATCAGGATGAGCTTCGCGTCGCCGTGACGGATGCGTGCGCGGGTGGTCTCCACGAACACGTCGAGCGAACCCATCCGCATGGGCAGCGGCAGCACCATGCTCGCGATGCCGGCCAGCCAGCAGCCTTGCACGATCGTCATCAGCGAACGTGAGGTCGGACCGAGGATGGCGACGTGATCGCCGGGCACCAGACCTCGGGCCTGCAGCGCAGCCCCCACCACCCGCGCTTCGTCGTGGATCTGCGCCCACGACACGAACGCGTCGCCTTCAGCCGGCATCACGCTGTGACCGACGAAGCGCACCCCTGTCGGCTGCTCGGTCGCAGCGATCAGGCGGTTGACGATCGAGTCGGTCCCGATCGAGTCGGTGTCGGGTGAACTGCCGGGCATGGCAGACCACGGTAGTACGGGAAAGAACGGGCCGACTCGATCGGTCGCTCGTAGAATCGAGCCGCTATGAACTCCACCGAACCCGCCGCTGCCACCGACACGCCCGCCGGCGACACTCCCCCGTTTCGCTACACGGGCACGCTCGCGCAGGGCATCGAGGCTCGGTGGCACGATCGCTGGGACGCCGAGGGCACGTTCAACTCCCCCAACCCCGCAGGCCCCCTCGCCGACCCGGCGGCGTTCGACGAGCACGGCGTGGCCCGTCCCAAGAAGTTCATCCTCGACATGTTCCCGTACCCCAGCGGCACGGGTTTGCACATGGGGCACCCGCTGGGTTTCACGGCCACCGACATGTACGCCCGCTACCAGCGGATGACCGGCCACAACGTGCTCTACACGATGGGGTTCGACGCGTTCGGCCTGCCGGCAGAGCAGTTCGCCGTACAGACCGGACAGCACCCGGCCATCACCACCAATCAGAACATCGCCAACATCCGCCGTCAGCTGCGGCGGCTGGGCCTCAGCCACGACCTGCGTCGCAGCATCAGCACCACCGACCCCGGCTACTACCGCTGGACGCAGTGGATCTTCCAGCAGGTGTTCAACGCCTGGTTCGACCCCGAGCAGCGCAGGGCCCGCCACATCGACGACTTGGTCGCCGAGTTCGAGTCCGGGGCCCGCGCGCCGAAGACGGGCGAGTGGGTCTCCCTGACGCCGTCACAACGCCGTCGCGAGCTGGAGGGCTGGCGCCTGGCGTACGTCAGCGATGCGCCCGTCAACTGGTGCCCCGGCCTGGGCACCGTCGTCGCCAATGAGGAGGTCACGGCCGACGGCCGCAGCGACCGCGGCAACTTCCCGGTGTTCAAGCGCAACATGCGGCAGTGGATGATGCGCATCACCACCTACGCCGACCGCTTGATCGACGATCTGGAGCTGCTGGACTGGACCGACGCGATCAAGGCGATGCAGCGCAACTGGATCGGCCGCAGCGAGGGCGCGACGGTGCACTTCGAATCACCAGCTGGTCCGATCACCGTCTTCACCACACGGGCCGACACCTTGTTCGGCGCCACGTTCATGGTGCTGGCGCCGGAGCACGGCTTGGTCGAAGCGCTCACCACACCCGAGCAGGCGCCCGCCGTCGCGGCCTACCGCGCTGCGACCGCGACCAAGGACGACTTCGACCGTCAGAACGAAGGCCGCGAGAAGACCGGCGTCTTCACCGGCTCCTATGCCGTCAACCCGTTGAACGGCGCTCGCATCCCGGTGTGGATCGCCGACTACGTGCTCATGGGTTACGGCACGGGGGCCATCATGGCCGTGCCCTGCGGCGACCAGCGCGACTTCGAGTTCGCCCGCAAGTTCGGGCTGGACATCGTCGCGATCCAGGAGCCAACCGACGGCCGCGGCACCGACACCGGCACGTGGGCCGATGCGTTCGTCGGCGATGCCCCCTATGTCAACAGTGCCAACGACACCCTCGATCTGCACGGAGTCGCCACCACGGCGGAGGGCATCCACCTGACGAACGAGTGGTTGGCGGCGCAGGGCCATGGTGAGGCCACGATCACCTACAAGCTGCGCGATTGGCTGTTCAGCCGGCAGCGCTACTGGGGTGAGCCGTTCCCCATCGTCTACGACGTGGATGGCAACCCCCATTCGCTGCCGGACGACCTGCTGCCGGTCACGCTGCCCGAGACCGACCAGTTCGCACCTCGCACCTTCGACCCGGACGACTCGATGAGCAACCCGGAGAGCCCACTCGACCGCCTGCAGGAATGGGTGAACGTGGAGCTCGATCTGGGCGATGGCCTGCAGCCGTACCGTCGCGATACCAACGTGATGCCGCAGTGGGCCGGCAGCTGCTGGTACGAGCTGCGCTACCTCGACCCCACGAACGAGCACGCATTCGTCGACCCGGCCAACGAGGCCTACTGGATGGGACCACAGGCGCCCGGGGCCTCCGGCGGCGTCGACCTGTACGTGGGCGGCGTCGAACACGCCGTCCTGCACCTGCTGTACGCCCGCTTCTGGCACAAGGTGCTGTTCGACCTGGGTCACGTCAGCTCCGTCGAGCCGTTCCACAAGCTGTTCAACCAGGGCTACATCCTGGCCGCGGCGTACCAGGACGAGCGCGGCATGTACGTGGAAGCCTCGGAGGTGACGGCTGTCGACGGCGGATACACCTACCACGGCCAGCCGGTGGCTCGCGAGTACGGGAAGATGGGCAAGAGCCTCAAGAACGCCGTCGACCCCGACGACATGTGCGCCGCCTACGGCGCCGACACGCTGCGCCTGTACCTGATGAGCATGGGCCCGCTCGACGCTTCACGCCCCTGGGAGAGCAAGGACGTCGTCGGTGTGCATCGCTTCCTGCAACGAGTGTGGCGCAACATCGTCGACGAGGACACCGGCGGGGCCCGCCTGCTCGATCACCCGGCGAGCGACGAGACGGCCCGCCAGCTGCATCGCACCATCGCCGCAGTGCGTGAGGAGCTCGACAACCTGCGGTTCAACACCGCGATCGCCAAGCTGATCGAGTTCAACAACCATCTGACGAAGCTGGGCGGCTGTCCCGCCGACATGGCCGACCCCTTGGTCAAGATGCTGGCCCCGCTGGCGCCACACGCTGCGGAGGAGTTGTGGGCGAAGCTCGGACACGCATCCACGATCACCTACGAGCCGTTCCCGGTCGCCGACCCGGCGATGCTCACCGCCGACACGGTGGAGTACCCGGTGCAGATCAACGGCAAGGTCCGGAGCCGCATCACGGTGGCAGCGAATGCCGGCAACGACACGGTGCAGGCCGCCGCCATGGCCGACGACAAGGTGCAGTCAGCGCTCGCCGGGGCCACACCCAAGAAGGTCATCGTCATCCCTGGCCGCATGGTCAACATCGTCGCCTGAGCCGGCCGGCGGGCCGGCCTCCGTGTCGCGTCAGGCGAGCTTGAGGAACAGGCGCTCGACCTCTTCGAGGTCGAAACCGCTCTGGCTGGCGACTTCGGCGTCGGCCATGCAGGCCGCCATCCCGGTGGCCAGCATCTTGAAGCCCACCTGATCGAGCGCCTTGCCCACCGCGGACAGCTGGGTGACGACCTCACGGCACTGACGCCCATCGCGCAACATCGCCTGCAAGCCACGGACCTGGCCTTCGATGCGGGCGAGTCGACGCAGCAGATCGGCAGTGGTGTCGGGGGGCAGTTGCATCCGGCCAGTATACCCCCTGGGGTGTGAACGGCAAGGACCCACCCGATCTCAGCGACCGAGCAGTCCCTTTTGCACCTTGCCCATCGCGTTGCGCGGCAGGTGCTCGACGACGCGCACCTCGCGCGGCCGCTTGTGCACCGACAAGGTGGCCGCGACGTGCTCGATGAGCGCCGCTGGAACGACATCCTGACCGACGACGTAGGCAACGATGCGCTGGCCGAGGTCGTCATCGGGCTCGCCGATCACGGCTGCCTCGACCACCGACGGGTGGCCGAGCAGAGCCGCCTCCACCTCCCCGGCACCGACCTTGTAGCCGCCGGTCTTGATGATGTCGATCGACTGGCGGCCGACGATGCGATGGAACCCCTGTGCATCGATGACGGCAGCGTCGCCGGTTCGGAACCACTCGCCGTCCATCGTCGCCGCCGATGCGTCGGGGCGATGGAGGTAGCCATCGAACAGCGTCGAACCGGCGATGTGCAGCTCACCGATCATCTCGCCGTCGTGGTCGAGTACGACCCCGTCGTCGCCCACCAGCCTGCTCCGCACACCCGCGATCGGCACGCCGACCCAGCCCGCACGACGCTCGCCATCGGCTCGGGTGCTCAGCGTGATCAGCGTCTCGGTCATGCCATACCGTTCGATCGGCGCATGGCCGGTGAGC
>JBAVTH010000185.1:0-5916 GCA_049696035.1 Ilumatobacteraceae bacterium
CGCGCTGCTCGGCAGCGGCGCTGGACAGCTGGGCAACGTGATGGCGATCCAGCAGCGCTTGACGCGTCAGTTCTTCGACGCTCAGCGGTCGATCCTCACCCGGCGTGCAGAAGTCGACACCGAGGTCGCAGCCATCGAGGCCGCCGCTGGTGCCGGCGGCGCCGCCGCTCGCCACCTGCACCCTGCAGGGTCGGCTCGCTCGGGTGTTCGGTGCGCCGACACCGCAGCTCGGCAGGAGATCGCGGCACTCGGCGTGTCGGTGGTTCGCACCGTCGACGACGTGGAGGCCTTCGCCGAGGTGATCAACGACGCGCTCGCGCCCGAGGAGGCCGACGGTGTCGTTGCTCAGCGGCAGTTGGCCGCTGTGCTCGACGAGTGGTGGCGCATGGAGAACCAGGAAGGGCGCGCCCTCGTTGACGACGCCCATGCTCGGGCGGCGGTGATGCAGCACGTGGCAGCCATCGAGGCCCGAGAGGCGTGTGGACCCATCGACGCCAGCGACCGTGCCGGCGCGGCCGAGGAAGCTCCGTCGCCGGCGGTGTCGCACCTGTCGAACGCGCAGCTGCCGGTGGATGTCGAGGCGGCTCTGGACGGTGCCGGGTCGATCGAGCTGCATGCGCTGCTGGCCACACTCGCGGAGTCGTTGGAGCCGGTCGCGCAGACGGGTGCACCGCGCGAGCCCGACCCGCAACCGTCGGCTTCCATCATCACCTTCGACCCCGCGCCCGCCACGGGGCATGGTTCCGCCACGGCGTTCCAGCACTTCTGGGCATCCGAACCGGCGGTCCCCGTCGAGCAGCGTCGGTTCCGGGAGTGGCTCCCCACCCACGTCATCGTGCCGATCACGGCCGCCACGTCGGTGATCGCGCTCGTCATGGCGTGGCTCAGGTGAGGTTCGCAATGGCCTCGCTGAACGGCACACCGATGAACGGCACACCGATGAACGGCACACCGATGAACGGCACGCCGATGAACGGCACGCCGATGAACGGGACAGGCGCCCTGCCGTCGACCCAGTCGGTGGACTGGGCGCCCACAGCGGGCGACGATGCCGTCGCCGAACGGGCGCGGCTGGAAGCGGAGATCGTTGTCGTCACGGCGCGGGCCGCCGCCGCCCGTCAACGCGCCGCTCAACGCGACCTGGACGTTCGCGCAGCCTTGCGCGAGGAACTGACCGCGTCGAAGAGCGTGCTCGCCGAGATGGAGCGCGCGCACGAGGTGACGGTTGCGATGCTCCGCGAAGCAGCGCAGGCGGAGGTCGATCGGATCCTTCGCGACGCCCGCGCCCGAAGTGCGAACGAGCGCGCCGCCAGTTCCGGCGTGCATCAGGAGCTGGAGGTGAACCGTGTCGAGTGAGGCGCCGACGACGAGCGCGTCGGCACTGTCGTCGCGCGCCGGTATCGCTCTCCTGACGCTGCAGTTGCGCGCCGCGGTGCAGGAAGCGCTCGCCGCGGAGGCCGAGGAGGCGGCAGCCAACGAGCAGGGCGCCCGAGCTGCATTGAGGGCGCGCTTGGAGCCGTTGCTGGCTCAGCGGCGTGCCGAGCTCGATGCCGAGATCGTGCAGACGCGAGCCGAGTCGGCCGTGGCGATCGCCGCGGCACATCGCGCGGCCCAGGTGATCCTGTCGAATGCCTCGGCGCCCGAGCCGATGACGGCGCCGGTAGCCGTTGCGCCGCCCGAGTCGACACCGCTACCTGTCGATGACATCGCGCCGGAGCCGACCGTGGTTCCGGTTGTCGAGGTCGTGCCCGAACCGACAGTGGTTCCGGTTGTCGAGGTCGTGCCCGAACCGAACGCGGTGACGGTTGTCGAGGTCGTGCCCGAACCGACCGTGGTGACGACGGTGCTCCCGTTGGTCGATGTCCCGGCGACACCCGTGGCGACAGCAGTCGCAGCGCGCCGCGACGAGCCGGGTCAGCCGCCGACGCTGCAGATGGCGCCGATCAACGTGGTGATCGATGCCGACGCGTTCGCGCGGGTGTTCGCGGCGGTGATCGGCACCCTGCTCGAAGAGCGTCCAGCGGCCTCGGCCTCAGCGATGTATGCGCCGGTCTACTCCCCGTTGGCGCTGCCGACGGCCGCGCCGGTCAAGCAGTCGTTCTGGTCGCACGCCAAGCACGTCGACGTGCTGCTCCTGAGCGGTGCGATGGTCATCGTGCTCGTCGTACTCGCTGCCTGGATGGCCTGAACGATGGAAACGGCGACGACGACGCGACTGCCGGCCACCGACGTCGTGGTGTCGCAGCCGAGGAAGCTGAACACGCGCCTTGGCCGCAGTGACAGCATCTTCTTCCGCGGTGCCTCCGCCAGCGGCATGCTGGTGCTGTCGATCATGGTCGCGGTCGGTTTGTTCCTCGCGGTCGAGGCGACGCAGGCACTGCGCTCGACCGGCTTCTCGTTCATCACCACCGCCGAGTGGCAGCCCGACCGGGGCAAGTTCGGCATCGCCGCGGTCATGCTCGGCACGGTCCTGATCGCACTCGTGGCCGTCGTGATCGCGCTGCCCATCGCGATGGGAACGGCGTTGTTCATCACCGAGGTCGCGCCGATCTGGCTGCGCTCCAAGCTCGTTGCACTCGTCGATCTCATGGCCGCGGTGCCGAGTGTCGTGTACGGCCTGTGGGGTCTGAAGCTGCTGCAGAACAACATCGTGGGCCTGTCGCGGTGGCTGAACTCGTGGTTCGGGTGGCTGCCGTTCTTCGACGTCTCGCGGGCCGACCCGAACAGCCCGTTGTCGAGCACGTCCGTGTACACCGCATCCACCTTCATCGCCGGCGTCGTCGTCGCGATGATGGTGATGCCGATCTCGTGCGTCGTGATGCGCGAGGTCTTCTCGCAGGTTCCCATCGGTGAGCGTGAAGGGGCGTTCGCGCTCGGCTCGACCAGGTGGGGGATGATTCGCGTGGTGGCGCTTCCCTTCGGCCGCGGCGGCATCATCGGCGGCACGATGCTCGGCCTGGGGCGCGCGCTCGGCGAGACGATCGCGGTCGTGCTGATCATCTCGCCTCGCTTCGACATCAACTTCCACGTCCTCGAAGCGGGCAGCAACTCGGTGTCCAGCCTGATCGCCTTGCGCACGTTCGAATCCTCTGGCTTCGGGCTGTCGGCGCTGATGGCGGCCGGTTTGGCGTTGTTCGCGGTGACCCTCGTCGTCAACTTCACCGCATCGTGGTTCGTCGCGCGGTCGCGCTCGGGTGCGAGCAGCGAAGCATGACCGACATCCTGTTGACGAAGGGCGTGCTTCCCGACGACCTGATCGACGAGTTGATGGCGGTCGAGGGACACATCGACGATCACGGCCACACCGTGCCGAGCACGGTGATGCCGAAGCGCCCGGCGCGGTCCGCCGCACCTGCGCAACGGCGCACCCTCAAGAAGCTCTCGCGCAACGACGTGCTGCCCATGGCAGGCGCGTTCGTCAGCGCGTTGTCCACCACGCTGCTGCTCTTCGGACGCCTGACTCCCCTGGAGGGCCAACTCGGGTTCGTGGTCGTCTGGTTCCTGCTGTTCCTCGCGACGTATGCGGTGCTGGTCTCGATCACGGAGAACCGCCCAGCCGTGATCGACAGGGTCATGTCGGTGCTGCTCACGTCATCGGCGGTGGTGGCGCTCGCCGCGCTGTCGTCGGTGATCTTCTTCGTGCTGCTCAAGGGCCGCGAGGCGCTGCTCCACTCGAACTTCTTCGTCGACGACCTCAGCGAGACGGGCCCACTCGACCCGGTGAGCAAGGGCGGCATCTCCCACGCGATCGTCGGCACGCTGATCATGACGGCGATCTCGCTGCTCATCACCGTGCCGCTGGGCGTCGCCTGCTCCGTCTACCTCACCGAGTCCCGCGGCAAGCTCACCGGCCTCGTCCGCACCGTGGTCACCGCCATGACGGCGCTCCCCTCCATCCTGGCCGGCCTGTTCATCTTCGCCACCTGGGTGCTCGTGCTGGGCTTCGAACGGTCGGGTCTGGCCGCCTCCATCGCGATGAGCATCATGATGTTGCCGATCATCATCCGCTCCGCCGACGTGGTGCTGCGCCTGGTGCCCGGCAACCTGCGCGAGGCCGCTGCCGCCCTAGGGGCGCCCAAGTGGCGCACCGTGTGGCACGTCGTGCTGCCGACGGCGCGGTCGGGCCTGACGACATCGGTGATCCTCGGCGTTGCCCGTGGCGTGGGTGAGACCGCACCGATCCTGCTCACGGCCGGCTACACGTCGACGATGAACGTCAACCCGACCAGGGACCCGATGGTCTCACTGCCGTTGGCTGCGTTCGAGCTGGTGAAGTCGCCGCAGCCCGCCCAGGTGGCTCGCGGGTTTGCCACGGCTGCGGTGCTGATGATCCTGGTGCTGATCCTGTTCAGCATCGCCCGCATCATCGGTGGTCGTCCTGCAGGTCAGCTCTCCGCCCGGCAGATGCGGGGCACCGTCACTCGCTCGACCAAGGACCTGCAGCGGATCCAGGCCCGCTGCAGCGAGGCGCACACCGGCACTGGTTCTCGACGACCCGAGGTGAGCTCATGATCAGCCGGCAGCGTTCCAGGTTCCGTGGTGCGGTCGTCGTCGCGGTCGCCGCGGTCATGGCCCTGGCTCCCACCGCCCGTGCGCCCCGCGCAGGCGCCGAGGGCAGCTACCAGCGCATCTCCGGCGAGGGCTCGTCATGGGCGGGCAACGCCATCGAGGCGATGCGGGTGAACGTGCGGCAGTTCGGCATGACGGTCGACTACAACCCCAGCGGGTCCACCGCCGGACGCAAGAACTTCCTCAACGGCACGGTCGACTTCGCTGCCTCCGACATCCCCTTCCAGTTCAAGCCGGAGGACGGTTCGGCGCCGGAGAACCCGGCTGCGGGCAGCTACGCGTACATCCCCGTGACTGCAGGTGGCACGTCGTTCATGTACAACCTGCAGATCAACGGCAAGCGGGTGACGAACCTGCGGCTGTCGGGCGAGAACGTGGCCAAGATCTTCACCGGGGTGCTCACCCAGTGGAACGATCCGGCGATCCAGGCCGACAACCCGGGCCTGGTGATGCCCGCTCGCGCGATCGTGCCGGTGGTGCGGTCCGACGGGTCGGGCTCGAGCGCCCAGTTCACGAAGTGGATGATCGCGCTGCACCAGGGCATCTGGAACGACTTCTGCCAGGAGTCGGGCCGCGCCCCTGCCTGTGGGTTCACCTCGTTCTACCCAACGATCCCCGGCATGATCGCCCAGTCCGGCGACATCGGAGTCGCCGGCTACGTCAGCCAGGGTTTCGCCGAAGGGGCGATCGGGTACGTGAACTACTCCTACGCGCTGGGTTCCGAGTTCCCGGTGGCGAAGGTGCTCAACGCTGCCGGCTTCTACACCGAGCCGACGCCGGAGAACGTCGCTGTGTCCTTGCTGCAGGCGCGCATCAACACCAACGAAGCCGACCCCGCTGTGTATCTCACACAGCAGCTCGACGGGGTCTACAGCGACACCGATCCGCGCAGCTACCAGCTCTCCTCGTACTCGTACCTCATCGTGCCGACCAAGGTGGCTGGCCAGTTCAACGAGGACAAGGGCAAGACGCTCGGCGCGTTCGCCTACTACGCGATGTGCCAGGCCCAGCAGCAGTCTGCGTCGCTCGGCTACTCGCCGATGCCGATCAACCTGGTGGAGGCGAGCTTCGACCAGATCCGCAAGATCCCCGGGGTCGTGGTCCAGGAGATCGACATCGCGGCCTGCAAGAACCCGACCTTCGCTGCCGACGGTTCCAACCTGCTCGCCGACAACGCCCCGCAGCCTCAGGCCTGTGATCAGAAGGGTGCGAGTCAGTGCCCGAACGGCACCGGTGGCATGTCGGGCGTTCCGACAGCCGTCTCGTCCGCACCCGTCGTCAGCGCTGGAACGGGCGGAGCGACGACTGCGACCGTGCCTGGAGCGGCAGCGGCGCCCGGGGCAACGG
>JBAVTH010000186.1:0-2417 GCA_049696035.1 Ilumatobacteraceae bacterium
GGGTGGAACAGCGGCTCAGTGGCGAGGAAGGCCGGACCCCTGCGGCTGAACTGCTCGACCTGCGCGCGCTGCTGCAGGGAGCGGCGCTGCCGGCTCGAGCAGAGGTCGCGGTGGAGGTGGACCCAGCGTTCACCGGCGCCCCAACGACGTTGCCGTTCTTGGGTCGCGCTGTCGAGTTGGAGACGGTCGAGTCGTTCATCGCGCGCACTCTCGACGAAGGCGGCGCCAGTGGGTCGACGATGGTCTGTGGGCCCGCGGGCACCGGGAGGACCCGTTTCCTCGCAGAGGTGGTCGATCGTGCCGCCGGTGCCCGGAACGTGCACGCGATCCAGTGCTCGGAGACCGATCGCGACCATCCGATGCTGACGGTCGGCCGGCTGATGCGCGCGATCGCAAAGGATGCCAAGTTGCGCAAGCAGCCGGTGATCGACGAGGGGGTCACCGCGATGTTCGGCCGATTCGCGGAGATGCTCGACGGTCTCGGACCGACCCTGCTGGTGGTCGACGACCTGCACTTGGCGGACACGGCATCGATCGCCGTGCTGCGGTCGCTGGTGTGCCCGGGTGGTGCAGCTCAGTTGTGCCTGGTGGTCTCGAGCCCTACGGCGCTGGAGGGCCACGCCGATGGTCCGGCCGTAGTGCTGGGAGCGCTCAGCGCCGACGACATGCGTCCATTGGGGATCGACACCGCATGGCGGGAGACCGGAGGCCACCCCGGGCTGCTGGCTGCCTGTTGTGCTGCGGGCACGGGGTCCGGCGTGCTGCGTGGCGATGCGCTGGGCAGCGTGCGGGCTCCGCTCGACGACCTCGGGCCGCTGGCGCCGGTGGTGCTGACGGCCGCCAGCACACTGAACTCGTGGTTCACCGCTGCGCAAGTGGGCCTGGCTGCCGGGTTGGGGCTGGAGGCCGTGTCCGGATTGCTGCGCAGCGCCACCGGAAAGGGGGTGCTGCGCGCTCTCGGTGACGATCGGTTCGAGTTCTCGGCTCAGGTCCAGCGCCGGCTGCTCGCGGCCGAGGTCGCTCCCTCACCCCGAGCTTGAGACCTTCTTGACAGATGTCTGCTCCGGTCATCAACGGTTCATCAACGGAGTCAACGTTGCCACAACAGCCGAGAACGAATGGTCCTATGAAAGAATACTGAAAGTGTAGCGGGTCTTAATCCCCTAGACGGGCAGGGGCCGAGACGAACGGTCCTCCCCATCTCGAAGAGGAGACCGGCAAATGCGGGACGATTCGGCAGTACGCGCGCACAGCGGTGCCAGAGCGCGTTGGACGATGTTGGGCATGATGGCGTCGGTGCTGGGCATGTTCCTGCCCTTGGTCGTTGTCGGGGCGACGACGGTCGAGGCCGCGGGATCCTGCGGTGGCGACACGTTGGCCAGCTTCTGTGTGGAGGACTCGACCACGCTGGCCCCGATCGCGACGTACAAGTGGCTGGTCAACCGAGACGACACCGGCGACCCGACGTTCAACGACGCCAGCGTGGCCACCTGCCTCCCTGCGCGGGCAGCGGTCAACGCGCCTCCTGGTTACGCGGCGGCAGCGGGCGGCAACCTCGACGACTGCCCGTGGCCCTCGGTGCGGGCGGTGCCGGGCAACTCGCCCGTGGTCGCGAGCGGAACGAACGCCGACAAGGACCGTCTGGCGCAACTGCCTGCTGGCAGGTACCTCATCTCGGTGACGGCGCGTGACTACAAGATCGACGGCGTCCACTTCGAGGTTGCCGGTGGCCTTGTCTCCGTCAACGACGAGCCGATCAGCAGCCCGACGGTGGACTTCGCGGTTCGGATGAACCCGATGCCGAAGCTGACCGCCACGGTGCGCGTGCACGTCTTCAACGACAACGCGAGCACCAACGGCCAGTGGGACGGTCAGACCGAAACGCTGCTCACCTGCGCAGATCCGATCGATGAGCCACTGCCCGCCGGCTGCAACGGCGTGATCGACGCCAACCTGGTTGCCGACCCGAACACGGACATGTCGGGCTTCACGGTGTCGATCAAGGACGTCCTCGCCGATGTCACCACCGACGTGTTCGGCAACCCGCTCTGCACCGCTTACGTCATGGTCCCTGCGACCGACACCGAGCCGGCACGGGTCTACCTCGACGAGTACGGCTCGCCGGTCCCCCTCACGTTCGGCAGCACGCTCGCTGGTACCGAGTCGTCCTGCATCTCGGACCACTACGGCGACATCGTCATCCCCAACCTCGGGCCGAACCGCTACGCCGCCAGCGTCATCGCTCCCGATGCCCGCACGCACAGCGACGAGCAGTGGGTGCAGACCACCACGCTCGAAGGCGGCCACGACTGGGACACCTGGAACATGGAGGGTGGCTCCGGCTACGACACGGAGCTCATCGTGGGTGGCGAGAGGGTCAGCCCTGTGGCCCACGGTTTCGTGAAGCTCAGCTACAG
>JBAVTH010000187.1:0-6485 GCA_049696035.1 Ilumatobacteraceae bacterium
GAATCGTCATCGGTCTTTCCCGACGTCAGCAGTCTTTTCCGCTGTCATCCCCCGCTTCTGGTGCCAGGCTGCGGTGGATCGGCCCCGTGCGCCATTTCTGGTCACGATGTCTCTTCACTCACCTAAAAATCAGGCGGCGAGAGCGAACTGCTCGTTGGCAATTCTGTGTTTGCCCCGTTTTACGAGTCTGAGCAACTCGGGTCGCACGCCCGCACAATGAATCTGACGTCGAAACCTGTCAGCCCCTTGATTAGGAGAGCAACCCCAGGCTACCAGTAGCCGGCCATCAACTCGCCGGCCCATTCCGGTTCGCGTGCCTCGCCGCGAGGTGCGAAGCCGCGCATCACCGGCTTGATGTCGAGCACCGGTGTGCCGTCGATGGCGTCGAGGCCGCTCACCTCGATGCGCAGGCCTTCCACCCGCACCACCCGGCAGGTCGTGAGGCCGATGCGGTTCGGGCGATCCTTGGCGCGCTGGGCGAGTATGCCCACCCGGGGCCAGGACTCGTTGCCTCGCGGGTGACGTGCGCCATGGCACACTGCCGCCGGGTCGACCCGATCGAAGACGAACACCACCTCGACGTGCGAGAACGTATCCATGCCCAGCGTGGCATCCGGCTCCATGCGAGCCGGGTCGAGCTCGATCACGGAGGTGACGTCGCCCCACTCATCGTCGATCGCCGCGTCGCGGCGGGAACGAACGGTGCCGATCGGGTGCATGACGATGTCGCTCATGCACCCGAAACTACTGGCGGCGGATGGAGGTGCCCTGCCAAGTAGATCTCGGCCGGCGGTGCGGGATTCCCAGGCAACCGAGCATCACTTCCGGGCACGGTACGTGCGCTCGATGAGCGCGCCTATCGTCGTGCCATGACCGACCTGAAACCGCCTCGTGTGTTCGCCGGGGAACACGAGACCTTGATGGCGTTGCTGCAGTACCAACGAGAGTCGTTCGTCCGCAAGATGGAGGGCGTGGGTGACGCGGCCGGTCAGTCGCCGGTGCCCAGTGGCACCACGTTGCTGTGGCTCGCCCAGCATCTGGCCCAGGCCGAACAGCTGTGGGTGATGCATCGGTTCGCCGGCCTGCCGCTTGCCGCCGGTGGGCCCCCCGAGACCCTCGCGGCCGCGGTGGTCGCGTACCGAGATGCGTGGGCGCGAGTCGATGCGGTCATCGGGATCGCCGACTTCGACGACCCCTGCGTGGACCCGGATTCGGGGGTCAACCTGCGGTGGGTGGTCATGCACCTGCTGGAGGAGACGGCTCGCCATGCCGGCCACGCCGACATCCTGCGCGAACTGCTGGACGGCCAGACCGGGCGGTAGGGGTGGACCGCTCTCGCAGTTCGTGTCATACTCGCTGACAATTCATCGCGAGGGGAGCGACAATGTCGGACAACGTGCAGCCGGATGTCAACACGACCAAGGTCCGCTACGGCAAGGTCAACAAGCAGTACGGCTTCCAACTGGCCACCACACCGCCGGAGGTCGACGGCCCGATCTGGATGGTCAACCTGATGAGCTACCGCGCCAAGGCCGACTACGCCGACGGCCGGGAAGCCGACTACAGCGGCAAGGAAGCCGACGACAAGTACGCACCGCTGGGGCCGCTGAAGGCGATCGGCGCGCAGCCGGTGTTCCTCGCCGACGTCGACACCCAGTTCCTCAACGACACCCCGAAGTGGGACCGCGTGGGCATCGTCAAGTACCCCAGCCGTCGTTCCTTCATCGAGATGCAGAGCCGCAAGGACTTCCAGGAGCTGCACCACCACAAGGAAGCCGGCATGGCCGAGACCATCGTGGCCGGCTGCCTGCCGATGGAGCTGCCGACCCTGCCCGCGGATGCGCCCACCTGGGACGAGGTGCCCTTCCCGCCGACGGCCGACGACCCCTACGTGGTGGTGATCCACGTGATCAAGTTCAAGGACGACGACCGCCGCAACGAGATGGCCACCTACACCGACCATGCCGCCAAGATCGCCGTGCCCCACGGTGTGCGCCTGGCCGCGTGGACCCAGGTGGAAGGCACGATCATGGGCGACGGTCGCGAGTGGGACCAGATCCGCTTCAACGTGTTCCCCAGCCGGGCCGCCTTCATGGCGGTCGTGCTCGACCCGCAGCGCCTGGCCGCGCAGGCCGCACACCGTGAGACAGCCATCGCCGACACGTACACGCTGATCACGCGCCCCACCATCGACCGCCTGTACGAGTCGATCACCGGTGAGCCGAACCCGTACCCGACCCGGTGATCGAGAACCGGGGCCACTGACCAAACCTGGCGGTGCTCCGCGACGTGTCAGCCCTGACTGCGAGCAGAGGAGCGGCACATGATTCGAGGAATCGGTACGACGACCAAGGTTGGGCACTGCCGACCTGCTCGTGGCATGGCAGTTCGGGCGGCTGTCGCGGCAACCGTGATCGGAGCGAGCGTCGGTCCGGCCTTCGTCGGCAACACCGCGCAAGCCGCCGTGTTCGCGCCGGTCAGCATCGACGCAGGGGTCGACGAGTCGGTGCTGGAGGGGGGCACGTTCGCTCGCAGCGTGGCGATCGTCGATGGTGAGGACAACGGTGCTGCCGGCTGGACGTACACCATCGACTACGGCGACGGCAGCGCTGCGGTCGCCGGTGCCACCGTGGTGCCGACCCTCAGCCTCTCGCACGTCTACGCCAACGGGCCGGCAGCTCGCACGGTCACCGTGGTGGTCGTCGACGATGTCGCCGAGACCGCATCCGACACCATCCTGATCTCCGTGCTCAACGTGGCACCCATCCCGGTTGTCGTCGGGAACGCAACCACCAGCGAAGGTGCGATCTACTCGCTCACCCTCTCGGCGATCGACCCTGCAGGAGCGTTCGATCCGCCACTGTTCAGTGTCGACTGGGGCGATGGTTCGGTGTCGACCCTCAGCCTTCGCCCGCCCGGGACCTACTCGCACATCTTCGCCGATGACGACGACGGCCCGATCAACTCGTCCACGAGGAACGTCAGGGTCAGCGTGTTCGACGACGTGGCGATGTCGGTCGCATTCTTCCCGGTGATCGTCAACAACGTGGCACCCACGATCTCCCTCTCCGGCGCCACCACCAACCCGATCGGCGTGCCCTATGCCCTCACCTTGGGAGCGATCACCGATCCGGGCAAGGACACGGTCACCAGTCGGGTGATCCACTGGGGTGACGGTGCAGTGGAAGTCGCTGCCACCAGCGGCGTGTTCACACACAGCTACGCGATCGGCGGGTCGTTCGCGGTCACCGTCGATCTCGTCGACGAGGACGGCACGTTCGTCTCGGCTAGCTCGCTGCCGCTGTCGGTCGTGACGCCGGCGCCGACCGCGCCGGCCGGCCTGAGCGCCGTGGCACTCTCCCGCTCGTCCATCCGGCTCACCTGGTCGAACACGGCAGTGGCGCAGACCACGGTGGAGGTGGAGCGCTGCAAGGGCGCCGGCTGCACTCGGTTCGCCCGTGTCGCCACGCTCACCGGCACCACGGCCACGTTCACCGACTCGGGGCTGTCCTCACGCACCAGCTACACCTATCGAGTCCGCGTGAAGAACGCTGCCGGCACATCGCCCTACTCGAACACCGCTGCTGCGGTCACGCCTCGGTAGCCGTGGCCGAGTCGCCGCGATCTGGGCGTGCGGCCTACGGTCTCGACTCATGATCAAAGTCAGCGTCACCTACCCGTCCGGCGAAGGCACCACCTTCGATCACGACTACTACGCCACCACCCACCTGCCGCTGTGCGTCTCCACCTGGAACCCTGTGAAGAGCGAAGCCGAGAAGGGCATCAACGGCCCGAACGTTGCCGGTGTGCACTTCTACTTCGAGAGCATGGAGTCGTTCCAGGGTGCCTTCGGCGCGGCCGGCACGGCGGATGTGATGGCCGATGTCGCCAACTACACGAACATCGCGCCGGTGATGCAGATCTCCGAGGTCGTCAGCTGAACCGCTGCTGATGGCGCGCTTCACCCGCGAACAACTCGCAGCACTCAATGGCGCGCTCGTCGACGATCTCGTCGGCGAGCGCGTTCGGCTGCTGTTCGTGGGCATCAACCCCGGGCTGTGGACGGCGGCGGTCAACGCCCACTTCGCCCGCAAGGGCAACCGCTTCTGGCCGGCCCTGCACGCGGCAGGCATCACGCCGTCGCTGGTCGACGCCAGCGACGGCATGCGGCAAGCCGACCTGGCCATGGTGCGGCGGCTGGGCATCGGCATCACCAACATCGTGCCGACCGCCAGCGCCAAGGCCGAGTCGCTGGGCCGCGCCGAGCTCCGCGCCGGGGGAGTGGCACTGGAAGCGAAGGTGCGTGCACTGCGGCCGAAGGTGGTGGCTGTCTTGGGGCTGACCGCGTATCGCCAGGCGTTCGAGCGCCCCAAGGCCACGCAAGGCCGACAGAGTGAACGGTTGGGTGGCGCTGAGCTGTGGGTGCTGCCCAACCCCAGTGGCCTCAACGCGCACGAGACGGTCGCGTCGCTCGCCGATGCCTATCGCGAAGCGTGGGAGGCCGCCTGTGGTCATCGGCGGGTGTAGGTCTGCAGGCTGCACGGCGCGCCCGCGATGGTCATGTCGAACACGAAGCCCGTGTCGCTGAAGGTGAGCGTGGCGACCTTCTCCTTGTCGGCATCCACCACCAGGCGGTAGCTACCGCTGCCGTCCGGCGGGTAGGTGATGGTGCCCTCGTCGTTGGTGAACACGGCGCCCGCTGTCGTGAAGCTGATCGTGACGGTCAACGGCTCGGCCAATGCAGCGTCGCACGCGCAGTTGCCGAACTTCTGGCAGACGACGTCGAACGTGAACGTGCCGGTGTTGCGCGCTTCGGCGCCGGAGGGACCGAGCGCGGTCGTTGTCGGGGGCACGGCAGTTGTCGGTTGCGCCGTGGTGTCGGCTGGTGCGGCGGTCGTGCACGTGGACGTGTTCGCCGCCGCGGTGGCGGCCGTTGTCGAGGCGCCGCTGCCGGATGAACCGCACCCGACCAGCAGGGCAACCGACAACAGGCTGCCCAGCAGGAGTGCCCGGCGAGGAGTGGTGACGAGTGCTGACGATTGAGTGGCCATGTGCACCTGCTTGGTCAGGCGCTGTCTCGCGCCTCCCACGGTACGCCTGCTCGGGCGGGTGCTACCAGTGGCGAACGCCCTGGTGGTCGAGTTCCTTCTGGACCGCCGCGATGTCGACGTCGTCCAGGTCGCGCGACGAGTGCAGCGACAGCGCAGCGGCAACTCCGGCGCCCTGGCCGAGCACCGCACAGCACGACATGTTGCGGGTGGCCGCGTGGGAGATGCGGTCGCCGCCGGAGCTGCGGCCGGGAACCAGCAGGTTCTTCACGCCCTTGGGCAGCACGTTGCGGTAGGGCAGCTGGAAGTAGCGGCCGGTGGTGGGCAGGATCAGGATGCCGTAGCCGTCGATGAACTCGGGGTAGATGCCGATGCTGTCGTCGAAGCGGCCCTGCTCGCGCACGTCGGCTTCGGTCATGTTGTACTCGGCGTCGATCTTGCGGGTGTCGCGAATGCCCAGCGTCATCCCGAAGTTGCGCAATCTGGCACCGTCGCAGCCGGGCGTGTAGCGACGCAGGGCCTCGATGGCCAGCATCGCCTGGCGGCGGCCTTCGACCTCGCCACGGGTGAGGTCGTCGGGGTTCGTGCCGTCGATTCCGTCGAGGTGCACGAGGTTCATGTACGTGAGCTCGCCGGTGTCGTGCATGGCACCCCACGTACCGGCGATGGTGGTGAGGTGCGGCGGCAGCAGGCCATCCGCGATGGCCCGGTCGAACGGCTTCTTCAGGAATGGCGAGAACATCCCGTCCTCCTTGCCGCTGGTCTCGATGTTCCACTCGGCGCCGGCGCCGCTGCTCCAATCGGAGTACGTCTGCGGGTCGGCGGCGATGCCCGCCATGAACGCTTTCTTGTCCACTCCGGCCAGGTGGAACATCACCGACGCGGCCATCATGTGCTCACGCGGCGTGTGGTGAGTGGGGGCGCCGGCGCGGAAGGCGACATCGGCATCGCCGGTGGCGTCGATGACCCGCTTGGCCCGGATGGCCTCTCGCCCGGCCTTCGACTCGGTGATGATGCCAACCACCGCGTCGCCGTCCATGATCGGCGCGGCGAACGAGCGATGCATCATCCCGTGGATGCCGGCTTCCTCGACCATGCGGTCGGCGACCAGCTTGAAGCCTTCACTGTCGAGCTCGTAGGACTGTGACTGGCTCTCCTGCACGGCCGCGCCCATCTCGAACGCCCGCGTCTCGAACTCGCGCCCGATGCCGTTGGCCTCGATGGTCTGCTCGTGTCGGTACCACGCCATGCCCTCGACGCCGACCGCGGTGATGTTGCCGCCGTAGCAGCCGAACCGCTCGACGAGGGTGACCTCGACACCGGCGCGAGCGGCACCGAGGGCAGCGGCCAGGCCTGCAGGGCCGGAGCCCACCACGAGTACGTCGGTCTCGTGGATCACGTCGATCTGTCGGGCAGGCTCGGTGACGGTGCCGTAGG
>JBAVTH010000188.1:0-5744 GCA_049696035.1 Ilumatobacteraceae bacterium
AGCGAGCACTGAACAGTCTGATGCCGAGCGCGGGAGCCGCCAGCTCGTCCTCCCGGGTGGCGATGGCGAAGCGACCGATCCGCGTCTCCTGGAACTGGTGCGCGATCACGAGCGCGACGAACGCACCCACCCAGAGCCAGCCGTTGCCGTCCAGGCGGGGCACGCCGGAGAGGCCGCCTGCGCCACGCGTGAGCTCCTTCCAGTTCTTGACCAGCTGCTCCACGACGAACAGCGCCGCCAGTGTGATCATCGTGGGGGCGAGACCGCTGGCGCGGCACACGGCGATCCCGAAGACGCTGCCGACGACGATCGTCACACCGACAGCGAACACGGTGGCGCCCAGCGGGCCGAAGTGAACGTCGGCGAGTCCGAACGGGATGTCGGGCAGCGACTTCGCCTTGGTGGCGAGGGGGATGCCGACGACGGCAGTGGAATAGGCGGCGATCTGAGCGAACGCCATGTGGCCGAAGCTCAGGACGCCCGTGTTGCCGATGAACACCTGCATGCCGAGGACGAGGATGAAGTTGCTCAACATCTCGGAGATCAGCGACTCGCGGCTGGTGCCGCCGGAGCTGGTGTACAACGTGGCGAGAGCAGCCACGACGGCGACCAACGCGGCGCTGGCCACCATGCTGCGGGTGACCGCGAGGGCTCGGCCGCGCATCACACCCGCTCCGCGTGCGAGACCTTGAAGACGCCGTCGGGACGGACGACGAAGAAGGCGGCGATCAACACGAACACCACTGCGGTGGAGAACTTGTCCCAACCCACGGCGACCTCCGGAAGGTAGGCGCGGGTGAGGGTCTCGAGCAGACCGAGCACCAAGCCACCCACCACGGCGCCGGTGAAACTGCCGAGGCCACCGATCACCGCCGCGATCACCGCCTTCAGCAACCAGTCGGAGCCCATGCTGGGCTCGGCCGCCGGTGTGCGCATCAGGATCAGGCAGGCAGCAACTCCGGCCAGCAGACCGGCAAACGCGAACGCACCGGAGATCACACGGTTGGCCCGCACACCCATCAGTCGCGCGGCGTCGAAGTCCTCCGCCGCCCCACGCACACTGATGCCGAACATCGTGCGTTTGAAGACCACAGCGGTGAGTGCCAGCGTGGCAGCGGTGACCGCGATCGTGACGACGTCCATCACCTCGAAGCTGACGCCGGCGATCTTGAACTGGTTGAACACCCACGCTGGCTTCGGGAACGCCCTCTGCTTGGGCGACACGAAGATCTGCCACAGCGCGTGCGACAGCCGCTCGAGTGCGAACGAAGTGAGCAGGAGCGTGAACGGGCTGGCGTTGCGTACCCAGCGGAACGCAACCAGTTCGGTCGCTACGGACGCGAGCATCGCGCTGGCGACGATGACGACGGGCATCCACCACCAACTGCCTCCGTGGAGGAAGAAGAAGTACGAGACGTAGGCCCCCACGGTGATGAGTTCGCCGTGGGCGAAGTTCACCAGGTGCATCACGCCGAAGATCAGTGAGATGCCGAGCGCGAGCAGTGCGTACGTGCTGCCCACACCGAGTCCGTCGACGATGGTCTGCAGCAGCTTCGTCACGAGTCGGTCCCGTGGGCCTCGGCACCGATGAACGAGTCGAACAGGCTGGTGTCGGCGGCAAGCTCGGCTCCTGTGCCGGTAGCCACGATGGAACCCGTCCGCAACAGGTAGCCGCGATCGGCGAGCTGCAGGGCCCGAGTGGCGTTCTGCTCGACCACCAGCATCGTTCGGCCCTGCTGGCGAAGGCTCTGCAGCAGGTCGAAGACGACGTCGACCATCGTCGGCGCCAGCCCCAAGGTGGGTTCGTCGAGCAGCAGCAGGCGAGGGTTGCTCATCAGCGCGCGGGCGACGGCGAGCTGCTGGGCCTCGCCGCCAGACAGGAAGCCCGCGGAAGTGGTCCACTTCACCCGCAGTACCGGGAACAGCTCGGCCGCCTCCTCCAAGCGCTGCTTGCGTTCGTGCGGAGCGGCAGTGCTGCCGCCGAGGCGCAGGTTCTCCTCGACGGTCAGGTCCTTGAAGATGCGCCGATGTTCCGGCACCAGAGCCAGCCCAGCGCGTACCAGGCTCGCCGGCTCGGCGCCGGTGATGTCGGCTCCTTCGAAGCGCACGCTGCCCGTGGCCGGGCGCAACAGCCCGGCCACGGTGTTGAGCAACGTGGTCTTCCCAGCCCCGTTGGGCCCTACGAGGGCGACCAGTTCGCCGCTGCGCACCTCGAGCGAGGCAGCGTGCAGGGCGGTGATCGCGCCGTAGCGCGTGGTGATCTGATCGACCTCGAGCATGGCGTTCGTGGGGCCGGCCGGTCAGCCGGGGATGTTCTTCGGGCGGATGGCCTCGACGAAGGTCGGCTCGCCGCCCTCGACCTTGAGGATCACCACGTCCTTCTCCGGGACGCCGTTGGTGCCGGCGTAGCTGACGGTGCCGGTGGTGACGGGTACGTTGACCAGGCCGTCGATGGTGCCGATCAGCGTGGCGGCATCCACCGAGCAGGCCTCGTTCACGGCGGCAACGATCACCTGCACGGCATCGGCAGCGAGTGCGCCGAAGCTGATCGTCTCGATCTTGGCGCCGGCGGCGGCTGCGTCGTCGAGGAACTGCTGTACGCCGTTGG
This sequence comes from Ilumatobacteraceae bacterium, assembly GCA_049696035.1. Taxonomy (GTDB): domain Bacteria; phylum Actinomycetota; class Acidimicrobiia; order Acidimicrobiales; family Ilumatobacteraceae; genus UBA668. Next base: position 2,609 of record JBAVTH010000188.1, read on the forward strand.
TGTCCTGCGGGAACGTGTGCGCAGCGAAGACCACGCCGTCGGCGATGGCGCCGGCGCTCCACACGACGGTGGCGTCGAAACCATCCACGCCGAGCACCACCACGTCGCCGAGGCCGGCAGCGTCGAGTTGCTCCAACAGCACCTGCGTCTGGGGCATCACCATCGCCGTGAACAGCACGTCCGGGGGCTCGCTGAGGTTGGCGATCTCGTTGACCTGGGTGGAGAAGTCGGAATCGGCCAGGCTGTAGGCGTAGTCGGCGGCGACGGTGCCACCGCCATCCTGGAACACGGTGGTGAAGTACTCCGGGTTGCCGGAGAAGTACACGTCGTCGGTGCTGCTCAGCGTGACGGCGTTGGTGTAGCCCTCGCCGAGGGCCCACTCTGCCATGGCCGAGGCCTGCACCGGGTCGCTGAAGCTGGCGAGGAAGGCGCCGCGCGACGGGTCGGCCAGCGACGGGTCGGTGGACGCCATGTAGATGATCGGCGCCTTGCCATCGACGGTGTCCATCACGGGGGCGCCGGTGCTGGCGAACGCCGGTCCGATGATGGCGTTGACGCCGTCGTCGAGCAGCTCCTGAGTGGCGCGCTGCGCAGCGGCGGGGTCGCCCTGCACGTCCTTCACCTCGTACTCGATGGGCAGGCCACCGACGCCACCGGCGTCGTTGATCTTGTCGACCATCACCTTGGCCGCCTCGGAACCGGGCTGGTCGGAGAACGCCCCGAGCTCGCCCAGATCGGCGGCGAAACCGATCTTGAGCGGCGAGTCGAGTGTGCAATCGCTGGGGGTGTCGCCTCCGCCTGCGGCCGTGGTGTCGACCCCCGCTGCGGCAGTGGTGTCGACTGCCGACTCGTCGGGCGCCGCCGTGGTCTGAGCCGGTGCGTCGGTGCTGGCCGTCTTGCTGTCGTCGCTGCATGCCGCGGCGACGATGCTCAACGACATGAGCACGGCCGGGATGATTCGCTTCCTCATGGACTCCCCCTGGAACGTTCCGTCGACTGCGACGGTGAGTGAACACCGGCATGGTAGTCGGTAACTCCTTCGGGAACGAACGATCGCAGCGGCCGCCCGGCGGCGACCGCCGGCCAGTCCTTCGTGCCCTAACGATCGGAGGTCGCGGCTTTGCTAACGTCGCCCCACTATGGGGAACCGACGAGTACGAGTCATGTGGAGCGATCTCAACGGGCTGTCGCACGGTCGCTACGTGCCGGCGCGGCGGCTGCACGAACACGGCCACCACGCCGTGACCACGCTGTGCATGAACATCCAGCGCGACATCCTGCCGGTGGAGGGCTACGCGGCCGATGTCGGCTTCCCCGACCTGTCCACGGTGCCGTTGGTCGAGACCCGTCGCACCGGCTGGGAGGTCGACACCGATGTCGTCATCGCCGATCTCGAGTTCAACGGCGAGCCGCTGGCGATCGGTCCGCGCAACGCCCTGCAACGCGCCGTCGACGCGTGGCGGGCGCTCGGGTACGAGCCCATGCTCGGCTTCGAGATGGAGTTCTACGTGATGCAACCCGACGCCGATGCCCCCGGAGGGTTCGGGCCGTTGCACATACCGTCGCACCGGGTCTACGGCGTCGGCGCCGGCGGCGACACCACCGGCTTGATGTTCGACTTCTTCGACGCCGCCGAGCAGTGCGAGCTCGACCTGGAAGGGATCATGGGCGAGTTCCATCCCGGCCAGATGGAGCTCAACATGAAGTACGGCCCGGCGATGGACGCCACCGATCGTGCCTTCATCTGCAAGGAGATGACGCGTGAACTGGCGGCGCGTAAGGGCTACTGCGCCACCTACATGGGCCGCCCCAATGCGATGCTCGTCGGCAGCGGGCTGCACATCAACTTCTCGCTCCTGCCGGTGGGTGGCGGTACCAATGCCTTCGACGATGCCACGGCCGAGTACGGCCTCTCCTCGCTGGCTCGTCAGTGCCTCGGCGGCCTGATCGCCCACCACGAGGGCCTGGCAGCGATGTCGGCCCCGACCGTCAACAGCTACAAGCGACTGGTGCCGGGCATCATCGCCGGTTACTGGGCGAACTGGGGCCTCGACAACCGCAGCAGCACCTACCGCATCCCATGTGAGCGCGGTGCCGCCACGCGTATCGAGAACCGCATGCCGTGCGGCAGCGCCAACCCGTACCTCGCCGCAGCCGTCATGCTCAACGCCGCGCTGCTCGGTGTGGTCGACGGGCTCGACTGCGGTGCGCCGCAGGCCGGCGATGGCGACGAAGCGCCCAACACCGACCGTCACACCCCGCACAACCTGGCCGAAGCCGTCAGCGCCTTCGAGGCCGACGCCGTGCTCTGCGAGGCGATGGGCCCCGACCTCACCCGCGCCTACCTCACCATTCGCAAGGACGAGCTGGCCCGCTGGGAGGCCACCGGCAACCCGTTCACGGTGGAGAACGTCACCGACTGGGAGCTCACCGAGTACCTGCCCTTCTACTGAACACCCGTGCACCACGCAACGGTGGGGTCAGGAGGCGTCGAGGCCGAGCAGGGGCAGGCAGTCGTCGACGCCGTGCAAGGTGATGTCGTCGCGGTGCAAGCGCGCCAGGAAGTCGGCGCGCGTCATCTCGAAGTGCTGCATCAGCGCAGGCTGTTGCTGGCGCACGATGCGACGCTGGCCCCTGGGTGCGTAGCCGAGGCTGCCGGTGACGCCGAGCGACGGGCCGTTGTCCTCGAACGCCCCGGTCGTCGCGAACTCGGCGCCCAGGCCGAGGAAGCCGAGCTGCAGCGTCGCCACCCGCATCTCCTTGCCGATGCCCTTGCCCTGGTGCGCGCAACCCAACCAGGAACCAGTCTCGAACTGGTGCAGCATCGGGAAGTCGTGGGCGAACAAGCCGCTGGTGCCGACCACGTCGCCGCCGACGATGGTGGCGAAGTTGATGTTCCACGCGGCCGGTGTGAGCTCGGCCCGGCAGCGCCAGTAGAACTGCATCGTCCTACGCTCCAGCACGGGCGAGGGTTCGAGGCTCCACGGCTCGTTGAACGGCATGAAGTCAGGGTCGTGGATCCCCTTCGCGGCGAGCAGCGACAGCTCGACCGCCAGCTCGTCGTCGATGTAGCGCAACTCGAGCCGTGGCGTGCGGACCCGCAGGTCGAAAAGGGGCCAGATCGGATGCGCCATCG
>JBAVTH010000189.1:0-3368 GCA_049696035.1 Ilumatobacteraceae bacterium
CCCTGCCGGCGATCTTCCTTCTTGGCCTTCTTGACGTCGCGCTTCTCTTTCAGCGACTTGCCGGCCTTCTTGGCGGCGGGCTTCTGAGGTGACTTTGCGGGCATGTGCCCTCCCTTGGGTTCGCTGCACCCTACGCCGCTGCGCAGCGCAACAGTTCCTGCATGCCGGCTTCGATGCCGTCGGCCAGCACGGCCACGTCGGGCACGGTGTCCCAGTCGCCGGTCACGCCGAACGCGATCTTGCCGTTGTACGAGAGGATCGCGACCCCTGTGCGCACGCCCTGGGAGAGCGGCACGAACGGGAAGTACTCCAACATCTCGCGGCCGCATGCGTAGAGCGGGATCTGCGGCCCGGGAACGTTGGTGGTGACGGTGTTGACGCTGCGCTGGGGCATGCGGCGCATCACCGTGACCGCGGTGCGCAGGCCGACGGCCAGCAGCATCGGCGGCGCGAAGCCGGCCATGTTGACCAATGCGCTGCCGGCGACGGCCTGGTGCGACTCCTTCAGCCCGGCCATCTGCTCGTGGATGGATCGCAGGCGCTCCACCGGGTCGGCAATGCCGACCGGCAGTTCGGCGATCATGCCCGACACCTGGTTGTTGGCGGTGTGGTCGTCGGGGTTTCGCACCGACACGGGCACGAGGGTGCGCACGACGGCATCGTCGATCTCGTCGCCGCGGCTCAGCAGCAGATCGCGGAAGCCGCTCGTGATCGCAGCCAGCACGACGTCGTTGACGGTGCCGCCGAGCGTCGAGCGGACCTTCTTCACGTCGGCCAGCGTGGTACGTGCCCACGCCCATCGGCGGTGAGGCCCGATGGTGCCTTCGATCGACAGCGGCACGTTGGGTCGCAGCGCCTGGCCCATTGCCTTGGCGCCCTGCAGGACCTCGCCGACGTTGGCGACCATCTTGCGGGGGCCGCGCAGCGACGAGCGTGCCCAGCGGGCGATCTCGTTGGGGCTGACCAGCGTCTCGCTGATCGCGTCGCGGATCAGGTCGGCGTCGGACGGCTCGTCAGCGGGGTGCCAGTCGTCGGGGACAGAGGAGGACCCCTTGGGCGAGGCATCGAGCACCAGCGCCATCAGGTCGGTGCCGGAGATGCCGTCGACCATGCAGTGGTGCACCTTGGAGATCAGCGCCCACGTGCCGTCGGCAAGACCCTCGACCATCCACACCTCCCACAGCGGGCGGTTGCGGTCGAGTTGCTGCGACATCAACCTGCCCATCAGGTTGCGCAGGTCGTCATCGCCGCCAGGCGGCGGCAGCGCCGTGTGGCGGATGTGGTAGTCGATGCGGAAGTGCGGATCGTCCACCCACACCGGCCGGCCGATGCCGCCGGGCACGAAGCGCACCTTCTGCCGGTAGCGGGGCACCAGCGGCAGGTGGCCACGGAACAGCTCGACGAGCGCTTCGTAGGAGGGCGCAGGCCCTTCGAAGCGCGCGCACGACGCGATGTGCATGTGATTGACGCCGTCCTCGATGTGCAAGAACGTCGCGTCGAGCGGGCTCATACGGTCCACAACGCCTCCAACGGATCGTTGCGCATCGTCGCGCCATCCGGCCCCGCTGACGAGGGGCCAAGGTCATCGGATGTGAGCCGGGTGCGTTCAGCCCTCGTCGGGGATGAGGCGGCCGGCTTCGATGGCCACCAGCGGGTTGCGGTTCTCGTCGCCGCGCACGCCCAGCGACTCGCGGAACAGCGTGATGGCGTGCATCGTGCCGGCCTCGTGCAGGCCGGCGTTCATGATGCGGTTGACCGACGGGCTGAGGTCGCCGAACTCCATGCGGATGGCGTGGGCGACCGCTTCGCTGGGCGTGTGGTCGTCGGCGAGCACCGAGTTGGGCTTCACGCCACGCTTCGTGGCTGCCTTGCGCGGCTTGGCCGGGGCCTTGACCGGCTTCGCCTTGGCGGCTGCCGGCGCGTCTTCAGTGAGCTGATCGGCGGCGGGCTTCGGTGTGGTGGGCATGGAGTTCCTTCGCGGCAGAGGGCTTCGGCCCCTGACGAACTTGTGAAAGACCGGCCTGAGACGTCTGACAGCTTACCGCCGCTTCGCCCGGCTCAGGATCGGATGTCCTTGCGCCGGAAGTAGAGCACTGCGGCAGTGCCGAAGACGACGAAGTACACCAGCTGCACGACGATGCCGGCCACCATGTCGCTGGAGAACGTGTTGTCGGTGAACATCGTCTCCCAGGCGTCGAAGTAGTGGGTGGGGAAGCCGTAGCGGGCCACCCCCAGCTGGTCGATGCCGTCGAGGATCTCGGAGACGATGTAGACCGCGACGGTGGCGCCGATGGCGTTGGCGGCAGTGTCGGTGAGCGTGGAGAACAGGGTGCCAAGGGCGAGCAGGGCGGTGAAACCGAACGCGACGTACGCCGTGGCGACGACGACGCGGACGAGCAACTCGCCGGTGGTGAGGTGGAAGCCCCCGAGCACCCCACCGAGACCGGGCACGGTGACGTCGTGGTAGCCGAACATGATGACGCCGGCGATGAAGCCGGCGAGGGTGACCAGGATGGTGGCAGCCCAGATCAGCACGCCGGCCACGAACGCCTTGGCGGCCAGTAGCCGGCCGCGAGCGACCGGGCGCATCAGCAGGTAGCGCAGGTTGCCCCAGTTGGCGTCGCTGGCCACCGAGTCGCCCGCGAACGTGCCGGCGATGACGATGAGCAGGAAGGCACTGGTGACGCTGAGCACGGCTGCCGGCACCAACAGCCCGCTCTGGGTCGCCAGGCGGAACAACCCGGGTCCGTCGCCGTCGTCGCGGCGCGGCCGGTCGCTGCGCGAGTTGATGGCCACCACGATGAGGACCGGCAGGCCGGTGAGCAGCAGTGCGATGACCAGCGTGCGCATGCGGGTGGCTGCCTTGGTGAACTCGGTGCGGATCAGCGAGATCATGACGTCAACCCCGTGTCGCCGGCCGTGTCGTTGGTGGCCAGCAGGTCGAGGAAGGCGTCCTCCAGCCGCTGGGTGGCCATCACTGTCTCCACCCTCAGCCCGGCGCCGACCAGTGCTGCGGTGAGATCGGCGCGATCGCCGCCGCTGAGCTCCACGACCAGGCCGTCGGTCTGCAGCTGCACCCCGCTGACGGTGGGCAGTGCCATCAGCACGTCGCGGCCGCGCGGCAGGTCGTCGACCTGCACGAACACCGACTTGGCGGCGCCGATCAGGTCGCGCACGGTGCCATGCGTGACCAGCTGCCCGTGGTTCATCACCAGCACATGGCTGCACACCTGCTCCACCTCACTGAGGTGGTGGCTGGAGAACAGCACGGTGGCGCCGTTGTCGGCGAGGCGGCCGATCATCTCGCGGATCTCGCGGATCTCGCCGGGGTCGAGGCCGTTGGTGGGCTCGTCGAGCACCAGCAGCTC
>JBAVTH010000190.1:0-14754 GCA_049696035.1 Ilumatobacteraceae bacterium
GCCTTGGCACAGTCGAGGCAGTGCGAGCCAACAGCGGCCTGCACCAGGCAGTCACTGCAGGCGGGCTTGCCGCAACGGGTGCAACTGCGGCCGGCCTCGCGATCGGGGTGGCGGTAGCAGTGCGGGAGCGTGGGCGGTTCGGGCAGCGACACGCCGGTCAGGCTAGCCAGGCCCGCTCAGCTCAAGGCTTCGAGCGCGATCGCCACCATCACCAACACGACGAGGATGCCGTTGTAGACCGTGTGCGCCGTGGTCGACTCGATGGTGGCGGACCGCTCTCCGAGATCGCCGCGGTACGAGCGCAGGTAGACCCACATGAAGTAGGCGCCACCGATGGAGAGTGCCAGGGCGGCCCCGATGGGGATGCCGATGATGGCGTGGATCAGGCCGAACTGGAGCACCTTCAGCACCCGTCGTCGAGTCGACCAGTCCTGCGCCCCTCTCCGGAACATGATCTCCTCGGCGAAGGCGAACAGCGGGAGGGCAGGCAGCAGCAGGCACATGAAGGCGACCGGGACGATCCACTCCCACGCGGTGCCGCTGGTCGTGTCGGAGGTGCCGAACACGGGGTTGCCTTCACCGCCCAGCATCGTCCACCACCCCCATGACAACCCTGGAACCTGCATCAGGACGGTCGCCGACGCGATCACGACCGTCAGTAGCAGCGGCACCGGCCACACGTGGCGCCACCCGATGTTGCGCACCACCTGCGAGACGATGGTGCGGCCCTCGGCCGAGCGCGACCGCCGCACGCCGGTGAGCAGACGGACACCCATGAAGGCCAACACCGCGAACGTGAGCACGTTCGTCAGTTGGTCGCTCACGGGAGGCGAGTGTACGGAGCGGCGAGGCTACCGGTTGGTGCGGCTGCCGAAGACGTCGGCAGCGGTTGGCTCGCCCAGCAGGTGGCCCTGCACGAGATCGCAGCCGAGCACCCGCAGCCGACGCAGCTGGTCGGCGGAGGTGACCCACTCGGCGACGACCTGCATGTCGAGCGCATGCGCGAGCTGGATGATGGCGCGCACGATCGGGTCGTCGTCGCCGCTGGTGCCCAGCATGCGGGCAACGGTGCCGTCGAGCTTCAGGACGTCGGCCTCGCACGAACGCAGTGCAGTGAGCGAGGAGATGCCGGTGCCGAAGCTGTCGAGCGCCAGTTGCAGGCCGAAACGGCGCAGCGTCTGCATCGCTCGCAGGTTGCCCGGCTGGCGATCGTTGAGCGTGTTCTCGTCGAAGTCGAGCGTCAACTGGTGCGGGCTGAGCTCTGTCTGGCGCACCGTGGCCAGCACCCGCTCGACGAACGTGCCTTCCGCCAGCTGGCGAGCGGCCACGTTGATGTGGACGCTGAAGCCTCGATCGACCAGCGCGGCGTCGAGCCAGGCACGCGTGTCGAGGCAGGCCTGGCGAATGACCCACTCGCCGATCGGCACGATGACACCCGACTCCTCCGCGAGGTGCAAGAACTGAGCCGGCAGCAACGTGCCCCGGTCGGGGTGATCCCAGCGCAGCAGCGCCTCGGCGCCGGCAACCCGGCCGCTGTGAGTGGAGATGATCGGTTGGTACGCGAGGCGCAGCTGCCCGCCCGCCAGGGCACGCTCGAGCTCGGCCGACAGCTGCTTGTGTTCGCGTGACTCCGCTCGCATCGCGCCGGTGTACAGCTCGCTGCGCGAGCGACCACGGCGCTTGGCCTGGTACATCGCGATGTCGGCGTTGCGCAGCAGCTCGACGGCTGCCTCCTGGCTGCTGACTCCTTCCATGTGGGCGGGCACACCGACAGCGACGCCGATGCTGACGGACAGCTCGACCTCCACGCCGTGCACCATGATCCGGCCACTGAGCGAGTGGCGGATGCGCTCGGCGAGATCGAGTGCCGTGTGCTCGTCGATGTTGCCGTCGCAGAGCACGACGAACTCGTCTCCGCCGATGCGGGCGACCACGTCGGAAGGGCGCGTCGCGTGCGAGATGCGGTGGGCCACTTGGGCGAGCAGGGCATCGCCGATCTCATGACCGACCGTGTCGTTGACGTCCTTCAGCCGGTCGACATCCGTGAACAGGATCGCGACGTTGCTGCGCGTGCCACGGATGCCGTCGAGGGCGTCGGCGGCGGTGCGCAGCAGCATCAGTCGGTTGGGCAGGCCGGTGAGGGTGTCGTGGTTGGCCTGCCGTGTCAGCTCGCTCTGCAGGTGCTTGGTGGCCGTGATGTCGCGAGCGACGCCGCCCCAGTAGTCGATGACACCGTCGGCGGCCCGGTGCAGCAGGAGGTCGATGTCGAGTGTGCGTTCCAGGCCGTCGGGGCCACGGAAGCCGACTTCTCCGGACCACTTCGAGCTGTCGCTGCTGCCCATCACCTCGCGTGGCACCTGATCGCGTATGGCCTGCAGCAGCCCGCGCGCCGCCGCGTCGCGGATCAGGTCGACCTCGTCGGCGACGCCGAACAGCCGGCGAGCGGCCTCGTTGGTGTACACGGGAGCACCGTTGCGATCGAGGATCAGGACGGCATCGTCGGTGGCCTCGACCACGCCCGACAGGCGGTCGAGCAGCTGCTGGCGGCCGGCGTTCTCGGTGTCGTCGAGCGCGGTACCTCCGAACCCCGTGACCCGGCCGAGCGGGTCGCGAACGGCCTGGGCATCGATGCGCACCCAGGTCATGCGCCCCTCGCCGTGCCAGACGCGGAACTCGAGCTGCACCGTGGTGTCGGCTTCGACGCATCGGCGCCACTGCAGTTCGGCGGTGGCGCGGTCGCCGGGATGGGCATTGGCCCACGGCGGCGCTCCGACTGGTGAGCCGGGAGACACCTGTACGAGCGCGCCAAAGGCTGCATTGGCCGCGATGACGCGGCCGTCACGGTCGGCCTGAAAAAGGCCTACCGGCAACGTCGTGGGCAACTCGATGATGTCCGCCGTCCTTGTGTGCTCGAAGGCTTTGTTCAGTTATCGGCAGCCGCTAGCCGCGACTAAAGGTGCCGGATGCCTTCGCTGATGCAGTTTCGACGGAATCGATCGTGCTGATCAACGCCTCCGCCGTGGCGCCGTCGTCCAGGCCCGTTTCGGCGCCCAGGTAGTGCACGGTGAACACGTACTCGTGCGAGCTGCCGGCCGGTGGACACGGGCCGGTGTAGCCGATCTCGCCGTTGCCGTTGGTGGCTTCGTAGGCCCCGAACGGCACGGTGTCCTCGTTGAGGGCGATGCTCTGCGGGCCGAGGCCGGCGATCACCCAGTGGGTGAAGGCCGGGGCATCGAGATCGGTGAGGGTGATCGCGATCTCGGCCGTTCCTGCGGGTGCTGCGCTCCACGCCAGTGCCGGCGCCACGTTGAGGCCGTCGCAGGTGAAGCGAGGGTCGATCGCCGCGCCGTCACGCCAAGGTGCCGTGACCGTGAATGCTGCATCCGTCGGCGGCAGGGTGATGGTGGATTCGGTTGCGAGGCTGTCGGCCGAGTCGGGATCCACGAACACTGCGCCCGTGGTGCTGGTGCCGAGCGTGGACACCGAGCCGTTCTGGCCCGGCTGGGGCGCACGCAGGGTGCGACCGTCGTGTCGGCACCCGTTGGCGACCATCAGAAGGATGCAGGTGGTGGTGACCAGGGCTACTCGGCGCACCGGAGCAGCCTATGCGGCAACGACCTGGGAAGGGGGCGCAGGGGCTATCGTGCCGTCGTGGATTCCGCGCTCTGCGTGCTCACCGTGCACGCTCACCCCGATGACGAAGCCTCCAAAGGGGCACCGACGCTGGCGATGTACCACGCCCAAGGTGTTCGGACGGTGCTGGTGTGCTGCACCGGTGGCGAGGAAGGCGACCTGCAGAACCCGGGGCTGCGCGAGCCAGGGCAGCCGTTCCACGGTCTCACCCCCGAGCAGGACAAGGCGCTGCTGGCCGAGCTGCGGCCGCACGAGCTCGCTCGCTCGGCGGAGATCATCGGTTTCGACGAGGTCGTCATGCTCGGGTACCGCGACTCGGGCATGCCCGACAGCGAGGCCAACCATCACCCGGACTGCTTCCACATGGCCCCGCTCGATGAGGCTGTCGGCCGGCTGGTGGCCATCATCCGTCGGGAACGGCCGCAGGTCATCATCACCTACGGCGATGATCAGCGCGGCTACCTGCACCCCGACCACCTGAAGGTGCACGACATCTCGGGGCCGGCCTTCGACCGCGCCGGCGATCCCGAGTGGCATCCGGAGCTCGGCGAGCCGTGGCAGCCGCAGAAGCTCTACTACACGGTGTGGTCGAAGGCACGCCTGATGGCGGTGCACGAGGGGATGATCAGGCACCGGGGCGAATCGCCCTACGAGCAGGACTGGCTCGACCGGCCCGGTCACGACCATCGCATCACCACCCGCATCGAGGTGGGGGCGTTCCTGTGGGCTCGCACCGGTGCCCTGCGGGCGCATGCCACCCAGGTGGACCCCACGGAGCCGTGGTGGTTCGGTCTCAGCGACGATCAGCTGGCAGAGGTCTACCCGTGGGAGGACTGGATCCTTGCCCGCTCCTTGGTGGGCGAACCTGCCGCGGGCGAGATGGAGATCGACCTCTTCGCCGGCATCCGGCAGCAGGCGGAAGCGCACCGATGAGCGTGCAGTACCGCGTCGCTTTCGGGAAGAACGACGAGGCGGTGGAGGGTCCCGACGACGCGTCCGTGGTGGTGACCATCGCTGCAGCAGATGCGGTGCTGCCACCGGAGGTGGCCTTCATGCTGGGCAAGTTGAAGAACACCGGTGCCACCGGGCCGTTGTTCGCCGCGTTCCGCGATGGGTCGGCGGCGGCAGCGATCAGCCGGCTCGCATCGCGTCCCTGAGCGCCCGATAGCCGATGGGCGTGGCGCCCGAGTCGGCGAGAAGGGTGCGCAAGGTCGCGTCGGCGGTGATGAGCTCGTGGTCGTCGATCCAGAGAGCGGCGGACGGCGAGATGGCCCGCACCTCGGGCGTGTCGATGGCCGGCTGGACGTGGATCTCCGTGACGCCGGCGCGCAGGGTGCGAACGGCGTCGTAGACGCGCTCGCGGCTGCCGGCGCGCCAGTCGTGGTCGAAGTGGTCGGGGAAGACCACACCTTCCTCGGCTGCCAGGCGGCGGAAGGGGAAACCGGCCTGCTCGGCGGTGATGGTGGAGGGAAGGCGAATCGGGAGCCGGAACTCGTCGGCCAACTCGAGGTAGACATCGAAGAACTCGGGGCGCAGCGTGATCACCGACAGGTGGGGCGCGAGATGGGTGACGTCGACGCCCCAGGCGATGGCCCGCTCGATCTGGGCGCGGCATTCACGCAGCACCTCTGCGGGATCGGCGTGCTGCCACAGGTCGTCGACCTCGCGCGGGAAGCCGCCCTCGCCGGAGAGCAACGTCGGCGCGTGGGTGATGGGCCCGAAGCGGTACGCCTCGTGCTCGCAGTTGAGGGTGAGGTGCACGCCGATGTCGTCGGTGGCGTGAGCGCGCATGGCCGCGTCGCGCGCCCACGGCGCCGGCACCATCAGGCTGGCGCAGGTGGCAACGCCGTGGTGCAACGCGTCGAAGACGCCCTCGTTGGCCGCGTGGCAGCTGCCCAGGTCGTCGCAGGAGATGATCACCAGCTTCGCGTCGGCCGCGTACCCCAGACGTTCTACGAGCGAAGGTTCGGCGAGCGCAGGCATCGAGTCGAACGCTATCCGGTGCACCCGGCCCACAGGCCCACGTCGGCCGCCTCGGCGTTCCGTGCGGCCACCACGAACCCCTCGGCGTACGCCACGTTCGGTGGGATCGTCAGCGGGCGCGCGTACCCCTGGGCGACGATCTCCATGTTCACGAACATGCCGTCGTCGGTGCGGTACACGTAGGCCAGCAGACGCCCGTATGCGTCACGTGCCTCGACGTCGCGCTCGAGGTGGAGGTGAGTGCCCTCCGGCAGCAGCGACTTCGTGAACGCCGTCGCCTCCGGGCCGAAGCACTGCACCGGCGTATCGGGCTTCTTCGTCTCCGGCGTGTCGATGCCGATCAGGCGCACGCGTTCCTCCACGCCGTCCACCTCGACGCCGATCGTGTCGCCGTCGGTGACGTAGACGAGCGTCGCGTTGGCCTCCATGACCCCGGTGGTCGTGGTCGATCGGCCGTTGGGTGTGTCGGAGCAGCCGGCGACCAACGCCAGCAGGGAGACGAGGGCAGCGGGCCGCATCTGCTCGTTCTATCGGGGCCGGCGACCGAGCGCGCGTCCTACTCTGGTGGCACACTTTCGCGCCCGCGGGCGCGAAGACCTGACCGAAGTGGCCGGTGTCGCGCCCGCGGGGGCAGTGTGAGACGGAGGTGGCGGGGTTTCGCGCCCGCGGGCGCGAAAGCGGGCACCAGAGTTGGACGCGCGTGAGGAGGGGACGGGGGAGCCCGCCGCAGTGGACTACAGGCGCTCGATGATGGTGCCGGTACCGAGACCGCCACCGCAGCACATGCTGATCAGGCCGTACTTGCCGCCGGTGCGCTCGAGCTCGTACAGCGCCTTGGTGATGAGGAAGCCGCCGGTGCCGCCCAGCGGGTGGCCGAGGGCGATGGCGCCGCCGTTGGGGTTCGTCTTCGCCAGGTCGGCGCCGACTTCCTTCGCCCACGCGAGCACGACCGAGGCGAACGCCTCGTTGATCTCGAACGTGTCGATGTCGTCGATGCTCAGGCCGGTGCGGGCCAGCAGGCGCTTGGTGGCGTCGATCGGGCCGGTGAGCATCAGCACCGGGTCGACACCGACGTTGCAGGTGTCGACGATGCGGGCGCGGGGCTCGAGGCCCAGGGCGGCGGCCTTCTCCTCGGTCATCAGCAGCACGGCGCTGGCGCCGTCGCTGATCTGCGACGAGTTGCCGGCGGTGTGCACGCCGTTCTCGCGGCCGACCGGCTTCAGCGTGGCCAGCTTCTCCATCGTGGTCTCGCGCAGGCCTTCGTCGCGGCTGACGGTGTGGAACGTGTCGGCCATGCTGCCGTCCTCGTTGCGATCGGGTGCCTCGACGGTGATGTACTGACCGGAGAAGCGATCCTCGGCCCACGCCTGGGCAGCGCGCTGCTGGCTGGCGAAGCCGAACGCGTCGGTGTCGGCGCGGGTGATGCCCCACTTGTCGGCGATGCGCTCGGCGCCTTCGAACTGGGACGTCATCTCGTACTGCTCGAAGTAGGTCTTGGGGATCGGGATGCCGAGGCCGAACGCCTTGTTGCCGGCGACGCCGATCGGGATGCGGCTCATCACTTCCACGCCGCAGGCGAGGGCGACGTCGACCACACCGCTGCCGACGAGTGCGGTGGCGAGGTTGGTGGCCTGCTGGCTGCTGCCGCACTGGGTGTCGACCGTGGTGGCGGCGGTGGTGATGGGCATGCCGGCGGCGAGCCAGGCGGTGCGGGTGACGTTGAACGCCTGCTCGCCGATCTGGCTGACGCAGCCACCGATGACCTGGTCGATGGCCGCCGGGTCGATGCCCGTGCGCTCGACGATGGCCTTCTGGACGGCGCCGAGCACCTCGGCGGGGTGGAGGGTGGACAGGCCACCGTTGCGCTTGCCGATGGGGGTGCGGACGGCGTCGACGATCACTACGTTGCTCATGCCCGCAGCCTACGAGGCTGCCTTCGCCGGGGCAGAGCCGAAGGTGCTCGAGCCGAGAGGGCAGGTGGCCGTCGCCTACGGTGGCGGACCATGGCGAGCTTCAATCCGTCCCTCACCCCGCCCGCGGCCGCATCGGGACATCGCTACATCCATGTGATCGGCTCGAGCGTGTTCGTCGACGATCGTCCGGCGGAAGACGGGTGGACGGTCCACTTCCTGGGCATGCTCGGCGAAGAAGCGTGCTGGGCCGTAGACGTCCCCCACGGCGAAGACCCGTCGTACGGCGCGGCCAGCGACCTGTACACCTTCTACGGGCGCACCTCGGAGGTCGAGTGGGCGCTCGCCGGGCGGGCGGTGCAGCTCACCGAGTGGGCGCGTACGCATCGCTTCTGCGGTCGCTGCGGCACCGAAACGGTGCACTCCGACAACGACCGTTCGATGAAGTGCCCGGCGTGCAACCTGCTCGCGTACCCGCGGCTCGCGCCGGCGATGATCACGCTCGTCACCAAGGGCGAGCCCGGCCCCGACCAGCAGGTGCTGCTGGCTCGCGGTGTGCAGTTCCGGGCGCCGATGTACTCGTGCCTCGCCGGGTTCGTCGAGGCGGGCGAGTCGTTGGAGCAGGCCGTGATCCGTGAGGTGCACGAGGAGGTCGGCGTGCACGTCGGCAGCGTCGTCTACCAGGGCAGTCAGCCGTGGCCGTTCCCGCACAGCCTGATGATCGGCTTCCGCGCCCAGTGGGAGAGCGGCGAGATCGAGTGCGACCCGAGCGAGATCCTCGATGCGCAGTGGTACACGCGCGATGCGCTGCCGCCGATTCCACCGGCCATCTCGATCGCCCGCAAGCTGATCGATGCCTGGCTCGCCGAGGCCTGAGACGACCTGGGCCGTCTCAGGCCGGGTTCAGGTGCTTCGCAAAGAAGTCGAGGATGATCTCGGCGCGCTGGCGACGATGGATGGGTGAGCCGCTGCGCGAGAGCTCGTGGCTCTCGCCGGGGAACCGGTAGAAGGTGACGTCCTTGCCCAGCAGGCGCATGGCGACGAACAGCTCCTCCGCCTGGTTGATGGGGCAGCGCAGATCGTTCTCACTGTGGATGATCAGCACCGGGCAGGTGATGTCGCGCACGAACCTGATGGGGGAGAGGCGCTCGTACTCCTCGGGATGATCGATGTGGGTGGGGCCGTGTTCCACGCGGAAGATGGTGGCGATGTCGCTGTTCACCTCTTCGGTGAGCACGTTGTTGACCGCCCGTTCGGTGCAGATCGCCTTGAACCGGTTGCTGAACCGGCCCGCCAGCATGGTGGCCATGTAGCCGCCGTAGCTGCCGCCCTGCATGCCCACGCGCGCCGGGTCGCAGAAGGGGTAGCGGGCGAGCGCGGTGTCGAGCACGGCCATCACGTCGTCGACGTCGACCCCGCCCCAGCCGCTGCCCGGTGCCACCGGGTGCTGCGGGCCCATGATGGCCTGGCCCCACGCCTGCTCGCGGCCCGAGCCGCCGCGAGGGTTGCTCATCAGCACGACGAAGCCGGCAGCTGCCTGGAGCTGGGCTTCGTCGAAGAACGTCTCGCCGTACTGAGTGTGCGGGCCGCCGTGCACGTTGAGCACGACCGGGTACTGCTGGGCCGGGTCGAAGCCGTGCGGGCGCATGATCCAGGCGTCGATCTCGTTGCTGCCGTCGGTGCACGGCACCGCGAAGCGCTCCCAGGTCAACGGCTTCACGTGGCGGTAGTCGTCGGCGAAGGAGGTGAGCCGGCGCGGCTCGCCGTCGGTGAGCACGAACAGGTCGGCGAGGCCGTCGACGGAACTGGCGATGTACGCCACAGTCCCCCCGGCAGCGTGCATGGCCTTGACGGTGCTGGCGCCGGTGGTGACTGCCTGCGGCGCCGTGCCGTCGGTGCGCAGCCGCCACACATGGGTCTCGCCGCGATCCTCGGCGGTGCCGAGCAGCGTGCTGTCGTCGAGCCATCGCGGCGGCACCGAGCCGGCGGTCGTTTCGAACGTGCGGTCGAGCGCAGTGCTGACATAGCTGTGCGTGCCGCCTGCGGTGGGCACGACGCCGACGCGGACGTTCTGCGGATAGGTGGAGGAATCGTCGAACCCATGGAACGCGACCCGCGTGCCGTCGGGTGAAACCGAGGGGAGGACGTAGTTGCCGGTGTGGTCGGTGAGGGCCCGGATCTCGCCGGCGAGGGTGACGACGTAGAGATCGGTGGCGAAATCGAGATCCCATGTGTCGTGCCGGGGGGCCGAGGTGACCACGCCGGACGAGTCGGGCAACCACGACAAGCCGCTGTGCTGGAACTCGCCGGGGGTCAGGTTCCGCGGGCGTCTGCTGGTGCCATCGGCGGCGACGTAGTACACGTGCGTCGGCCGGTCGAACACCCACCCCTCGCCATTGAGCCGGGTGAAGAAGCGCTCGATCTTGCGTGGCGACTGCCAGCTCTCGTCGCCCTCCGCCGCGCCGGCTGCCTCGTAGCGATCGTCGGGCGTGCGGCTGATGAAGCCCACCCAGCGTCCGTCGGGGCTGAACGCGACGTCGCTGACCCCGTCCTTCATCGTGGCGATCGTGCGGGTTTCGCCGCCGGCACCTACGGGCAGCACGTGCAGGGTGGTCTCCCCCTTCTTGGCGCTGCGGCGCGAGGTGAACGCGAGCTCACGGCCGTCCGGGCTCCACGCCGGGTTGCCGTCGTTGTCGCCGCTGGTGAGCACCCGCGGAGGAGTGCTGCCGTCGGCCACCGCCAGCCACACCTGCGAGCGGTACTTGTTGGTCTCCATCACGACACGGGTGACCACGAAGGCCACCTGGCTGCCATCTGGCGAGACCGCCGGGCTGCTCGCCTGGACGATGTTGCCGATGATCCGGTCGGCGAGCGCGGCATGGCGGCTGAGTTCGGGTGTGGGCATGCCCGATGACGGTAGCCGCTGCCGCCCCGCGTAGTTTCGGCGAGATGGATCTTGGACGTGTTGGACTGTGGACCTTTCAGCTCGACCTGCAGCCGATGGCTGTCGCTCGCGATGCTGTCGCAGAACTGGAATCGTTGGGCTTCGGCGCCATCTGGGTCCCTGAGGCAGTGGGGCGCGAGCCGTTCGCGAACTCGGCCCTGTTGCTGTCGGCCGGGTCGACCATCAAGGTCGGCACGGGTATCGCCAGCATCCACGCCCGCACCGCGATGACCATGCAGGCAGGTTGGAAGACCCTCTCCGAAGCCTTCCCCGGTCGCTTCCTGCTCGGCCTCGGCGTCAGCCACCAACCGATGGTGGAGGGCGTGCACGGCCACGCGTACGACAAGCCGTACAGCACGATGGTGACCTACCTCGATGCCATGGACCGCGGCCTGTACTTCGCCGCTGCTCCCGCTGAAGCGCCCCAACGCGTGCTGGCCGCACTCGGTCCGAAGATGCTGAAGCTCGCCGCCGAACGTGGCGCTGGCGCGCACCCGTACTTCGTGCCGGTGGAGCACACAGCCGTCGCGCGTGAGGTGCTGGGTGCCGGCCCGCTGCTGGCGCCCGAGCAGGCCGTGGTGTTCGAGACCGATCCGGCATCGGCACGCCAGATCGCGCGCACGCACATGGCCACCTACCTCGGCCTGCCGAACTACACCAACAACCTCAAGCGGCTCGGCTGGACCGACGCCGACATCGCCGGCGGCGGCACCGACGCACTCGTCGATGCGATCGTCGCGTGGGGCACGCTCGACCAGATCGTCGATCGGGTGCGTGCCCACCACGCAGCCGGCGCCGACCACGTGTGCGTGCAGGTGCTGCCCGCCGACCCGCGCGGCCTGCCGATGGCCGAGTGGCGCCAGCTGGCGACTGCCTTGCCCGACCTGTAGACCCAGGACGTGGCTGGTGTGGCAGCATCGCCGCATGGAGAAGCCCGACTTCCTTGCTGCCCTCGCCCGCGACGGCGAAGCATTCGCTGCTGCCTGCGAGGCGGCCGACATGTCCGCCACGGTCGCAGCCTGCCCCGGTTGGTCGGTGGCGGATCTGGCCTGGCACATCAACGAAGTCCTCGCATTCTGGGCGACGATCGTCGGTCAGCAACGCGACTCGTGGGAGGGCTACGAGCGGCCTGCGCGCTCGGCGGACGACGAGTTGGTCGCGGCCGTTCGGGCTCAGTTGGCCGCGACCCTGTCGATCCTCGGGGCAGTCGACCCTGCTCAGCCCAACTGGACCTGGGCCGCCGATCACTCCGCTGGCTTCGTGATCCGCCGCCTGGCGCACGAGATGGCGGTGCACCGGCGCGACGCCGAGCAGGCAGCGGGGCGCGACACGGTGATCGATGCCGCCTTGGCCAGCGATGGCATCGACGAGTTCCTCACCTACTTCCGTGGCGACGTCGCCGAGGGCGCGCTGCCAGTGGGTGGATCCGTGCACCTGCACTGCACCGACGTGGCAGGCGAGTGGACCGTGCGGCCGCTGCCCGCCGGCAGCGACGCAGTCGTGCGCGAACACGCGAAGGGCGATGCCGCCATCCGCGGTGCGGCCAGCGACATCCTGCTGGTGCTGTGGCGCCGCCGCCCGCTGAATGCGGTCGACGTGGTCGGCGACCCGGCGGTCGCAGAGCGATTCGTCGCGCGCCCAGCGCTCGACTAGCAGTTGCGCTGCAACTCGCCGTTGGAGCGGAGGGCGAGTGCTACTCGGCGATGCCGACGGGGCTGCCGTCGATGATCTGGTCGAGGTACTCGCTGAGGCCGTAGCCGACCTTGCCCTCGAAGGGGCCGGAGTGCACCGTCCACTTCGTCATGCCCTCGCTGATGCGGGTCATCAACCAGTTGCCGTCGGGGTCCTGGCGACGGTTGCGCAGCGGGATCAGATCCATCACCTCGCCCGTGAAGCTCCACTCGCGATCCGACCGCGACGAGCGCAGCAAGCCGGTGATCCGCTCGTGGTACTGCTCGTCGCCGCGGGTCTCGGTGCTGATGCTGACCTCGTCGCAGTAGTGCATCTGGCCGTTCTCCCACACGAATCCGCCGCGGGTGCCAGGGCCGTCCTTCTTGGCGACGCGGCTGGCCATGAAGCCGAAGTTCTCGTCGACGTTGGCGGTGAGCCAGCGGTAGTACCACGGCGCCTGCCAGTAGCGCGGCCCCCACGAGTGGTCGCGCAGGCCGTGGCCGTTGATCTCCCACTCACGATCGCCCACGCGCAACGTCCCGTCGGCCTGGATCAACTGCTCGTAGTGGCCCTTGGCGAACTCCTCGCCGGGTGCCTCGTGCGGCGTGTCGGGCTCGCCGCCGAACATGGACGGCTTGCCCTGGCCGGTGAAGGTGATGTGCACCTCGCACTCGGCATAGGGGTTGTTGGTGAACGCTTCCTTCGGGTTGGCCATCTGCTCCGGGTCTTCGAGAAGCACGACCTTGCCGGTGTAGTCGATGCGCAGTTCCTCGAACGGCGTGACCATCGTCCACTTCAGGCCGCCGGCATCGAACGCATCGTTGTTCGAGATGTTGGGCCGCTTGTACATGAACCCGACGCTGCGCCGAGCGCCGTGCTCGGAGGGAGGCAGGTACAGGCACACGGTCATCTCGGCGTAGCCCTCGTTGGCCCGGTTCCCGATGCGGAACCAGCCGCCGACCTGCTGGACCGGGTCGAAGCAGTTGATGTACATGCTCTCGTTGAAGTTGATCTCCGGCCCCAACTCGTGCATGAGTTCGTCGGACGGTTCCAGTCGTACAGCCATGAATGCACCGTACCGACCGGGTTGGGCCGAGGGCGTACCGTGCGAGCGTGCCGCGCGTCGCGGATCAGTTCGCTCGCGGTGGGAGGCTGAGGTGGCCGAGGCGCTCGCTCAGCAGGTCGGCCAGTCGACTCAGATCGATCGGCTCCTCCGGATCAGCGGCCGGCTGGGCGGCCGTGCGAGCGGTGTCGGTCGAGATCGAAGCAGCGCTCGACGGCGGCGGCGACGGGATCGTCGCGATTCGGGGCCGGTCGCTCACTGCCTCCTCCTTCGTCGCAGGCATGGCGGTCAGCGCTGCCTTCACCGAGTCGTCGGTGGCGGCGCTGCCGGCCATTCGACGCTCGAGGTGCTCGAGGCGTCGTTCCAGCTCGTGGATGTGCTGCAGCGTCTCGTCCTTCCGGAGCTCGCTGTCGGTCACGGCCGTGTGCACCTCGTCGCGAACCCCCTGCAGACGCGCGTCCACCGCGGCAAGCACCGATCGAACGAGCAGCTCGATCTTGTCGCCGGAGGGCTCGCTCACCAGGGTCAGCCCTTTCTGCCGCGCAACCATCCACGGCTGCGCTTGTCGCCGCTGCCGCTCGTGACGAGCTGCTGGCTGTCGGGTTGTGTGTCGTCGGTGAGCACATCGACCATCTGCCAGATGTCGACGGCTGCCAGGTTGTGCGCCGGCTCGCCGAAGGACGGCGCGCTCTCGGCCTCTGCGGCGAGGAGGTCGGCCATCGAGATCGGTACCGAGGCCAGCTTCGGCAAACCGGCCGGGGGTGCCCCCGGCTCGTACGACAGATAGGCCGCAGGGCTCTCCGGCCCGTTCTGAACGGCGCCGGCCGCTGAGGAGTCGGCGCCCGCCTCACGCGGCGTCGTGAGCGACTGGCTCTGCAGCGTCG
This sequence comes from Ilumatobacteraceae bacterium, assembly GCA_049696035.1. GTDB lineage: Bacteria > Actinomycetota > Acidimicrobiia > Acidimicrobiales > Ilumatobacteraceae > UBA668. Next base: position 14,089 of record JBAVTH010000190.1, read on the forward strand.
GCAGGGCCATCAACGGCGACAGCGTGGGAAGGGACGGTGCCTCCGGCTCCGGCTGAACTTCCGAGCCGTCGTCGAGGTGACCGTCGAGTTCGAACGTGGCTTCGTCGGTCTCGCCCGGTGCGGCGTCGTGGCTGGGCTCGCAGTGTTCGCTGGGCGAACTGAGCGGTTGCAGTGCGAACGGTGTCAGCAGCTGGAATGCCGGTGCCGGTTCCTGAGGGTCGGCGACCGGTTCATGTGCCAGCGCATCGACGGTTTCCTCGGTCGGTGCTTCGTCGGTCGGTGCTTCGTCGGCCGGGGCGCCCGGCTCGACCGTGTCGGACCCGTCCAACCATGCAGCGAGCACTGGCGCGTCGGGCTCGACGATGACCTCAGGGATGTACACCGCCGGCTCGGTCGGCGGCGAGAAGGACGGCGGCGCCGTCCAGAGGGAGGCCTCTTCAGGAGCATCGAGGATCGGCAGCTCGATGGTCGGCAGTTCCAGCACCGACAGATCCTCGGGCGACTCGTCGACCGAACGCGCCTGCCAGGGCTCGTCGACGACTGGATCCTGTTCCGAGACCAGTTCGTCGAGCACGGCTTCGATCGTCGGCGCGGCGAAGGTGGCTGGCCCGTCGTCGAGCGTGGCGAGCTCCTCGGGCAGCGTCGCGTCGTCGGCTCGAGGAGCCC
>JBAVTH010000191.1:0-10761 GCA_049696035.1 Ilumatobacteraceae bacterium
GCCTCCGGCCTCCCCCTTTTCAGCCTCCCGTTTCCGGCGCCGCTGCGGGTCGTTCCGGCCCTGGGCTCCGCTCCGTTTCCGGCCTCCCGCTGGGGAGCCCGCCTCCGATCTCGATGGCGGCCGAACCGCAGCGTGCCGTTGCCGTCGGGCGAGCGGATCCGTGCGCGCCCTCATGGAATCGGAATCGAAATGACGAGACCAGATGCACACAGGAGGGTCGGAGCCGGATGGATGGCGCATGGCGGGCGGTGGTGCCGGAATCGGAATCGGAATCGGAATCGAAATGACGAGACCGAGGCGAGGAGTGTCTTGCCGCATCGAGCTGCTCGCCATGCCCAGTACGGGTGATGAGCGCATCACCGACACCACCGACACCACCGACACCACCTTCGATCGAGCACGATGACACCACGCGACGGCCGATCCCGATCGACGTGCGCCGGGCCGTGCTCTCGGTGTTCTTCCGCGCCGGTGGCGGCCCCCTCACCATCGACGAGATCGTGCGGCGAACGCGGGAGGAGGCGGGCCTCGACCTCTCGCAGTTACCCGGCGTGAGCCCGCGGCAGCGGGTCAGCGACATTCTGCGCCATCAGGTGCGCGCCGGTCGCGCGGAAGCGCCCAGGCGGGGTACGTATCGGCTGCTCACCCACGAGTTCAGCGACTCCACTCGCTGGCGCTGCCTGCACTGGCGGGAGGCAGCGGCTCGGCGTGAGCGCTACCCGAAGTGGATCTCGCTCAGTCGTGAATCCACACCGTCGCGCCAAGCGGCAGCAGGTTCTCTCCCCAGATGAGATCCATCACGGGGTTGACCACTCGGATGCAGCCGTGCGAGGCGGGGTAGTTGGGCACCTTCGGTGCGCCGTGCACGGCCACGCCGCCGACGACGAACTTGGGCCGGTAGAGGGTGCCCAGGCTGCCTTCGTAGCGCAGCTCGTTGCTCTCCCGGTAGGTGCGGTAGGTGCCGGTGGGGGTGATGGCGATGCCGATCACGCGGTTGCCTGCGGCCTTCTTGTCCTCCTCGTCGTAGCTGCGGCCGTTACCGGTGGAGACGTTGAAGATGTACTTCATCTCGCCGTTCTGGATGACGAAGGCGATCTGGCGGCCCTTGTCGACCTCCAGCAGGCTGCCGCTGCTGCGGCCGGCGGCCGGGCGGCACTGCAGGGTGTTGAGTGCGATGGCGGTGGCGTTGTCGACCACCGTCGTGGCGGGCAGGCCGGCCCACTTCTGGAACGCCATCACCGCCTGCACGGTGGTGAGACCATAGGAACCGTCGGAGCCGGCGTTCCAGAACCCCAGCGCATTCAGGCGGTTCTGCAGGTCGGCGACGGCCGACTTGGACGAACCGAACACGATCGGGCCGACGGGCGTGCCGGGGAAGCCGACGGTGGGCGTGGCGCATGCCGGCGGCTGGGCGTTGGTGGGAGGGCCGAACGGCGCCGCGGCGGGGGTGCCGAGGTAGTAGCCGGCGAGGTCGGCCAGCAGTACGCCGCCCGCCTCGGTGAACATCGAGAAGCCGCGGCCCGAGACGGGCACGATGGCGTGGTTGGCCACCGACTGAGCCGGGCGCACCACGTTCATGGTGGACGTGTCGGGCTTCGTCGCCGGGTTGACCGCTCCCGCCGTGCCCACGGTGATGTAGCCGACCGTGATGGTGGCCGCGGTGGTGGCGTTGAGCACGACCGCCGACACGTCGGGCCTGGCGACCGCCGGGTTGGTGGCCACCGGTACCTCGAAGCGCCAACCGGGCTGCGGCCGGGTGGCGCCGCCCAGCGGGTTGAGCGCGGCGACGCGGGTGTCGACGACGCGAGTGGGAGTGGTGAGTGGCACGAACAGGCCGACCGCCGCAGACGGCGCCGAGGCGCCGGTGAAGGTGCCGACGAGGTCGATCAGCAGGTCGCCGCCGCCCTCGGAGAAGATGGTGATGCCGCCGGAGGGGTCGACCGGCACGATCGCCTGGTTGGCGGCGATCGAGTTCGGCCCGAACGGCGAGTTGAGGTTCGACGTGGTGGGCGCCGTGCCGCCCTGCGGGTACACCTGCCAGTAGCCGGAGTTGCTGGTGAGCGCGGTGAGGTTGATCGCGACGGCGCTGGCCCCGGCCGCGCCTGGCACCGTGAAGGTGCGCGCTTCGCCGGCGTTGAAGGTGGCGACGCGGCGGGTGTCGAGCACGCGTGTGGGGGCGGCCAGTGGCTGGAACCGTCCGGCGGTGGCAGTGTCGGCGGGGGTGTAGTAACCGAGCAGGTCGACGATCGCGTTGCCGCCGCCGCTGGTGTACACGTCGACGACCCCGTCGGCGCCGACTGGCACGGTGACCAGGTTCGGCAACGCGAGGAACGCCCCGGTGAGCGACTGCATCTCGTCGATGTTGATGTTCGACACCTCGGGCCGCGTGCTGGTGTGCGGCCACACCGTCCAGAACCCGGCGGGTGCCGGGCCGACCACGGTGAGGTTGAGGACGGCGGCGACGACGCTGCCGGGGGCCGGCAGCGGGTCGAGGCCGACCACGTTGACCGACAGCGAGCCGCCGGCGGGCAGCGCCCCGGTGGAGCGTGTGTCGGCCAACCGCCACGAGGTGGGCATCGGCACGTAGGTGCTGGTGCTGGCCGCCGCCGACGCGGTGGCAGCCGGGAGCACGGCGCCCGTCAGCGCACCACCTCCGACGGTGGCACAGAGAAGACCGATGGACACGAGAAGGCTGCGAGTACGCACGTTTTCAAGCCTACGACGGACGTTGGCGGATCTCACGTCACCCTTCTGCTGCAGGCGATACCGTGACGGGCCGTGCAGCTCGGATCGTTCACCCTCGCCGCGCCGGTCGTGCTGGCGCCGATGGCAGGTGTGACCAACGCGCCCTTCCGCACCATGTGCCGCACGTTCGCGCCCGGGCTGGTGTACGTGAACGAGATGGTGATGGCCACGGCGGTGGTGCACGGCAACCTCAAGACCGAGCGGATGATGACCTTCACCGACGACGAGCTGCCGCGCAGCCTGCAGGTGTACGGCAGCGACCCGGTGATGCTCGGCGAGGCCATCCGCAAGGTGTGCGCCGAGGGCCGCGTCGACCACATCGACATGAACTTCGGCTGCCCGGCGGCCAAGGTCACCCGCAAGGGCGGCGGCGCGGCAGTACCGGCCAAGCCCAACCTCCTGCGCGCGATCGTGCGCAGCGCGGTTGTCGCCGCCACGCCATACCAGGTGCCGATCACCATCAAGTTCCGCAAGGGGCTCTTCGACTCGCTGCTCACCCACGTCACCACCGGCCGCATCGCCGCCGACGAGGGCGTGGCCGCAGTGGCGCTGCATGCACGCACGGCCGAGCAGCACTACGCCGGCCTGGCCGACTGGAACGCGATCGGTGAGCTGAAGGAAGCCGTGCCGGAGATCCCTGTGCTGGGCAACGGCGACATCTGGGAAGCCGCCGACGCGGTCCGGATGATGCGCGAGACCGGCTGCGACGGTGTCGTCGTGGGTCGTGGCTGCCTCGGCCGGCCGTGGCTGTTCCGCGACCTGGTGGAGGCGATCAACGGTCGCCCCGTGCCGCCCGCCCCCACCCTGGGTGAGGCGTGCGCGGTGATGGCCGAGCATGCACGACTGCTGGCTCCCCACATGACCGAGCCGATCGCCATGCGCGACTTCCGCAAGCACACCTCCTGGTACCTCACCGGCTACCCGGTGGGTGGCGAGATGCGGAAGCGGTTCAGCAACATCTGCACGCTCGCCGAGCTGGAGGACCTGATCTCGATGCTCGACCCCGCGATCACTCTCGTGGAGGGCGGTGAGCACATTCGTCGCGGGCACACCAACGGGCCCATCCGAGTGGTGCTGCCGATGGGCTACCTCGACCATCTCGACGATCTCACCGTGCCCGACGACGCCGACGTGATGGCGCTCAGCGGCGGGTGAGCGCACCGTGTCGATGACAAGGCGGGAGATCGTGCTCGCCTCCGCCTCGCCGCGTCGGAGCGAACTGCTCGCCCAGCTGGGCCTGCAGTTCACGATCACCGGCCCCGACATCGACGAGACACCGCTGCCCGGCGAGGCGCCGGTGCCGTACGTGCAACGCCTGGCCGTGGCCAAGGCCCATGCCGTGCCGGCCGGCGCGGACGCACTGGTGATCGCAGCCGACACCACCGTGGATCTCGGTGGGCGCATCCTCGCCAAGCCGATCGATGCCGACGACGCGCGGGCGATGCTGCGCAGCCTGTCCGGCCGTACCCACCGTGTCCACACCGGTGTCGCGCTGCGCCTGGGCGATCGCACACTGGCGGAGACGATCACGTCGCTGGTCACGTTCACATCGCTCACCGTCGAGCTGATCGATTGGTACGTCGGCACCGGTGAACCGCTCGACAAGGCGGGTGCGTACGCGGTGCAGGGCGCCGGCGGCGTGTTCGTGCAACGCGTACAAGGCAGCGTCAGCAACGTGATCGGCCTGCCGTTGCACACGGTGCTGCGCCTGGCCGCCGATCTGGGCGTGCCGCTGCTGGGCTAGTGGTGCTCTTGCCGCCACACCATCTCCCCGCCGTTCCACAGCTCCACCGCGGCCGCGTCGTCGGGGAACAGCGTGCCGCAGGCCGGTCCGGGCAGCATCTCGCCGTAGTCGAAGCACGGCCTCGTGGTCTGCGTGCCGTCGGCGAGCGTCATGCGCAGCTCGGGGTTGTCGGCTTCTGCGCGGTCGACGATGCCGATCACGAACAACACGCCGTCGAAGTCGTTGACCGACAGCACCGGCAACGACGCTGGTGTGGTCGCGAACGTGCGATTCACCAGCTCTCCGCTCGCGTTCTCCTCGGTGACGGTCATGATGATGTCCGCGCCGTCGATCATCGCCGAGAAGGTGTACGAGATGCTCGTGTCGGGCATGGCGCCGAAGTCGAGGTGGGCGAAGCCCGTTCCGTCGCTGTTGTCGCCGAACTGTTCGCTTTGATCAATGGTGTTGCCGGCGACCCGTTCGACCTCGGTCCATTCGGCGTCGGTGGCGGGGCGCACGGTCTCGGCGAGGGCAGTCGTGGTGACCGGCCCGTCGGACCCGCTGACCACGATCAAGCGGCCACCTTCGATCCACGCGACGATCGTTCCCGGGCGGTTGGAGGCGAGCAGCGGATCGTCGGCGGTCATGGCGAAGGCCACGGCCGGCAGCCCGTGCACCGTGGCATCGGCGGCATCGCCGAGGAAGAAGCGCAACATCGCGTACGCATGATCGGTGGCCGGCAGCGAGGTGACCGCAACTCGCCCGCCCTCGGGCCCGTACTGCGTGGAGACGATGCCTTCCCGCGGTGTGGCGGGATCGGAGGCGGTGACGATCACACCGAACGTGGCCGTGAAGTCGGCGATGCTGCCGACCGGCCGGAGGCCGGAGAGCACGGTGCTGTCACTCACCCGTGCGGTGGTGCCGTCCACCGACACGGCCTCGGCGAACGCGAGGGTCTCCTGCTGCGTCAGCTCGGAGGTGACGACGGAGAAGACCTGGCCGTCGACCGGCCCGAAGACGACCTCGATGGTGCGATTCCCGACCGACGTGCGGAGCTGGCCGGGAGCGCTCTGCACGGTGATGGTGGTCGTGCCGTCGCCGCCATCGACGGAGGGGGCGTCGGCGCGGTCGGCGGGGACGGCGAAGAACGCCGCCCACCTGCCGGTGCTGCTCTGCCCGAAGCCGATGGTGGCTCCTGGCGCGCCGAAGAAGTAGCCGATAGCTCCCTCGAGGTTGTCGAGCCCGGAGTCGGCGCCGCCGGGCTCCACTCCCAGGCTGGCGGCCGACAGGGTGTCGGGCGGGTCGCCGAACACCAGCTGCGCGCCGAGCGCGGGCGTCGCCGTCGCCGTCGACGCGGGGAACTCAGCCCTGATCGTCCACGGCTCGTGCCGCGATCGCCAGGCGGCGAAAAGGGCGCCGGTGATCAATGCGGCCAACACCCCGAGCGCCGCCGGCACCAGCCAAGTGGGGCGCTCGCGAGGCGGCGCCGGTTCACTCGCTCGTTGCGGGCCGAATGCGGTCGGGTCGGCGTCGATGAACTCGATCTCGATCAGGTCGATCTCGTCGAACGCGTCGCGCATGAGGTGCAGTGTGGCACCGCTGACGGCACCCGTGACGGCGGACCGCTACAGCGTGGCCACGATCTCGCCGTCGACGAGGAGCGTGGCCCCGACGAGATCCTCCGGCACGAAGACGGCGACAGCCCGGCCGGGAATGCTCAGGCTCGGGCGGAACAGGATGTGGGTGTCGATCACGCCGCCGGTGCGTTCGATCCGCAGTTCGGGAAGGGCGGCGTCGGCCTCGACCATGGCGACGACGAAGGCCACGGTGTGGATGTGCATGATGGTCAGCAGCGGCAGCCGCGCGTCGCTCTTGGTGGCGCAGTCGGCGTACGTGTTGTAGCCGTCGTCGAGGCAGATCCTCAGGCCGCTCGCGGCCTCGTACGTCGCCGTCAGTGCCGTGACCGTACCGTTGAACGCACCACCGACGGTGCGGCGGTACCCGATCGTCGCGGGGAAGCGGGTCGAGAACTCTGTCGCCTGCGCGGCGATCGGCTCCCACTCGTCCTCCGTCGCCTCGCGGGCCCCCTCGGCTGCGGCCAGCGTCTCCTCCATGTCGCCGCGCCCCGAGACCGTGATGAATCGGCCGCGTTCGTGCCAGGCCACGATGGTGGCGATCTCCTGGGTGTCGTTGGTCAGCCGCCTCACGTCCCTGGTCAGCGCCGTTTGGCCGTGCACCGTGCGGCCCGGGGTGGCGCCGAGCACCAGTTCCGTCATCGTCATCAGCACTCCGTCGGTGTCGTCGGCGATCGACGCGATGTGCGTCGCGGCACCACCGGTGGTGTAGCTCACCGAGGTGTACGGCTGAAACGAAGGGCCGTACCAGCCGCTTCCCAGCAGGCCGAGCGCGGCGTTGAACTGGTCGTCGCTGCCCACCGGTTGCATGCCGTGCAGCACGGAGGGGTCGCGCAGCACGGGTTCGCCGTTGTCCACGCCCACGGCTCCGGCGAAGTGCAACGCCTCGTCCTTGGTCATCGCATTGGTGGTCACCTCGTACATGCGCCCGGCCAGCGGGCCGAAGCGGATGCGCACCACCGAGCCCGACACCCCGGCCACCTCGGCCGGCACCCCCTGCACCTCGACCGTCGGCAGGTCGCCTTGGCCGATCGAGCCGTAGGCGCCGCGGAGGCTGTCGGCTGCGTACGACGTCCAGGTGGCCGAACGTCCGCTCCCTCCGAGCAGGAAGGGCAGCACCGCCCCGGGTTCGGCGAACACGAACCCGACCTCCTCCGCCGAGGCTCCCTGCCAGGGTGCGTCGATGGCGACGTCGACGACCTCGTGAACAGGCCGGTCGAGCACGAGCCGGTTGGTCCACTGCTGTTGCGGATCGTGGCGCCACGGCTGCCACACCAGCAGTGTCGCCCCCAGCACCCCGGCCACGCCGGCCATGGCCAGCGCGATGCGCCACGGCGACCGGCGACCGGCGGGCAGCGCCGAATCGGCGTCGGCGTCGGCGGCCTCGTCGAACGCAAGAGGGTCGACGTCGATGAGCTCGATGAGGTGTGGGTCGGCGCCGTCGTGCACTCGCCGCAGTCTCGCGCGCTCGGCTCAACCGGAAGGGTCGACCACCGTGTACTTCGAGCCTGTGGGGAGCTCCGCAACCACCGCCGACGTGACGTCGTCGACGGGTACGGGGTGAAACGTCTCGACCGCACCGTCGGCGGTGGTGATGCGCAGCACGTCGACGGACGTCATCGGGACGACCGCGACGACGAAGGATGCCGGGATCGTCGGGGCCTCGATCAGGTGCGTGGCAGGGGAGAGCGGCGTGGTGAACGTGCAGCTCGATGATGTTTCCTCGGCGGCGCCGAGGTGCACGCAGATCACCGTCGGGTTGCCGAGGGTGACAGACGCCCGCCAGGCAGTGCCATCGGCCGCCGTGCCGACGCCGATCGTGACCTGATCGGGTGACGAGGAGAAGGTCACCTCCGGCTGGGACGCGTCGACGACGGCCGCCCATTCGTCGGGCGTGGCAGCGTGCAGCGACTCGGCCAGGATGCGCATCGCCGCGTCGCTCTCGGAGCCTGCCACCGCCATCAGTCGATCGCCCTCCTGCCACACGATCACCGAGCCCAGACTGCGCGAGGCGATGCTCAGTGCCGGCACGCCGTGCACGGTGATGTCGCTGCTGTGGCCGAAGTAGAACTCGGCCATCGCCAGCGCGTCGGGTGTCTCGACCCCGATCGATGCGGCACGCACGGGCCCGGAGGACGTCTCGTAGGTCACCACCGTGGGCGTGAACGCGCTCAACACGGGCTCGCCGCCGAGGTAGGAGGCCAGCACCTGCACTCGAGTGAGCGTCTTCACATCACCCAATGGCTGCAACGCCCCGAGGCGGTAGCTGCGCTCGATGGCCGGCACCCCGTCGACCACGCCCACGGCGTTGGCGAAGGCGAGTGCGGCCGCTTTGTCGAATCGGTTCGTCTCCGCATCCCAGTACTCGCCGTCGATGGGCCCCCACCTGATCGTGGTGCGCACGCGCACTTTGTGCACCTCGGCCTGCAGGCCGCGCACCAGGTCGGTGGAGTCGCTCGGTTCGACGGCGCTGCCGCCGGCGGAAGCGCGCGAGTGGAACAGCGCCCACGCATTCGTCTCGTAGGTGCCGTCCGGCTCGGCGAACACGTACCCGATCGGTGTCGGCTCGCGCGGCGCGAGCTCTTGGCCGAGGTCCAACCCGATGACCGTGTCGGGCGAGAGGCCGAGCACGAGCTGATCGGTGAGCACGGCAGCGGGTGCTGCGGGTGGGGCGAAGGTGCGCCACTTCGGCTCGGGCACCCACGGGTGCCAGATCGCGGCGGTCACCCACAGCGCGACGACGAGGCCGGCGGCAACCGGGATCGCCCACCGCGGCAGCGGTGTGCGTTCGTGGTGCGTGGTAGCAGAACCTTCGCCTCCGAACGCATCGGGGTCCGCGTCGATGACATCGATCTCGATGATCTCGCCGGTGGCGTGCGGCTGCCGCATGCGCACAGTGTCGCACGCGACGTGCGTCGCCGACGTTGCGAGGTCAGGGTTGCGTCGGGTCGGAGGTGGCGCCCGGTGCGCTGCCCACCTCGTCGGTGACGAACTCCGAACCGTTGAACACCGCAGCGACGACGTCGTCCCACTCGTCCGACGTTGCCGGGCGTACGGCGGCGGCCAGGTCTCGCAGGTGGGCGACGGTGGTGGTGGCCACCACCGCGATCACCCGGTCATCCTGCTGCCAGACGATCATCCGCTGGCCGTCGCCCTCGCGTAGGTCGGCATCGAGCTCGCCGACGACACCGGGCGCGTCGCCGACCGTCGTGGCCTGCTCGCCGTCGATGAGCAGACCGGCCAGCAGTTGCAGGTCGGCGGGCCGGGCCCGGATGCTGGCGACGGTCACAAAGCTGCCGTCCTCGTCGAGGTAGCGAACACCCGTCACCTCTCCTCCGCCTCCGAACGCGAGCGGCTGGGCCATGTCGACCAGGCCGACCAGCGCCTCGATGTCGCCCGCCGGTTGCAGGCCGTCGAGCACGGACGGGTCGGAAACGGTCGTGATGCCGCCGTCGAAGCTGACCGCGCGTGCGAACGCGATCACGCGAGCCTCTGGCATCCCCGCGCCGACTGCTCCGTACTGCAGGCCTGGTTCGCCTTCCCAGATCACCTCGACCGACTGCCCGTTGCGTTGGACGATGGCCGGCGTGCCATTGATGTCGACGGAGTCCACCGGGCTCGGGTCGGCCTTGTCGTCGATGAGCTCGGTGACGACCAGGGCCAGCATCGGCCCATCGGTCATCGAGGCTGCCGCGGCCGTGAAGACGAACCCCCGATCGGGGACTGCGCCGGCGCTCGGCGGGCCCGGCAGTGAAGAGGAATCGAGCTGCAGTCCGGGCAGATCGATCACCAGTTGCTCGGTGAGCGAGGAGGGGGCGGTGTCGAGGGTGTCGACCCCTCCGTTCCCGCTGCTGCTGCCTCGCCACGGCTGCCAGAGTGCCAAGGTCGCCCCGATCACGAGCACGCCGCTGGCCATGGCGAGCCGACTCCACCGACGAGGCCGCCTGATCGGCGAGCGTTCGGCGGGATCGATCTCGCCGAACTCGTCGGCGCCGTCCTGCAGTGACATGGGGGAAGTCTCCCAGGTGAGGGTGCGCCCAGGGGTCGCGGTTAGCACTCTCGACTCCCGGTTGCTAACCACCCATGTTGGCGCGTAGCCTTGGCACTCGCGAGGGTTGAGTGCTAACCCTCCGAGCGATCCAACTCATTCACATTCCGTGTACTGCCAATGGAGGCCTGCACCATGTCACTCAAGCCGCTTGACGATCGCATCGTCGTTCTGCCCAACGAGGCCGAGCTCACCACCGCATCTGGCCTGGTGATCCCCGACACCGCCAAGGAGAAGCCCCAGCAGGGTTCCGTCGTCGCCGTCGGCCCCGGCCGCTGGAGCGACGATCGCGGCGCTCACAGCCCGCTCGACGTGAAGGTCGGCGACACGGTGCTCTACAGCAAGTACGGCGGCACCGAGGTCACCATCGACGGCAAGGATCTCCTGATCCTCACCAGCCGCGACGTCCTCGCGATCGTCGAGAAGTGAGCCACTGACCCACATGGCAAAGCAACTGAAGTTCCACGACGAGGCGCGCCGCGCCCTCGAGGCCGGCGTCAACCGCCTGGCCGACACCGTCAAGGTGACGCTCGGACCGAAGGGTCGCAACGTCGTCCTCGACAAGAAGTTCGGCGCCCCCACCATCACCAACGACGGCGTGTCCATCGCCA
>JBAVTH010000192.1:0-5929 GCA_049696035.1 Ilumatobacteraceae bacterium
GTGGTGGTGCTGGAGGCCTCCGACGGCGTGGGCGGCCGGGTGCGCACCGATGTGGTCGACGGCTTCCGGCTGGACCGCGGGTTCCAGGTGCTGCTCACGGCCTATCCGGAGGTGTCGCGCCAGTTGGACGTCGCGGCGCTCGACCTGCGGGCGTTCGCCCCTGGTTCGATGGTGTGGCTGGGCAAGCGGATGTGGTCGCTGGGCGATCCCACCCGACGGCCGGCCATGTTGCTGCCCAGCGCGGTCGCGCCAGTGGGCAGCATCACCGACAAGGTTCGTCTGGCCGGGCTGCTGCACCGCCTGCGCACGGCCGACCCGGTGTCGTTGCTGCGGCGCGAAGACGTCACCACGCTCACCATGCTGCGCGACATCGGTTTCAGCACGCGCATCATCGATCGCTTCTTTCGCCCTCTGCTGGGCGGCATCCAGCTGGACGCCGGGCTCTCCGGCAGCCGGCGCATGGCCGACATCATCCTGCGCTGCCTGGCAGTCGGCGACTCCGCGGTACCGGCCCTGGGCATGCAGGCCATCCCGAACCAACTGGCTGCCGGGCTCACCCCGGGCACCGTCCACCTCGGGGTCGCGGTCGCACAGGTGGCGCCCGGCCTGGTGAGCACGGCCGACGGACGGTCCGTCGAAGCCGACCGCATCGTGGTGGCCACCGAGGGCCCCGCCGCCGCCACGCTGCTGGGCGAGCGGAAGCTGTCGTCGCCGGCGTCGCGCCCCGTCTCGTGCGTGTGGTTCGCCGCGCCCGCCGCGCCCGTGGCGCAGAAGCTGATCGTGCTCGACGGCACGCTCACCGGGCCGGCGCTCAACGTGGCGGTGATGAGCAACGTCGCCCCGGACTACGCACCGCCCGGTCAGGCACTGATAGCCGCCGCCTGCCCGGCGTTCGGCGACGACCAGGGCACGCTCGCCGCCACCGTGCAACGCCAGCTGCGCGGCTGGTGGGGCGCCCAGGTGGACGGGTGGCGAGTGCTGAGGGTGGACACCATCCACCACGGCCAGCCCGACTCGCAACCGCCGTTCCACCCCAAGCAGCGGGTGTCGTTGGGTGATGGCCTGTTCGTGTGCGGCGACCACCGCGACACGCCCTCCATCCAGGGTGCGCTGTTCAGCGGCCGCCGCACCGCCGAGGCCGTGCTCGCGCACAGTTGACACAGTCGCTGCCAATTGTTTGAATGGGCCGATGCCCGCCACCGAACCCGCCCGCCGTGTCGCCGTCCTGCAGGATGCAGGCTTCTACGTGGGGCCGCCGCTGGCCCGCTTGCTGGCCGCCCGCGGCCACGACCTGGTGATCGGCAACCCCGCCGAGGGCCTGGTCGACGAGTTGACCGCGCTCGGCGCCACGGTGCACGTGGTGGAGGGTGTGCGCGACCTGGCCGACCCTGCCTCGGCACCGAAGCTGATCGCCGCTGCTCTCGAGCGCTTCGGCCGCGTCGATTCGGCAACGGCCTTCAGTGGGCGGGTGATCACCGGCTCGTTCCTCACCTCCACGCTGGAGAGCCTGCGGGCAGCGGTCACCGGCTGCATGGAGGCGCCGTACCACTTCCTGCGCGCCGTCGCCCCCGTGATGGCCGAGCAAGGCGACGGTCAGGTGCTGGTGATCACCAGCGCGGCCGGTGCCCGGCCGACGCCCAACGCCCCGCTGTACTCGGCAGCTCGCGCCGGCGCGAACATGCTGGTGAAGAACGTGGCCGCCGAGGTGGCACCCCGTGGCGTGCAGGTGAACGCGATCGGTACCAACTTCATGGACTTCCCCGAGTTCCGTCGCGCCGCCGGCGCCGACGACCCTGCCGTGAGAGCGCGCATCGAGGCGGCAGTGCCGCTGCGCCGCCTGGGCACGGTGGAGGAGTTCGCTGCGTTCTGCATGCCGTACATCGACGGCACCAGCCGCTTCACCACCGGCCAGTTCGTGGCCTACGCCGGTGGTTGGGCCTGAGCGAGCGGCCTCCGTTTCCTGAGCTTCACCACGGAAATGTCAAGCGCAGGTCAAGATTCCCACTGAACGGTCGATACTCACTCCGTGATCGAGGGTGGCATCGCCGGCGGAAGTGCATTGCAGCAGGCCGCGCAGCGGCGCGCCACCTCCGACCGCCTGCTCATGGAGGCGAGGTGGCTGGAGGCGCTGGCCGCCGACGAAGGAGCCATGGCGGGCCGTCTTGCCGAGTTGCCACCTGCGTACGCGATTCTGCACGACCTGCGTCTTCCCGGCTCGAAGGGCAACATCGACCACCTCGTGGTCGGGCCTGGCGGAGCATTCGTGGTGCTCACCCGCCGGTGTGTGGAAGCGGTGGACTACCGCGAGGGGCAACTGTGGAGCGGCGAGCAGTCGTTGCGTGATGTGCTCGACGCGGCCAGGGTGGAAGCCCAGCTGCTGACGCAATCGCTCGCCACCCCGGTCGTGCCGGTGGTCGCGTTGCTCGAAGCGGTGCTGCCGGCCGCGACGCCATCGACGATCGACGGCGTGATGGTGTGCCCTGGTGAGCGCGTTGTGCGCGTGATCACCCGAGGCTCGCACACGCTGATGCCGCCGCACATGGTGGTGGTGGCCGCTGAGCGCGCCCTGCCGTTGTTGCACAACGCCGGCTCGGTGCCCCGCACGGAGTCGGCGCTCGGAGTCCGCGCCGACCCTGCGCCCGATTCGTCCGTGAACCCGGTGGTGCCGCCTTCGCCGCCGCCGTCGGAGGCCTCCGTGCAGCGGAGGCTGGCAGTGAAGGAGGCGGCGAGCAAGACTCGCCGGCGGCTGTGGAGCGCAAAGCGCGGGCACGGAGCCGACGAGTCGGGCGCGGCGAAGGAGAAGGAGCCGGCCAAGGAGAAGTCGGGTCGAAGCCGCTCGGTGCGCTTCATCGGGGTGGCGCTGCTGAGCCTGTGCCTAGTGGCTGTGGCATTCGGCAGCCTGGTGAGGGTGATCTGGGACGATTCGCCGTCCACCGGTGCGACGTCGGCGAGCGAGAGCGACTCGTCGACGACGACCGACGCGCCGACCACGCCGGTCGCGCGGCAGCCGATGGCGGCAGCGGTGGCGGCCCCGACCGTTGCGTTCACCCCCGAGTGCCCGGTGCCCGGTGCCGGCTGGGCGCTGCTGCCGGTGTGGCCGGGCGACCTCGAAGGCCTGACGATGTACGACGTCGAGATCCAGAGCCTCGACGGCTCGTGGAGCCAGCTGCCGGCGCTCAGCAACGCCGGCGCGCCGTGGGACGCGCTGGTCGCCCAACTGCCCAACTCGACGTACACCCTGCGCATCACCGCCGTGATGAACGATGGCAGCCGCAGCGCCAACACGCCCACCGTGATCTCGGTGCCGGCCACCGACTGCTAGCTGTACCCGCCGACGGGTCTGTGCTGCGCGGTGGGCTCAGCGTCCGCGGCTGCCGTCGATGGTCTCGCGGATGATGTCGGCGTGGCCGGCATGCCGGGCGGTCTCCTCGATCATGTGCAGCGCTACCCATCGCACGCTCCGGCCGGCCATCTCCGGCAACGCGCACGGCGCGCCGAGTTCGAACGTGCTCAGGACTTCGTTCGAGCCGGCGATCTGCTCCCGATACTCGGCGACAACCGTCTCGACGGTGTCCTGGTCGGTGAGTGAGAAGGTTGCATCCGCATCCCGCGACCGCACGCTCGGCCACTCCCCAGGAACGCTGCGTCCGGCCACGATCACCTGGAACCACCGCCGCTCCCAGATCGCCGAATGCCTGACCAGGCCCAGCAGCGACAGCGAGCTGACGGTGGGCGTCAGCCGCGCCGCCGCTTCCGACACGCCGTGCACCTTGTCGATCAGCGCTTCGCGCTGGTGGTCGAGGAACTGGATCAGCGCTGCGCGCTCCGTCTCAGGACTCGCCACTTCTGCCGACATGCCCAAACCGTATCGAGTCATCAGCCGGTCGAAGAGGCGCTGCCCGCAGGGCTGGTCGATCGATCGTCGGCGACGCCGGTGATCGGTTCATGGGACGCTGGATGCGGGACGCTGACATTCGATCCGCCCACGTGAAGTCAATCGAGACGAGCGGCGCATTCGAGTTCGGGTGAATCGAGGCGGTTCGAGCTGGAGAGGTGGCGTATCGTCGTCGTATGAGCCTCGAGTGGGAGCAAGTCGTCGTCGACGCCCACGACCCGGTGGCGCTCGGTCGGTGGTGGCTCGAGGCGCTCGGATGGATCACCGTCAACGACGATCCGGCCGAGTTCGAGATCCGGCCACAGGCGGATCGGCTGCCGGGACTCATCTTCGTGCCGGTCGACGAACGCAAGCAGGTCAAGGACCGCCTGCATCTCGACTTCCGCCCTGACGATCAGCACGCCGAGGTGGAACGACTCGTCGCACTGGGCGCAGTCCGCGTTGACATCGGGCAGGGCGAGGTTCCGTGGGTGGTGCTCGCTGATCCGGAGGGCAACGAGTTCTGCGTGCTACAGAGCCGTCGGCCATCGCCATGAGCCGGCGTCGGCTGCTGCGTTCGGCCGCATCGTTCGAGCACGCGACCCACTGCCGTCGAAGCCGGGCAACACGGCCGTGAAGCACTGTCGGGCTTCGCTCGGTGTCAGGCTTCTGCGATGACGGAGCGATCCGCGTTCAGCGGTGGTGATCAGCGGTACCTGCGCGATGTCCAATACGGCACCGGTGCGAAGCTCGACGCGCGCTCGTACCTGCATCGGAGCTTTTCCACATCGCCGGTACCCCTCGGTCAGTTCGAGGCCGCTCTGATCGACTGGTCGCCGGTCGGCTCGGTGCTGGAGTGCGGTTGTGGAACCGGGAGGTTCTGGGAGAACGGTGACCTTCCCCGGTCGTTGTCGCTCACACTCACCGATCTCTCGCCGGGCATGGTCAACGAGGCGGTCGCCCGAGCAGAGGACGGGCGATACGCCCAGATCCAGGGCAGGGTCTGTGACGTGCAAGCGCTGCCGTTCGAGGACGAGGCGTTCGATGTCGTCATCGCGAATCACATGCTGTACCACGTGCCGGACCCGGATCGAGGAGTTGCCGAACTCGCTCGAGTTGTTCGCCGGGGAGGTGTCGTCCTCGTCGCGACCAACGGCTACGGGCACATGCGCGAGGTCAACGATGCGATCGCCGAGGTGTTCGGCAGCCATGCCGAGGGCCTCTACGAGGTGTTCGGGATCGACACCGGCGAAGCACGCCTGCGGGAGCAGTTCGCAACTGTCGTCTGGCATGCGTTCGACAACGACTTGCTGGTCGATGACCCTGCAGCCGTGGTCGCCTACGGGTTGTCGTTCCCACCGGGCGAGTTCGCCACCGACGCCCAGCGAGAAGAGTTCGAT
Organism: Ilumatobacteraceae bacterium; assembly: GCA_049696035.1. GTDB lineage: Bacteria > Actinomycetota > Acidimicrobiia > Acidimicrobiales > Ilumatobacteraceae > UBA668. The sequence continues at coordinate 5,275 of JBAVTH010000192.1, forward strand.
GCAGCCGTGTCGCGCCGGTTCGTAGGAGGGCGGCTTCGCATCCGTACGCGCGCCGGGGTGTTCGTCTGCGCCAACCCGCGTCACCCGCTCTGAGTCGGCCAGCCCAGACGCTGCGCGCTACGGCTCGACCAGGCAGAACTGGTTGCCATCGACATCGGCGAGTGCGACCGCACGGGAGCACGCGTGGCCGATGTCGAGTCTGGTGGCGCCGAGCGCGAGCAGGTGCTCGAGCGCGGCCGGCGCGCTCGTCCCTGACGCAGGAGCGATGTGGAAGTGGAACCGCTCCTCGCCGAACCTCGGCATCAGCGGAGGCCCGCTCCAGGTGATCTTCGGGCCGCGGCCGTCGGGTGCCTGGATCGCTGTCTCCTCGTCCTGATCCCAGACCAGCGGCCATCCCAGCACCTCGCTCCAGAAGCATCCGACGGCATGCGTGCCGTCGCAGTTGACCGCCCCGAGGCGGGGACAGCCGGCGAGGAAGCGGTTGTCGGGCTCGATGATGCAGAACTCGTTGCCCTCGGGATCGGCGAGCACGACGTGGGTCTCGCCGGGGTCCTGCCCGATGTCGATGTGCCTCGCCCCGATCGCCAGGAGCTGCGCCACCGTGTTGGTCTGGTCGTCGAGCGAGGTCGAGGTGAGATCGAAGTGGATCCGGTTC
>JBAVTH010000193.1:0-2200 GCA_049696035.1 Ilumatobacteraceae bacterium
GACCCCGTCCTCCTTCCACTTGGCTCGGTGCCGGCAGGCTTTCGGAAGCAGCAGCGAGGGCTTCACCACGCCCGGGTGCTTCCGGAAGCTCGTTGTCACGGAGCGAGCAGGGCAGCGAGATCCACACCCAGGTCCACGGCCCGCTGCGCGACGAACCGCTCGATCGAGCGGCACACACTGGCCGGTGTGGCCGTGTCCGACCAGCCGACGTACGACGTGTGCCATCCGTGCTCGGCCAGCGAGTTGTCGCGCCGTTCGTCGAACGCTTCGGCCCGTGGACCGGTGTGGTGCCGCCGGCTGTGCGCTTCGATCGCGATGCGCAGCGACGGAATCGCAAGGTCGGGCCGCGCGACGAACTGGCCGTCGCGTGCGCGCACGGAGTACTGCCTGACCACGGGTGGGATTCGAGGCGAGGCCACGCACCGCTCGACCAACTGCTCGAACCATGAGCCGCGCACGGTGCCGCCCGTGAGGCGCCGCTCGAGGTCGTCGAGCATCATCGCTCGCCCGTCGCCGCGCCGAGGAGGGACCCGCTCGATCGTCTGGGCGAGCCACTGCACGCTGAGGCCGCGTCGCTGGAAGTCGTCGGCCGCTCGCTCGTAGCGATCGGGGTGGTAGCGCGCCAGATCGACGAGCGTGCGTGCAATCGAACTGCAGGGGATGTGGTCGACGACGGTCACGTCGAGTTCGTCGTCGTAGCTCGCTCGGAGTTGAGTCGCGGCGACGTTCGGCAGCGGCATCCGACCGCCGCGGGGGATGGCGGCGAGCACGTGGTGGTGGTCGTCGAAGCCGTCGAGCCCGTGCAGGCGCGAGGCGATGCCACCGATGACGATGCCGTGCCCGCCCGCAGCGAGCGTGCTGGTGTACGCCCGTTGCTGCCAGGTGTGAGGCGCGCCGCGGATGAGCAGCACGTCGGGCGCCGGCTCCAGCAGCACGCCGCGCTGGCGCAGGCGGGTGAGTGCCGCTCGGTCGAGTCCGTGTTCGGCAGCCTGGCTTCGAGTGAAGGCACCGTGGCGAGAGGCTGCGAGCTCGCCCACGGCACCCAAGATGGTGCATGCAGGCATGCGTTCCGACCATATCCAGCGAGCACCCGGTGAACAACTCGGCCGGCGGTCGGGCCGATTTCGGTCCGGTTGCCCCGTTCGCCGTTGCTTCTGGAAGCGAGTTGGTGGCCGGTGGCCCCGTTTCCTGCTTCCGGAAGCTGCGGGGTGACGTGGCTGGGCGACCGGGCGCAGCACCGACCGAGCGCAGCGAGGGTGCTAGGTGTCCTTCTTGACGCTGTCGAGCACGCCGTACATGGCCTGCACGAGCGCCACGGCCACGAAGCCGACGACCACACCGACGAAGACGATCATCAATGGTTCGAACATGGTGGTGAAGCGCTTGATGCGGCTCTCCAGCTCGCGGTCGAAGTACATGCTGGCGACTTCCAGCTGCGCGTCGAGCGTGCCGGTCTCCTCACCCACCTTGAACATCTGGCGAGCAGCGCCCGGGAACAGCTCGGTGCGCGCCAGCGGCTTGGCGAAACCGCCGCCTTCCATCATCTCCGCCTGGGCCTCCACCAGCCGTTCGCGGAACACGATGTTGTTGGTGGACTCGGTGGTGGTGCGCATCGCGTCGGGCAAGGGCACACCGGCCTTCACCATCGCACCCAGGATGCGGCAGAAGCGTTCGAGGATCGCGTACTCGACGATGCCGCTGATGACGGGCAGCTTCAGGATGAACTTGTCCTTGAACACCTTGCCCTTGTCGGTCTTGGTCATCCACATGATCCACCCGAAGAAGCACGCCATCAGGCTGGCAGGGATGTACCACATCACCGTGAACAGGTCGGCGCTGAACAGCAGCGCGCGAGTGGCGAAGGGCAGGTCGGCGTTCAGCTCCTCGAACAGCGGCTTGAACTGAGGCAGGACGTAGCCGGCGAGCACGGCGACCGTGAACAGCGCCATCACCATGACGACGCCCGGATAGGAGAGGGCGGCCACCACCTTCGACCGGGTCTCTACCTCACGCTCGAGGTAGCCGGCGAGGTTGTCGAGCGTGTCGTCGAGCTTGCCGGTGAGCTCGGCTGAACCGAGGATGCCGATGTAGTAGGTGGGGAAGGCTTCGGGGTGCTTGGCGGCCGCGCCCGAGAGCGTGCCGCCGTTGCGGAGGTCTTCGACCATGTCGGTGATGGTGCGCTGCAGGGCCACGTCGGTGG
>JBAVTH010000194.1:0-1708 GCA_049696035.1 Ilumatobacteraceae bacterium
AACGAAGGACCAGTAGCCAAGAGCCAGCGCAGATGCAGGCGCTTCTCATCGTGCACCCCAGCCACGCCCCGTCGCGCTGTCCGCCCGCCGCAAGAAGGGGGGTGTGCGTCCCGAATGAGGAATCCGCTTGCGGGACAGAATGGGACCAGAGCATCGAGCGCCGGGCGGCCGCGCTTGACAGTCTCACGCGGCGGAATGCAACGGGTTCCGAGACGCACGAGTCGCGGCAGATGCGTGCGGTTCCCCTACGCTCCCCACGTGCACATCCAGAGCGAAGACGGCTACTTCGGCGTCGGCCTGACTCCGGCCTTGAGCCGCGGCTTCTTCGTCTTCATGCTGCGGTTCGGAGACCGCGTGCTCGGCGACGGGCAGCCTGCGGGGGAATACGCCTCCGTCGCCGCATTGGCCGATCTGAAAGCCCTGGACGATCCGCGAATCGATCCCGACCTGCACAGCCCAACCGCCATCTTGGACTTCCTGACCTCTGATGACTGGCTGGACGTTGACGATGAGCACAACCTCTACGACCTGACGCTGCCAGGCTGGGGGGAGTCGATGGACGCCTACTCGACTCGTGCCTATCTGTGGGGCAACGAGGCGATCTTCCTGTTCAGGGAACACAACCGCACGAACGATCCAGACTCCTGGGTGTGGGACGAGGCGTTGCTCTTCCGCGTTGACCGGGTCGAACTCGCGGCGATTGCAGCCGCTGCGCTGGCTGCGCTCAGAGCATTCGACGCTGCTCGCTAGTGCCCGCTCATCGGCACTGTCGGGCTGCGCCCGACCATCGGCTGCTCACCGCGGACACGTGAGGGCGGTCGGGTCGTTAGGCTCTCGCCACATGGAGCGGAGCGAGCACGGGTCAATCATCATTGACTTGGAAGAAGCGGAGATCGTTCGGGCTGCGCTCTTCACCATCGAGCACTACATGCAGAACGTCTGGGACCAGGACGAGATCCGGGCTGTCTCTGGGTTCACGCTGGAGCGGTTTGCAGCCGTCCGCAGGTCGATGGACGAGGCCCGCTCCCACCAATAGCTCACGCCCTCATCGGCACGGTGGAACGCCCGGCCATCGGCAGGGTCGAGCGGGTCGGTTGCGTCCGACAGGCGGCGGAATGCACTGCCGCGTCGACCGGGACGGTACGCGGCGGGAAGGTGCCTTTCGACGTGGCTGGCTGCTATCTCGCAGCGGCCAGGCAGGTGTCATCGACGTTTTGGAACCGGGCGTTCATCTCCGGAATCCAGGACTCCAGTTCCGAGGGGCTCCCGTACTCGATGAGGCGTTGCAGCTCGTCGAGTCCCTCGTCGACGAATCCGAACGCTGAGTCCGCTCCGCGTTCGAGGTTGCTCGCGTCGCTGCTCCCGTCGAGGTCTTTGCGGACCTGAGGCCCGACGCTCTGCCAACTCGCGATGAAGTTGAGTGCTCGGTCCAGGTCGTTGTACTGGTTTCTGGCGTGTTTGGCGCCTTGGTCCTTGGCGCGACCGACGGCCTCGTCCGTCTCGCTGAGAACCCATCGAAGACCGTCGCGGTGTTCCAGCCACGTGCTGCAGGAGTCGTTCACGCGACGCTCGTCGGCCCCACGCATCCAGAGCAGCCCGACAGCGACCATCAGGACCAAGAGCGGGATCCCCACGCGGGGCCGCATGAGGGCAGCTCGAAAGCGATCAGCCGACAGCATGCCGGTCACGGTATCGGCCGTGTTTGCCA
>JBAVTH010000195.1:0-4300 GCA_049696035.1 Ilumatobacteraceae bacterium
CAGCTCGGCCCGGCCGCCGAGGCCCAGCTTGCGGTACACCCGAGTCAGGTTGGCCTCGACCGTCTTGGGGCTGATGAACAGCTCGTCGCCCACCTGGCGAACCGTCTTGCCGGTGGCCGCCAGCTCGGCCACGCGACGCTCGGTCTCGGTCAGGCCGCTGCCCGCCGGCGGTCGCAGCCCGATGCGGGCCAGGTCCTGGCGGGCACGTTCGGCGAATCGTTCGGCGCCGAGGCGTTCGAACACGCTGAGCGCGGCCTGCAGGTTGGCCCGTGCCGCCGACTTCTCCTTGAAGCGGCGATGGATCTGGCCCAACGTCAGCAGCGCCCGCGCGTGCTCCACCACCAGCGGTGTGGCGGCGTACAGCTCCACGGCATCGGTTGCCAGCGCGACGGCATCGGCATGCCGGCCCTGCGCAGCGGCCACCAGCGCCCTGGCGCGCGAGGCTCCTGCGCGCAGCGTGGTTCGGTGGAGTCGCTCCGCCTCAGCCTGCATCGTCGTCGCCAACTGCTCGGCGGCCTCGATGCGGCCGGTCGCGACCAATGCCTCCACGTGGTCCGCCTGCATCCGGCAGTAGCCGGGCTCCTTCAGGCCCATCTGTTCCGCCAGCTCGTGCCATCGGGCCAGCGCCTCGACCGCCTGCTCGGCTTCACCGTTGGCGAGCGCAACGATGCCGAGCAGACCCCAGCCGTTGCGTTCGGTCCACGCGTCGTCGATGTCACGCCCGAGCTGCCGCAGGCCCTCGGCCAGTGCGGCGGCGTCGTTGACCGCGCCGCGGAACGTGTTGACGAGCGCGAGGTTGCTGGTGGCCTGTGCGACCTGATCGTGCTGCCCCGTGCGGGTGGCGGCATCGAGGTGGCGGTTGGCGTAGTCCTCGGCGGCATCCCAGTTGCCTGCCCACAGCTCCAGTTGTGGAAGGTGGGAGAGCGCGTACGGCAGGGCGCCTTCGTCCTCGTTCGCCGCCAGCAGCGCCAGCAGCATCTCGCGGGCCTCGTCCAGTTCGTCGGTGGTCTTCAACATCGCCGCGAACGACGCGAATGCCGAGTCGGCCGCATAGACGGGGATGTCGCGTTCGAGCTCGATCGCCCGTTCGTACAGCTGGCGGTCGAGACCGCCTCCGGCAAGCAGCGTTGCCGCAGCGCCGGCAGTGAGCGCGGAGGCAAGCACCGCCGGCGGAACCGACGTGCGCTCGGCCAGCTCGAGCGCGAGCCGGGCATGCTCGGCAGCCGTCGGGAAGTGGTCGTAGGAGACGCGCGAGAGGATCGAGTGGGCTTCTATGCGTTCGGCGTCGCTCGTGCACTGAGCCAGCGCTTGCGTGGCATAGGAGGCTGCATCGCCGGCGCTGGCGGTGGAGAACGCGACCTTCGAACGGATCAATAGCGCTCGCGCGCGTACCGATGACGACGCCACCTCGAAGTCGACGTGACCCAACAACCGCAGCGCACCGTCGGCTTCGCCGCGTTGGAAGGTGAGGTGGGCGGCGGCGGCATAGCGCTCGGGTCGCTCGATCGCGTCGGCGGGGCTGAGCGCGGCCGCCAGCACGGCGAAGTCGGCCGCGTTCTCGAGCGCGCCACGCGCTGCCAGCTCGTCGGCGACGCCGGTGAGGCGGTCGGCCAGTTCGCGGTCGGGTTCCTCCGCGGCGAGCCCGGCGTGTCGGATCGACTCGGAACGGTCGGTTGCCGTCGCCACCTCCAATCGGCGGTGGAGCGCACGCTTCGCCGAAGGGGTGAGCTGATCGAGGATCGCAGCGGCGAACAGCGGATGTGTGAACACCACCTCGCCGGAGTCGGTGGTCACCAGCCCGTCGGCTTCTGCCTGTTCGATGGCGCTGACGAGACCGAGCCGCCGGATCGTCGCGAGATCGGGTCGCGCCAGCAGCGCGGCCGCAGCGAGCGCGTCGGCGATGCCGGGGGCGACGGCGCCGAAACGATCGCGGATCACCTCGTGCAAGGAGGCCGGCACCGACAACGGCCTGCCGTCGCGGGCGGCTCGGTGCGCGGCGAGCTCGAGCGCGAACAGCGGGTTGCCGGCGGCGGTGGCGGTGATCGTTCGCAGGTCGCGAGCGCTCAGCGCCGAGGCCGTGCGCCGGCGAAGGATGGCGGCCACGGCGTCGTCGCCGAGTGCCGGCACGCCTATCTCATCGCCGGGCAGCGGCACGCACGGTTCGCCGGTGCGCCGTGCGCACCACACGGTGACACCGCGCTCGGGCAACCGCCGGAAGCTGAACGCGAGCGCCGCACCCGACGCCGCGTCGAGCCAGTGGACGTCGTCGATCACGATGAGCAGTGGGGCATCGGCAGCGAGCCGGCTCCACATGCCGGCACAGGCGACTCCGACCGATCGAGCGTCGCCCTCGCTCCTGCCCTGGCCGGGCCGGTCGCGCAGCAGCGCCCGTTCGAGCGCCATGCGCGGAACGGGATCGAGGTGGTCGAGATCGGTGACCGGCGCCAGCAGGTCGCCGAGCGCGGCGTAGCCGAGGGAGGCTTCGGTCTGCGTCGGCTGGCAGCGCAGCACGCGGGTGCCTGCATCCGAGGCGGCCTGCACCGCTGCTGCCAGCAGAGCGGTCTTCCCGACGCCGGCCTCGGCATGGAGGATCGTGATCGTGGATCGGGTATCGGCCGCGGCGAGTGTCGCGGCCAGCGCCGCCAACTCCTCGTCCCGCCCGATGACCGACATCGGGTGGACTTTACGTGGGAACACCGCGATGCCGGCGACGCCGGCTGGAGCGCCACGCGCGGAGCTCCCGCCACAGCCCCTGCAGCGGGAACCACAGCTGCTGCAGGATGCCATCGGGCATGGGCTGCGCCACGCCGTACCGCTGCGGTCGCTCGTCGCGCGGCATGCGGTACGTGCGGAACAGGATGTCCCACACCGGCAGGAACGTCGAGTAGTTGCTGTGGTGGGCCGCAGGGCGCAGCTCGTGGTGCCAGTGATGGAACTCGGGCGTCATCACCAGCGGCCACAGCGGCCGGAGGCGGAAGCGCACGTTGAGATGTGCGCCGAGCCCGACCAGGAACTGCAAGATCGCGAGCACGCCGGTGACCGTGTTGTCGACACCGGCCGCGATGAGGAACACGACGGCTGGAGCGATGAACACACCGTCGAACGGGTGGGCCCGGAAGCCCGACACCCAGTCCAGGTGACGGGTGCTGTGGTGGACGGCGTGGAAGCGCCAGAACAGGGGCACCGTGTGCCCCCACCGGTGCGCCCAGTAGACGAGGAAGTCGAAGACCAGGAAGCCGCCGATGGCCCGAGCAAGCGGCGGCGCCGCCATGACGAGCGGCCGCAGCAGCAGGCCGGGCAGCCAGGCGAGCGACAGCACGCCCATGACGATCACCACGACGATGGTGGCCGCCTGCAGCAGCGGTTGAGAGGCCGCGTAGGCGAGGTCGGTGCGCAGTGCCAGACGTCGCACCGGCACGGGATGGCGGCGCCACAGCCGTTCGAGTGGCCACGACACGACGAAGAGCAGGGCGATCGCGAGTACTGCCTGGTTGCCCGCGAACAGGCTGGCGAGGGCGGCGAGGGTGCCGCACATGGCCACCACGGTGGTGTGTCGGGTGCGAGGTGCACGATGCCGGCCCGCCGGGTCGGGCGGCGCCCAGCGCGCTGAGGTGGGAAGCAGCCCGGTGCTCATGCCACGGTGTTATCAGGTGAGCAAGCGGCGCGTCGTCCGTCGTGAGGTGCGACGTCGGTCATCCTTTCGGATGACCGGGTGAGCCGGCGCGGCGTGCGTGGCGCGGCCGGGTCGGTACCCCCGTCGCTCCGGGCCACGCGGCTCGCGCCGCCTACGATCCTGCAGGTGCTCAGGGCGCGAGGCGCGGTACCTGCACGCGGATGAACCGTGGGCCACCTGCCCGGAACGCCCCGACGAGAGCGGCCTGGAGGTCGCCTGGGCTGTCGACGGTGGAGGCGTGCCAGCCGAAGCCGCGGGCGATGGACTCCGGATCGGGCGACGAGATGGCCACGCCCATGCGCGGCGCGACCGCGTCGTCGAACGAGATCGCGATCTGGCCGTAGCCGCCGTTGTCCCACATGACGGCGACGATGTCGGCGCCCACGTCGGCAGCAGTCGCCATCTCGGCCACGGTGAACATCCACCCACCGTCGCCGACCAGCGCGAACGCGGGCCGGCCGGGCTCGGCGATGCAGGCCCCGATCGCCATCGGGATCGCGCAGCCGAGCGTGCCGAACCCGTACGGGGCCAGCCATCGGCGGGGCGAGTCGCACGGCAGGAACGAGTGGGCGGTGTAGGCCAGCTGGGTGGAATCGAGGGCGACGAACGCATCGGGCGGGATCGATG
>JBAVTH010000196.1:0-2356 GCA_049696035.1 Ilumatobacteraceae bacterium
TGCCGCCCGGTACGCCCGGGCCTGCATCGCAGCGCGACAATTCCGCGATGGGCTTCCATCACGTTGCACTCGCCACCCACGACGCCGCGGTCACGCATCGCTTCTACACCGAGGTGATGGGCTTCCATCTCGTGAAGGTGGTGGCCACTCCCACCCCTCCGGACCGCGACGGCAACAGCCACGGGTTCAGCAAGCACTTCTTCTACGCCACCGACGAATCACCCAACGGCGAAACCGGGATGATGGCCTTCTGGGAGATCCACGACAGCGAGATCGGCACCGACTTCCCTGTCGACGTCAACACCTCGCACGGCCTGCCGGTGTGGGTCAACCACATCGCCTTCGACGCACCGTCGTATGCGGAGCTCGAACGACACCGCGACCGCTGGCGCAGCCACGGCCACACCGTGCTGGAGGTGGACCACGAGTTCTGCATCTCCATCTACATCACCGACCCCAGCGGCAACATGGTCGAGTTCTGCCACAGCGTGCGCGGCTTCACCGACCAGGAACGCGCTCACGCCGCGGCCACAGTGGCCGACCCATCACCGGCACTCGAGACCCAGCCCCCGAAGATCACCGTCTGGCAGCCACTGGAACCCGCAGCCGTCTGAGGCACAAGCTTCGCATTCTCCCGTCGCAGCGAGTCTGTGGGTCCACACGACTGCTCGACAAGGTCGGCTGGTCCGTCAGCTACCGGCCTCATCTGGCGGCAACATGCACCCTTGCTGCCATGAGTTGGATGCCGACGCCGTCGATGTAGGCGAGGCGGAGGTCGCTCCCGGCAGCCTCCAGCTTCTTGCAGATCTGGTCCACGTACACGTCGACCAATCGCACTGCGCCCTCATAGTCGTGACCCCACACCTGATGGAACAGGTCGTAGCGCTGGATTGCCCCCGGCGCGCGACTCGCGACGGCCGCCAGGACTGCCTCCTCGCGTTCGGTCAATGAGACCTGCAGCCCGGTACCCAGATCGTCCCCAAACGCCCCGTCGAGGCGGGGCGAACCGGCGCGCTGTGACCTGGCGTCGGCCTCACTTCCCAGACGGATCAATTCCCGCAGCCGCGCAGACAACTCGGTGGGCGAACACGGCAGGGTCAGCGGCTCCGGGGGGGCGGTGCCATCGACCAACTTCCCGATGAGGCTCGGCGTTTCGCCGTCGTAGGCGAGCAGCAGCATCGGCGCATGGATGTCGACACGGCGCAACACGTGACAGAAGTGCATGCCAAGAGCATCCGGCAGCAAGCTCACGATGGCCGCGTAGCGCGCCTGCTCGGGGAGCCAGGTCCCGTCGCAGCCGTAGAACACGACGTGACAGGTGAACCCCTGACTCGTCAGAGCCTCGGCGATCGTGTCGGCCATCCGGGGTTCGTCTTCGATGATGAGCACGTGCATGGCGTCAGACCGGTTCGCTTGCAGCACCGACGAGGGCCGGCTTCACCGATGCCAGCGAATCGACTTCTCGAAACCTGGCCAGGTCGGTCGTGAACGTGAGCGCCTCGTGCTGAGGCAGCGCAGCGCTGACGAAGTAGCCCTGGAGTTGGCCGCAACCCATCTCACGCAGACGTGCCACCTGCTCGGCGGTCTCCACTCCCTCGGCAACCACACTGAGGTCGAGGCCCGTCGCGATCGAGATCACTGCGCACACCAGCGGGTCTTGCTTCGGCGACGTGGTGATCCCCGCGATGAAGCTGCGGTCGATCTTCAGGTGATCGACGGGGAGCTCCACCAGGTGGCTGAGGCTGGAGTACCCAGTGCCGAAGTCGTCGATCGCGAGGTGGACACCCATCGCGCTGATCCGACGAAGGCTCGTGTGGAGCATGTCGTCGAGGAGGATGATGTCGCTCTCGGTGATCTCGAGCACCACTCGATCACCGGGAACGCCGTGGATCGCCAGCTGTTGACGCAGGGCATCGACGAACCTCGGCCGACGAAGATCGCTGGGCCACACGTTGATGTGCACGGCTGGAACGTGATCCGGGTCGTGCGACATCATGTCGCGAACGAATCGGATGCTTCGCTCCATCACCAAATGGGTCAGACGCTGTCCGAAGCCGGCGATCTCCGCATGCGCCAGGAACTCCGCTGGCGGAATGTTCCCACGGGCCGGGTGTACCCACCGCACCAGTGCCTCGAACGCAGTGACCGCTCCGGTGTGAGCGTCCACGATGGGCTGGAACCACGGTGCGATCGAACCATCGGCCAGCGCCGCTTTGATGTCGCCCACGAAGTCGCTGTGGCCTTGGCCGTCGACAGCGTGCAGCGTCAGCGGTGCGGTTCGGGTCGCGAGGCGGACACGCTGCAGCTCGGCTCGCGCGGCCCGCAACAGGTTCTGCGTGTCGGGTACCGGGCCGAC
>JBAVTH010000197.1:0-2981 GCA_049696035.1 Ilumatobacteraceae bacterium
ATCGGCCCGGCTCCATCGCCGTGTCGCCCGTCGTTCCCTTCATCGTGCGTGCCGCTGCTTCGGTGTCGAGGTACACGTGCCGCGATCAGAACCAAGCTCGACGACGTCGTGCTCGCCCGCGTTCAGGACCCGATCGCGATCGTCGGGCCGTCGGGCAGGTGATCCCACCACCGCCCGAATCGGGAGAACACCGCGGGCTCCCGGTCGGCCAGGAGGCGTCGCAGGTCACGCGCCTCGTTGTCGAGATCGTGCAGGGTGGCATCGTCGAGCGGTTCCAACGCTCGGATCTCGATCGCGTCGGTCGAAGCCCGCCAGACACCCCGGACGAGACCGTCGACGAGGACGGTCGGCAGGACATCGCCGTTTCGCCGGATGACGTGCGGCCGGTGCTCGTCGGGGATCACGCGAGAGCGGTCCTCGTACGCGAGGAGCACGCTGTCCCACATCCCCAGCAGTCGCGGCGGAAGCGTTGCCATCTCGACGTCCGCTCGAGGCTCGCCACCGTTCACATCGACGAGCTGCGATCCGTCCGGCCCGGCGACGGCGACGACGTCGGACATCGACTCGACGACCTCCCGGAGGGCCGACCGCTTGAGGATCGTGAACTGCGCCATGTCGGCGACCGTTGCCGGCCCGAACGCCGCGAGGTAGCGACGCACGAGCTCTGCGATGGCGGCTGGTTCGTCAGCAGCTGCAGCCGTGCAGGGCAGGAAGGCCGGGCGACGGCCGAACGACCATGGGTCGGTCGTCGGAGCGTGCCGGAAGGCGCCGACGACGCGCAGCGCCGACCAGAGCCGGGCCGGGTCGCCGTGCTCGGGAACGAGGTCGGACAGCACCTGTTCGACGGCGGTGTTGTCGTGCGGTTCGGCCATCACCGTCGACAACCGCTCGCAGAGCTCGTCGAACCGCTCCGCGGTGAGCCCGGCGTCGTCGAGGATGCCGTGATACCCGGCGTCGCGCGCTCGGCTCTGCATGGCTGCCCTTGCCCACGGGACGTCGTTCGCGTCGACGGCGTGGAGCGTGAACCGGAACAGTGTCGCCTTCACGATCGCACCGTCGGCCAACGCCCGGTCGAGATCGCGCGGGTCGAAGCTGTCGATGCGATTCCACAGCGCCAGATACGGCGCCGCAGGTTCCTGGGCCTGCAGCCCCAGCACCGATCGCACGGCGTCGGTCACCCCCACCGGTCGGCGCGACGACAGACCCTGGCGAACCATTGTCTCGCGGGTCAGTGCTTCCCGGGTCCACGACGTCACGACCACAACCTAGAGCTCACCAACATGCCCTTCCGCCGAAATGCGCACTCGTTGACCCGAACACGAGGCCGTGGCCCGTCGCGACGGACCACCTCCACCCATCCTGGCCCCGGCCGGAGGGGTTCAACGATTGTCGGGGCGGTCGACGAGAGCGATCAGCTTCTGCGGCGCAAGTACGCAGAAGCTCTCGATCAGCAGCTCTCGGACCTCGTCCCAGTCGGTGGCGTTGTCGAGCACCATGCCGATGGCGTCACGGCCCCAACCGAGGACGAAGAAGGGATGGCCGGCGTTGCGGAGCACTTCCAACTCGTCCCCTGCCGAGCGGAACGACAGTACGACCAAAGGGCCTGTGTCCACCTCGACGCCGAGGACGTGGGCGAACGTCCGCTTGCGGACCATCCACCGCGTGCCCACCCATGCCCGCTCCTCGTAGGCGCCAGGCAGGGCAAGGCAGCGCTCGCGTAACCGGACCTCGAAGTCGTCGGGCACATCGTCGGTGTAACGACGCATTGCTTCGGCCATCGCGAGAGGCTACGTCCGTGCACGACGGCGCCAGATCGCGACTCTGCTCGGCCGCCATGATCGTGTGCATCGGCGAGGGTCGGCGTCGGAACGGACGGAGATGAGCGCGACATCCTCACTCTCGCTCTCCGCCTCGCCCATGACGGCCACCACCACCTGTTCGACATCACCTCCTGAGCCGCCATCGCACATCCATCAGTGGTGCGACCCCGGCCCCTCCAGTCGGTGGTCACCGTTGACCTTTGCCCCAATGTGCCGGTGTGCCGCGACCACGTCGTTGCCCGATGGTCACTCTCGGTGTCGAGGCCGCCGACAGGCTGCGCTCAGCTGAACTCGGCGAGCACTTCCGCCAGCGTGGATCGGCCGATCGCGGGCATCGAGGTGCTGTCGTCGCCGGTGAGGTAGGCGAGAGAGAGGTTCAGTGCCCACCCCGCGGCGCGCCGCCAGGTGTGATCGTCGATCTTCGCGAGTTCGCGGAACAGGTGGCGCTCGGGTGGGGCGAACATCATCCACGCCACGGCGAGATCGGTGGCCGGATCACCGCTGGTGATGTCGCCGAAGTCGATGACCGCGCTCAACCTTCCGTCGAGCGTCAGCATGTTCGACGGGTGCAGGTCGCCATGCAACCACAATGGTGGGCCTTCCCATGCTCGGGTGGCGTGGAGGTCGTCCCACGCAGCGAGCACCTGCGGCCCGTCGATGTCGGCTCCCAGCAGTTCAACTCGGCCGCGCACGGCTTCGGCCCGTTCGTGGAGGGCGACACCGCGGTAGATGTTCGCCGGCGCGTCGGCGGGCGCCGGCACGTGGAGCGCGGCGATGAATGCTGCGAGCGTCCGTGCTGCCGCGACGGGGTCGGCGGGCGGCGCCGCGGCCGCCGACCGGCCTGGGATCCAACGACAGATGCTCCACGTCCACGGGATGAGGCTGCCGGGCCGGCCGTTGAACCACGGCACGGGCACTTCCAGCGGCAGTGACGGGGCCAGCAGCGGGAGCCAGCGCTGCTCGTGCTCGAGCAGTTCGACGCTCATCGAGCGGCGCGGCACGCGTGCCGCCCATTGCTCCCCGACACGCGCGACCACGTTGTCCCAACCACTGCCGATGATCTGCACCGGAAGATGTGCCAGCTCCGGGCACTGCTCGGTCAGCAGTGCTGTCACCAGGCGCTCATCGATGTGGATCTCCGCGGCCGGTGTCGTCATCGGT
>JBAVTH010000198.1:0-26158 GCA_049696035.1 Ilumatobacteraceae bacterium
CCGGCCGGTCATCGCGCAGAGCAGGTGCTGCAGGTCGCCTTCCACCACCGGCCCGCTACCTGTCGACCAATCCGAGTCGGTGGCTTGCAGCCGCAGGCCGGCGATGCGCCGCTTGCACCCGAGCACCGGCTGCACGCCCTTCATGTGCTCGAGTGCCATCACCATGTGCTCGCTCGGGAGGTGGAACGGCTCGCCCAACGCGAGTGAGATGTCGGCGGCGTGGGTCGCCAGCTCCGCGAACACACCGATCGGCTTGAGCCCGGGCGGCGCGCTGCGGACGCCTGCGGTGGAGCGGGTGAGCTCGACCATGCGGTCGGCGGACATCTGGGCAGACATGCGCGTCACGAGCTTGGCCGACATCTTGTCGAGGTTGAAGCCCGAGCCCAGGAAGGCGAGGAAGATCTTGCCCTTCGACATCGTCGGGCTCACCAACAGGTGCGCGACGACGTCCTTCACCGACCACCCGGCACACCAGCTGCCTGCCTCCCACTGCGGAGTGGTCAGCGTTGCGAGGTAGTCGGCGAATGCTGCACGATCCGACTGGATGCGCCCCCATGTGTCCATTGCGAAGCTCCTTGCTGTCGTGGCGCCAACTCGGGCGCTTCGAGACTACGACGAATCGGAGTGCGCGATTTCGACAACCGCTGCGGATCAGGGTTCGACGACGATCCAGCCACGACGCTGCAGTTCCGCGGCCAGCTGGGGGGTGGGGATCTTGGCCAGCGCCTGCTCGGCTGCGCTCGGGCGAGACTTGGGTGCGGCTGCCGGCCGGGTGGGCGTCACCGGCCGAGCATCAGGCTGCGGCTCGGTCTCGCGCTGCTCGGCCTCCTGCTGCAGCTGCTCGATGAACGCGGCCACCTCGTCGCGGCTGAACTTGCCACCCGCCTGTCGTTGGGTGAAACCCATCGGTCCGCGGGCGTCGCGGAAGTCGGTGTGGCCGGCTTCCTGCAGCAGCGCCAGCAGTTCCTGCACCTGCTTCGCCGTTGCCGGCGGACCTGACTGTTGACCGAATGCCATCGCGCATTCTCACTCCGCCGACCCCGAAAACCTCTCCGCTCCCGAGCGTGGCTCGTGGCAGGCTGGGCGTGTGCCGGCGCCGCATGGGTTCACCTACGAGACACGCTGCGACGACGAGGTCGTGATCTTCCACCATGGCCGCGTGGCAACGACGTTGCGAGGTCGCCGAGCGCTGGAGTTCCTGACCGACGTCGGTGACGCTGGTGGCCACGCTGACGGGCAGGAGCTGATGGCGCGGTTGACCGGAAACTACAAGCGCGGCAACGAGCGCATGGCTGCCCAGCACCCGCGCAACCGGCGCCGGGGTGCTTAGCGAACGCTGACGGGCACCATGGCGTCGTCGGGCGACATCAGCCGTCCGATCGCCTCGGCACTGACCGGGTACGAGAAGAGGTAGCCCTGGGCGAACTCGCAGCCCAGCCGCTGCAGGACGCTCAGCTCCTCGTCGGTCTCCACGCCCTCGGCGATGGCGACCATCGAGAGTCCGTCGGCCAGCGCCAGCATCGTGCGGGTGAGCGCCTCGTGATCCGAGTTGGTGTCGAGGTCGCGTACGAAGGATTGATCGATCTTGACGACATCGACCGCCAGCTGGCGGAGGTAGGCGAGCGACGAGTAGCCGGTGCCGAAGTCGTCGATCGCGATCCTGATGCCGACCGCGCTCAGCTGGGCGAGCACGTCGCCGACCAGCGCGTCGTCGTCGATCAGCATCGTCTCGGTCACCTCCAGCAGCAGCCGGCTGGGCGGCAACCCGGCATGGGCGAGCGCGCTCTTCACCTTGGTGACGAAGCCACGGTCGCTGATCTGCGCGGCCGACACGTTGACGCTGAGATACGGCTCGACCCCGCCTTCGAGCGTCGGCCAGGCGGCCGCGTCGGCGCAGGCCCGGCGCAGCACCCACTCGCCGATCGGCGCCAGCAGACCGCTCTGCTCGGCGACGGGGATGAACTCGGATGGCGCAATGGTGCCTTGGGTGGGGTGCGACCAGCGCAGCAACGCCTCCACGCCCCGAATGCGGTAGTTGGTCGTTTCGATGATCGGCTGGTAGACGAGGGAGAACTCGTCGCGATCGAGCGCGGTGGCCAGGCTCATGCGCAGTGCCAGCTGGTTGCGCGCGGCGTGGTGCATGTGCTCGCGGAAGAGCTTCACCCGCGCCTTGCCCTCGCGCTTGGCTTCGTACATCGCGATGTCCGCGAAGCGCAACAGCTCCAACGGATCGGCCGTTCCACGATGACAGACGATGCCGATGCTGGCGTTGGCCGTGAAGTCGACGTCGCCCAGCGGGATCGGCTCGGTGAGGCTCTCCAGCGCCCGTTGTGCGATGGCGACCGCCTGCGCCTCGGAGGTTGCCTCCAGCAGCAGCGCGAACTCGTCGCCGCCCAGCCGGGCCACCGTGTCGCCCGGTCGCACTGCACCGAGGAGACGGGCGGCGACGGCCTGCAGCAGGAGGTCGCCGGTGTCGTGACCGAGGCTGTCGTTGACCGACTTGAACTCGTCGAGGTCGACCAGCGCAACCGCGATCTGGTCGTCAGCAGTGCGCGAGGCCCGGTCGAGTGCATGCTCGATGCGGTCGAACAGCAGGGCCCGGTTGGGCAAGCCGGTGAGCGTGTCGTGCAGTGCCTGGTGGCGTAGCTCGGAGGTGAGGCGGGCCTCGTCGGTGACGTCGCGAGCGGTGACCACCCAGCCGGCCACCTCGGGCGTCTCGACATGGTTGATCACCGTGACCGAGATGGTTCGGTGAAGGCCCTCACGGTCCTGGTTCAGCTCGCCCACCCACGTGGCCCGCTCGCCGGGCCCCAAGCCGGCGACGACCTCCACGAAGTTCCGGATCCCTGGGAGGTGGTTGGTGATGATGTCCTCGAAGGTCATGCCGATCCAGTGGTCGGCGGCAGCCCCGGTGATGGTCTCCACCGACGACGAGACGTAGCGAAGCAAGCCGTCGGGGTCGGCGAGGGCGATGACCTCGTGGGAGTTGTCGACCAGTGCCGTCAGCCGGCGCTGGTTCTCGGTCTCGGACGCATCGGTGACCAGCCGCACCAACGCGAAGACGCGGAGTCGGTTGAGGACGAGCAGGATCGCGGCGGCCACGACCCACACGACGAGCACCGAGGCTTTCAGCACCGCAGCGGCGCGCACGACGATGGCGCCGATCACGCCGACGATGACCGCACCCTGCAGCCACAGCGCCTGCCTCACCTCGCGCCGGGCCAGCACCGACGGTGCCTGCTGCGGAGGGTGCAGCCGGCCGGGGTTCAGCAGGCTGGCCCCGAACAGCACGTAGCACACCGCCCACGACGTGTCGACGAGACCGCCGCGCGGGTAGTTGTCGTACAGGTTGGCCGTCAGGTCGGTGGCAGCCTGCAGGGCGTATCCGACGCCGAACAGCCCGAACAGGGTGTAGCCCTTGCGTTCCCCCATCATCAGCCGCAACGACATGGCGATGAGGGCGACGCCCAGCACGGGCTCACCGAGCTGGGTCGTCCAGTCCAGCCAGGAGCCGGAGCTCTCCACGATCCTCGTGGAGAGCGTGCTCCAGATGATCGTGAAGGTGGCCACGCCGACGGCCGCGGCATCGAGCCAGCTGGAACGGCTACGGCCGGTGGTGCGGCTCTGGATGATCATCAGCAAGCCGGTCAGCTGCACGACGTATCCGCCGACGAAGAGTGCGTTGACGGCCTCCGTCCATCGCGGCCAGACGGCCCACGAGACCAGCACCAGGCACATCGTCTCGGCGAGGCCGGTGACCGCGAAGCCGAGGGTGAGCACCAGCCAGCCGCGCCGGGGATGCGGCCGATCGCGACGCAGGGCGATGAGCCCGACGACCGGCACCGAGACGGCGATCAGCGTGTAGAGCACCTCGGCGATGTCGGAGCTGGGCAGCACGAGATACACCGCGCAGGCGGCCAGACCGGCGGCCAGGTACCACCTCTGAAATCGTCCCATCACCACCCCTGAGTGCGCCCGTCGTTCGAGTGGTTGACATTCCTTGTCCCGTCAACGATTCGAAACTAGTGCTTCGGTCGCCTCGCGTCGGTGACCGACGGCTGCGAGGCGGCGTCTCGCCGGGTGTGGTCGACGTCGACGATCAGCTGCGCCGGAAGGCGCCGCGCAGCTTGGCGGCGACGTCGCGCGGGTCGGGCATCGTCATGCCCTTGCGCACCAGCTTCTGCTTCTTCGCCGTGTAGGGCGGGTACAGCATCGACGGGTCGATCCTGGTGCTGCGAGTGTGCACCCCCCGGTGGTGACTGAAGGCGTCGAAACCGAACTTGCCGTGATAGGCGCCCATGCCGCTCTCGCCCACTCCGCCGAAGGGCAGGTTGGGGTTGCTGATGTGCAACAGGGTGCCGTTCACGCAGGCGCCGCCGCTGGTGGCGCCAGCGATCACCTGGTCGTTCTCGGCGTCGCTCTCGCTGAACGTGTAGAGCGCGAGCGGCTTGTCGCCGTGCGCCGAGCGCTCGTTGACGAACTCGATCGCCTCGTCGATGGAGCCGACACCGATGACGGGCAGGATCGGCCCGAAGATCTCCTCACCCATCACCGGGTCGTCGGCAGTCACGCCGGTGAGGACCGTGGGGGCGATGTAGCGGGTGTCGGCATCGGTGATGCCGCCGTGGGCGACGGTGCCGCTGTCGAGCAGCTTCTCCAGCCGATGGAAGTGGGGCGAGTTGACGATGCGGGTGAAGTCGGCGCTGGCCTGCGGGTCGGCACCGTAGAACGCGGTGATGTGCTTGCCCAGCGCGGCCACGAACTGGTCGTGCACCGGTTGCTCCACCAGCACGTAGTCGGGGGCGATGCACGTCTGGCCGGCGTTGATGAACTTGCCCCACGCGATTCGTCGGGCGGCGACGTCGATGTTGGCGTGGCGGCTGACGATTGCCGGGCTCTTGCCGCCGAGCTCGAGCGTGACGGGGGTGAGGTGCTCGGCCGCTGCGCGCATGACGATGCGGGCCACGCGGCTGTTGCCCGTGTAGATGATGTGGTCGAAGCGTTGGGCGAGCAGCTCGGTGGTCTCGGCCACACCACCCTGCACCGCCGTGATGGCGGGGTCGTCGATCGCTTCGATGAGCGACACCAGCTCGGCGGCGGTGTGCGGCGCGAGCTCGCTGGGCTTGGCCACCACGGCGTTGCCGGCGGCGATGGCGGCGACCATCGGCAGCAGCAGCAGCTGGACCGGGTAGTTCCACGGGGCGATGACGCAGACGACGCCCAGCGGCTCGGCCACCACGAACGAGGAGCCGGGTTGGAAGGCCAGTGGCGTGGCCACCTTGTCGGGCTGCATCCACTTGCCGAGGTGCGCCAGCGTGTGGTTGATGTCGCTGACGCTGAAGCCGATCTCCGTGGTCCAGGCTTCGAACCGGGGCTTGCCGAAGTCGGCGGCCAGTGCGTCGAGCAACTGCGGCTCGCGCGTCTCGAGCAGGTCGCGCATGCGCTCGAGAGTGGCGCGGCGCCAGGCGATCGGCTTGGTGCCGCCGGTCGCGAAGGCGGCGCGGGCGGTGGCCACCTTGGGAGCGATCTCGTCGAGTGGAGTGACGGTGTAGTCCATACCTGAAGGTTAGGCCCGGCGGCCGCTGCCGTGCAGGGGCGAGCGGCACGTCGGGTGACTCCGGCGCTGCCGCGTGACGCCGGCTGCACTACGTTCCCGGCGATGGAGCAGCTGAACGAACTCGCCTTCTACGGCCTGCCCGGGGCACCCAAGTCGCCGGCCGAACTGCTGCCGCAGTGTCGCGCCGGCGAGGCCCTCGGGCTGGGCTCGGTGTTCCTCAGCGAGCGGTTCAACATCAAGGAGGTCGTCACGCTCTCGGGCGCGGCTGCCGCGGTCACCGAGACGTTGGGCATCGCCACGGGCGTCACGAACCACACCACCCGTCACCCCATCGTCACCGCCAGCTACGCCACCACCATGCACCGCCTCACGGGGGGCCGGTTCGCGCTGGGCCTCGGCCGCGGCATCGATCGCCTGTTCACGGCCTTCGGCCTGCCCCTCATCACCACCGCTCAGATGGAGGACTTCGCCGGGCTGATGCGTCGACTGTGGCGCGGCGAGGTGGTGATCGGGCACGACGGGCCGGCAGGCAAGTGGCCGGTGCTGGCGCTCGACCCCGAGTTCGACGAGCAGATCCCGCTGCTGCTCAGCGCGTTCGGGCCGGCGAGCCTGCAGCTGGCCGGCCGGGCGTTCGACGCGGTGCTGTTGCACACCTTCTTCACCGACGAAACCTTGCAGCGGGTGGTGCGAACCGTGCGCGACGAAGCCGAGCGCGTGGGCCGCGATCCGGCGAGTGTGCGCATCTGGAGCTGCTATGCCGTGGTCGGCGATTGGCTGCCGGACGACGTCCGCCTGAAGAAGACCGTGGGCCGCATGGCCACCTACCTCCAGGCATACGGCGACCTGATGGTGCGCACCAACGGCTGGGACCCGGCGGTTCTCGAACGCTTCCGGGCCGACCCGTTCGTCGCCGGCTTCCGCGGCGCCATCGACAACACCGCAACCACCGCCGAGTTGGAGCACGTTGCCACCTTGATCCCCGGCGAGTGGTTGGCCGCAGCCGGATCGGGCTCGCCGGCGGCGTGCGCTGCGGCAGTGCTGCGCCAGATGGATCTGGGCGCCGACAGCGTGATCATCCACGGCGCCACACCCACCGAGCTGGCCCCGTTCGTCGACGCGTATCGCGGGATCCGCCCGCCTGGTCGCTTCGACCGCATGGCCGCCAACCCCGGCCTGTAGCGATACACGGCGCAGCCTCGTTGCCGCCGCACAGTTGGACGATCCGCTCGGGGTCGGCTTGACTGGCAGGCAGATGTTCCTGGCCCTGAAAGAGATGCGACGTGCGAAGGCCCGCTTCGGCCTGTTGGCAGGCGCGGTCGGGTTGCTGGTGTTCCTCATCCTGTTCCAGCAGGCGTTGCTCACCGGCCTCGTCAACCAGTTCATCGGCGCGCTGAAGAACCAGTCGGGCGAGGTGCTGGTCTACAACGGGCAGGCGCGCAAGAACCTCGAGGGCTCGATCATCCTGCCCGCGCAGGAGGCGGCGATCTCCGCGGTCGAAGGTGTCGAGATCGCGTCGCCGGTGGGCGAGGCGACCTTCACGGTCACCGCCGGCGGCAAGGTGACCGACGCGGTCATCTTCGGGTACGTGCTCGGCAAGCCCGGCGCGCCCACGACACTGGTCGACGGTCGACTGCCGCAGGGCGACGCCGAAGCCGTCGCGAGCGAGAAGGACATCGACGCCGGTTTCGGGCTCGGCGATGTCGTCACGGTGGAACCCGCGGGTGACGCCATCACCGTCGTCGGCATCGCCCGCGACATCAACTACTCGGTGTCGCCCGTGCTGTTCGTCGACTTCGCGACCTACGAGTCGGCCAAGCGCACCCGGAATCCCGACGCCGCGACGATCCTTCCCTCGATCATCGCGATCAAGGTCGCCGGCGGCTCCTCGGCCGCCGATGTGGCGGCGCGCATCAACTCGCAGGTCGACGGCGTCGAGGCACTCACTCGTCAGGGCGCCGTCGACGGCTCGCCGGGCGTCAGCAGCGTGAGGTCGAGCTTCGCCATCATCCTCGGCCTGTTCTACGCGGTCGTGCCCCTCGTGACCGGTCTGTTCTTCTTGATCGTCACGTTCCAGAAGGCATCGGCTCTCACCCTGCTGCGCGCCATCGGTGCGCCGTCGCGCACGCTCGTGCGGTCGCTGTTGGTGCAGGTCGTGCTGGTGATGACCGTCGGCTCGTTGATCGCGTTCGGTCTCTACGCCGGCGCCCTGCAGGGCGTGAAGAACCTGGGGGTGCGCGTCGAGGTCATGCCCGCGGTGCTGACGTCGCTGGTGGTGCTCGTCCTCGCCATGCTGACGTCGCTGGTGGCCGTGCGGCGCGTGTTGCGGCTCGACCCGCTCGCCGCCACCACCGGTGCGGGGGTGATGCTGTGAGGCTGCCCCGGTTGCCGTTCCGCGAGCTCCGTCGCCAGCCCAGCCGGTTCATCGTGGCGACGATCGTGCTGTCGTTCCTGGCAACCCTGCTGCTGTTCCTGGGCGGCCTCCTCGACGGGCTGTACCTGGGCTCGACCGGCGCCATCCGTGCGCAGCAGGCTGATGTCATCGTGTTCTCCAGCAGCGCCCGCGACTCGTTCCTGCGCAGCCGCATCACGGCTGATGTGAGGGCGCAGGTGACGGCTGCCGGGGGAGTGCACGAGGTCGGCGGTCTCGGCTTCGTGCTGCTCGGCGCACAGGTGCCCGGCGAGACCGAGCTGGCCAACGTCGCCGTCGCCGGCTACGAGCTGCCGCCCAAGGGTGTGCCGCAGCCGCCTGCCGATGGCGAAGGCGTCGCCGACAGCCGCCTGCAGGATCAGGGCGTGCACGACGGCGACGTGATCCTCGTGGGGCCGGCCGAGACACCGATCAGGATCACCGGGTTCGTCGACGACACCAGCTACCTGCAGCAAGGCTCGGTGTGGGTGAACCTCACCACGTGGCGCTCGGTGCAGAACGCCAACCGGCCCGACGCGGCCGTCGGTCCCGACGTGGTGCAGGCGCTCGTGGTGAAGGGATCCGGCGCCTCCGTCGGCGCCCTGGCCGCTTCGATCGACGCCGCAACCGCGGGCGCCACCACGACACTGACGCTCGACGACGCAGTCCTCGCGTTGCCCGGCGTCAAGCAGCAGGGCGACACCTTCGACCAGATCATCTACTCCACGCTCGTGGTCGTGCTGGCCGTCGTCGGCCTGTTCTTCAGCCTGTTGACGATCGAACGCATCGGTCTCTACGGCGTGTTGAAGGCGATCGGCGCCAGCACGCGGCGCCTGTTCGCCGGTGTGGTGCTGCAGGCGGTCATCGTCGCCACCGTCTCGTTCGTCATCGGCTCGTTGCTGGCCATGGCCGCGGCCGCCGCGCTGCCGGCGGGCATCCCGTTGCAGCTGATCCCCAGCCGGTTCGTCTTCACCTTCGCCGGGTTGCTCGTGGCCGCCGTGCTCGGCAGTGCCATCTCGCTGCGCCGCGTCACCCGCGTCGACCCCGCCTCCGCGATCGGCACTGCGTCATGAGGCCACTGATCGCTCCGACCGGACTGCTCCCGGCCGGGCCGCACAAGGAAGGAACCCGATGACCGTCCTCGACATGCGCGACGTGCGCAAGGTGTATCGCAGCGGCGATGCCGACATCGTCGCCCTCGACCATGCCACCTTGCAGGTCGACCACGGCGAGATCGTCGCGCTGCTGGGCCCTTCGGGTTCGGGCAAGACGACCTTGCTGTCGATCGCCGGCGGGCTGCTCACGCCCACGGAGGGCACGGTCGTGGTCTCCGGCCACGACATCACCGGCCACTCCGCCAAGCAGCTCACCGAGTTCCGCCGCGAGAACGTCGGCTTCGTGTTCCAGTCGGTCAACCTGGTGCCGTTCCTGACCGCCGAGGAGAACCTGCTCGTGGTCGACGAGCTCGGTGGCGGCACAGGCGGCAAGGTGGCCAAAGCCCGGGCACGGCAACTGCTGGAGGAGCTCGGCCTCGGCCACCGGCTGGGCAACATGCCCGCTCAGCTCAGCGGTGGCGAGCGTCAGCGCGTGGCCATCGGTCGGGCGCTGTTCAACAACCCCAAGCTGGTGCTGTTCGACGAGCCGACTTCGGCGCTCGACACCAAGATCGGTGCGCAGGTGATGGAACTGATCCGGACGGAGATGAAGTCGCGCGACACTGCTGCCGTCATCGTCACCCACGACAGCCGGATGACCGAGTACGCCGACCGCACCGTGCGCATCATCGACGGTCGTCTCGGCGCCGGGCAGGTGGAGGCCGCCGCTTCCTGACGCCGTCGGTGGCGAGCGTCAGTTGACCATCGCGCCGGCGACGATCGCGTGCACCTCGTCGCCGGTGAGCTCGTCGAACTCGCACAGCGCATCGCTGAGGGCCAGCAACGCCCGGCGGTGCTCCAGCACGGTGCAGGCGGAGCGATCGGCCGCGGCGTGGAGCAGCTCGTCGGCCTTCGAACGAGCCTGCGGATCGTGCAGCACCTTGGCCACGAGGTTGTCGGCGCCGGGGATGTGGGCGGCCTGCAGGCTGAGCAGGCTGTCGCCGGCACCGAGCATGCCGACCAGTTGCGCGGCGATGTCGGTGGCGGTGGCCAGGTCGTCGGCGATGCCGCTGGATGCCTCGCCGAACTCCTGGATCTCGGCGGCGCGCCCTGCCAGCGCGATCGACATCAGATCGCGGGCTTCGCTGGGTGTGCGCAGGAAGCGCTCGTCGACATCGCCGTGGGCCACCATTCCGAGGGTGCCCGAGCGCCGCAGCACCGACGCCAACTTCACGTCTCGCCCGGCCAGCGCGGCTTGCAGCGCATGCCCGGCTTCGTGGGTCGCGATCCGGCGCTTCTCCTCGGGGTGGAACCCGACATCGTGGGCGACCCCGACCTCTCCCACCATCTGCGCCGCGATCACGTCCTGGTACGACATCGCAGTGCTACCTGCGTGCAGGGCGACGACGAGCGCCTCGTCGAGCAGCCGCTCGATGCCGGCCGGTGTGTACCCCGCGGTGAGGTCGCCGACGAACGCCGCCGACACCGTCTGGTCGTGCCGCTTGCGGGCGAGGAAGTGTTCGGCGATGCTCATCCGGTCGGTGCGCGGTGGCAGGTCGAAGTGGATCACGCGGTCGAAGCGGCCGGGGCTGAACAGCGCCGGGTCGAGGTCGGCGGCGCGGCTGGTGGCGGCCACGAGCAGCACGTTCGCCGGCTCGGCCACCGGTACGGCGAGTCGATGGCGCTCGGGGAGCCGTCGGTTGCACAGCTCGACGAGATCCGAGCGCAGCCGATGCCACACGGTGGGCACGTCGAAGCTCTGCATCTGAACCAGCAGCTCGTTGACGACGCCACTCTCGCGAGCGTGGCCTGCGCCAGTGCGGGCGGCGCCGATGGCGTCGAGCTCCTCGATGAAGCCGATCGCGCCGCCCTTGGCCCGGGCTGTACGCCGCAGGGCGCGGAAGTAGGCACGAACCTTGCGGTTCGTCTGCCCATGGAACATCGAGTGGAACTCGCTCGCCGACACGAACAGCAACGGCACATCTGCCTCCGCGGCCATCGCCTTGCCGACGTAGGTCTTGCCGGTGCCCGACGGGCCTTCGAAGAGCACGCCGCGGCGGGCGCTGCCGCCCATCTCGTCGCGGAACGTCTCGTGGTGGAGGAACAGGTGCAGCACGTCGGCGACCTCGCCGGTGGCCGCGGTTGCACCCACGACCTCGGAGAGGCGAACGCTGGAGTCGCGCGGCCGTAGGACCGTGTGCGGCGAACGGCCGGCGCTGGCCACTGCGATCAGTGCGGCGGCCGTGAGAACGGCCAACAGCGCAGTGGGGAGCAGCCACTCCGGGTTGGCTCGCACAAACGCCGGGACACCGAGGTGAACCGGGTTCCCGGCCAGTTCGCGTGCCCAGCCGTAACCGAGCGGCACGCCGAGCCCGACGACGACCTGCCACAACCGGCGCCGGCGTCGCTGCATCCGGTGCCCGGTGGTGTCGACCGGACGCCCCCGCACCACGTGGTCACGCTGAAACTGTGCAACATCCACGGCCGAGCCCCCTGAGACGAACGATGAAGCCAATGTACCACGATCTCACGCTGCGTGGAACCAGTTCACGCACGGTGGTCACCGATTCGCGGCTGGAGAGTGTGCTTGACACGTTCTTGACACGGCATCCGGCGCCGACGTGGTGTCGTCGGATCCGGCGAGCAAAGGTCCCATGTCGCTTGTGCCCTTGTGCCCTCGTCAGCGGCCTCGTTGTACACGCAATCTTCTCTTGTCGCCGAACCCGATTCGACGGCGAGGGAGGACAACATCATGAAGCGCAGGACTCTGGACATCGCATTCGCACTCGGAGGCGCGCTGTTCAGCGTGCTGCTGCTGGTGCTGGGGCTGGTGCTCAAGGATCAGGCGAACTTCGCCAAGGACTACGTGCATTCGGAGCTGACGTCGCAGAAGATCAACTTCACGCCGGCCAAGTTCCTGTCCGACGAGGAGAAGAAGGCGGATTGCCTCGTCAAGTACGGCACCACCGACGGCGACGACACCAAGGGCCAGTTGATGAGCACGGGCAAGATGGCCGAGTGCTACGCCAGCAGCTACATCGCGCTGCACATGGAAGAGTCGGCCACGGCCGCAGGCTACGAGGGCGCCACCTTCTCCACGATGGGCGCCTACGTCCGCCCGGGCACCGAGGTGTCGTTGGTCGATCAGGTCCAAGCCGCCAAGGATGCCGGTGACACCGCCAAGGCCGACGAGCTCACCGCCAAGCTGGACGAGGCCAAGGGCCTGCGCTCCACGCTGCAGACCGGTGAGACGCTGCGCGGCCTGCTGCTGACCTCCTACGGCTTCAGCATCTTCGGCGACAAGGCCGACCTGGCCTCGACGGTCTGCTTCATCGCCTTCGGTCTGCTGCTGCTGCTGTCGATCGCCGGGCTGGCTCACGCCTTCCTCTCCAAGAAGGCCGACAAGGTCATCCTCAAGGTCGACTGACCACGGGGCGGGCACCGACTCGCCGAAGAGCATGACCAACGAAGGAGCCCCTGCCGGGTCGGCAGGGGCTCCTTCGCGAATCACGTGCGCCGCGTGCCGCGAGCACGTCGGTCGTCCCACGACCCTCCGGCTTCTGGGGCTGCTTCGTTCCAACCCTGCTTCCGGGGCTGATCCGTCCCGGTTTCCGCAACGATTGCCGCCCCGTTCCGTGCCGGCGGAACGCCGCCCGCCGCAGGGCTCAATCGTCGGCGCCCGGCCGGCGACGTGCCTGCTTGCGCTCGCCAACCGCCCGCTTGTCGCGCAGACGCGCCTCGCGTGCGCCGCGGCTGGGGCGCGTGCGAGTGCGTGGCGGTGGTGGCGGTGCCGCCGCCTCGTCCAGCCTGGTCATCGCCTCCAGCCACGCCATCTGCCGGTTCCGCCACTGCGACCGCGATCGCGACCAACTGGCCGAGACCACCGGCCCGACTGCGGCTTCGATGCGGGAGCGCACGACCTCGGGCAGCCCGGTGCGCGCGACGTCGACGCTGACGGTGACCGCAGTATCGGAGGTGTTGGCGTGTTGGCCGCCCGGCCCACCGCTGCGCGTCGCGAGCCACGACACAGAGTCGGCGGCGATCACGCGCCCGCGCGGCGTGCGGTAGCAGCCGTCGACCGGTTCCATCGCGTCCACGTGCAGCGTGCCGCTCAGTCGTCCTGCTGCATGGTTGCCCAGAGGCCGTGCTCGTGCAGCCGGAACACGTCGATCTCGGCCTTCTCACGGGCCCCGCTGCTGACCACGGCTCGACCCTTGTGGTGCACGTCGAGCATCAACCCGGTGGCCTTCTCGAGGCTGTAGCCGAACACCTTCTGGAAGACGAACGTCACGTAGCTCATCAGGTTGATCGGGTCGTTCCACACCAGCACGATCCACGGGCGGTCGTTGGCGACGACCTCGTCGACGTCGGGCCGGTCGATGACGACGGGCGCAGGGGCGGGGGGCATCGGAACATTCTGCCGTTCAATCCACACGTGCGGTCAAGGGGTGAGGCGGCCGTCGTGGCGCGCCGAGTGGCCAGTCGGCACCCGCACCCCTACGATGGCTCACCTATGGCCGTCGGCTCCCGACCCCTCGTTCCCTCCAGGATCACCCCCGGAGGGGTGGCGCACGGTTCGCGCCGCACCCCCACGTCCAAGCTCGGCGGCTACATCGCGCTCACCAAGCCGCGCATCATCGAGCTGCTGCTCATCACGACGGTTCCCACGATGGTGCTGGCGCAGGGTGGCTGGCCGCGCACGTCGCTGGTGCTCATCACGCTGCTCGGCGGCACGCTCGCCGCCGGTGGGGCCAACGCGATCAACATGGTGGTGGATCGCGACATCGACAAGCTGATGCCGCGCACTCAGGGCCGGCCGTTGGTCACCGGGCTGCTGCAGCCACGCCAGGCGCTGGTCTTCGCGGTCCTGCTGGAGGTGGCTGCGTTCGCCGTGCTGTGGGCGTGGGCGAACCTCCTCTCGGCGGTCCTCGCCCTGTCGGCCACCCTGTTCTACGTGTTCGTCTACACCATGTGGCTGAAGCGTACGAGCAAGCAGAACATCGTCATCGGCGGCGCCGCCGGCGCCGTACCTGTGCTGGTGGGCTGGGCCGCGGTGCAGAACAACGTCGCCTGGGCGCCCGTCGTGCTGTTCATCGTCATGTTCCTCTGGACGCCGCCGCACTTCTGGGCGCTCGCCATCCGGTACGCCGACGACTACCGGGCGGCCAACGTGCCGATGCTGCCGGCCGTTGCCACCCTGCAGGTCACCGTCCACAAGATGGTGCTCTACACGGCGATGATGGTTGCGGCCACGCTGGTGCTGTGGCCGGTCGCCCACCTGGGGCTCGTGTACGGCGTGTCGGCCGTGCTGCTGGGCGGCCTGTTCCTCTGGGGCACGCTCGACCTCGGCCGCAACGCGACAGCGCAGAGGGCGATGAGAGTCTTCGGCTACTCCATCAGCTACGTCACGTTGCTCTTCGCGGCGATGACGATCGACGTGTTCGTCCACTGACGGTCCCGAGGATTTCCTTTCGCGATGGCACCCGCGGATAGTGTCGCTACAACAATCGTTCGTCCGATCCGTCAACCGAGGGCTCTGCGCGTCGCGCGCCCGACCTGAAACGAGTTCTTCGCCTATGACCACCATCGAAAGCCACTCAGACCCGAGGCTCGGCCTCGACGCGTCGAGCTCGGGTCTTGCACACGTCGCGGGCTGGGTCACCTCCACCGACCACAAGCGCATCGGGCGCATGTACCTGGGTGCGGCGGCGCTGTTCTTCGTGGCGTCGGCGACCGTCGCACTGCTGCTCGGCATCGAGCGCATCTCGCCCGACCGCGAGTGGCTCGACATCGGCTCGCTCACCCAGCTGTTCGCGCTCGAACGTTTCGGGTTCGTCTACCTGGTGCTCGTCCCGCTCTCGATCGGCATTGCGATTGCGATCGTGCCGCTGCAGGTAGGCGCCCGTTCGTTGGTGTTCCCTCGCCTCGCAGCAGCCGGTTTCTGGGCGTGGCTGATCGGCGCCGGCCTTGCCGTCTACGCGCTGGTGAACAACGGTGGCCCCAACGGTGGCAACGGCCGCTTCGTCGATCTGTTCACCCTCTCCGCCGCGTTCGTCGTCGCCGGCCTGCTGGCCGGCGTGGTGTCGCTGCTCACCACCATCCTCACCAACCGGGCGCCGGGCATGAACATGCGTCGCGTGCCGTTCTTCACCTGGTCGGTCCTGGTGTCGTCGCTGTGCCTGGTGGTCGCCCTGCCGGTGCTGATCGGCGACCTGCTGTACGTCTACGTCGCTCATCACTACCCTTCGATCAGCGAGCTCAGCGGCAACCGTGCGCTGTCCCAGTGGGCCGGCTTCGGGTTCACCCAGCCCACGACCATCCTGTTCGCGATCCCGGTGCTCGGCTTCCTGGTCGACGTGGTGGCCACGGCCACTGGGCGTCGCCTGCAGCCTCGCGGCGGCCTGTTCGCCTGCATCGCACTCGTCGGCATCGGTGTGTTCGCCACCGTGTTGCAGTGGCCGGTCACGCTGCGCCCCGGGTTCTCCGGTCTCTCCGGCTCCGAGAAGGTCAAGGATCTGCTCCCGTTCCTCCTGGTGCACGGTCTGCCGGTGCTCGGGGCGTTCACGGTGGTGGCGCTGTCGCTGAAGAACCTCGTCGGCAAGCCGAAGATCAGCGCCCACCTGGTGTTCGCACTCGGTGCGGGTGTGCTGCTGCTCGGAGCCGTCGTTGCCAACCTGGTCGCTCACGTCGGGGCGGCCGAGGTGTCCGGCACGGTGTTCGAGGAAGGCACCATGCTCACCGTCGTGTACGCCGGCGTGCTGCTGGCCTTGGGCGCTGTCACCTACTGGGGCCCGAAGTGGTGGGGCCGGGCACTGCCCATGAAATCCACGCTGCCGCTCGCGTTGCTCGCGTTCGTCGGCGCCATGCTCGCCACCGACCCGCTGCTGATCGCCGGCTTCGCCGACCAGCCCGGCGGTGTCTTCCCCTCCGTGGAGCGCGGGAACGATGCCGCGGTCAACTTCCTCTACGGCGGGCCGTACGAGTTGTGGAACCTGCTCAGCGCTGTCGGCCACGGGCTGGTGCTGCTCGCCGTGCTGGCGTTCATCGCTCTGGCGCTGAAGGCGTTCCTCACCGGCGAAGCCGCCGGCGACGACCCGTGGGACGGGCACACGCTCGAGTGGGCCACCACTTCGCCGGCACCTGCCGACAACTTCGCCGCCGTGCACATCGTGCGCTCGGCCGAACCCCTCCTCGATCTCAAGCCCTCGAACCGGAGCGACGCGTGATGATGGCACTCCCTACGGCTCCTGCACCGGCACCTCGCCGACAGGTCTTCGTCGGCACCGCCGTGGCCTCGGCCGCCGGTGCCTCACTGCTCGGCGGCATGCTCGCCCTGTGGCTCCGCTTCCGCGACGAGGCAGTCAACGGCGCGGCCGGCCGCTGGGTCCCAGAGGGTGCCAAGGTGCCGATGGTGGCCGCCAACGTGATGCTGCTGGCGCTCATCCCGTTGTGCATCTTCGCCCAGTGGGCGGTGTACTCCGCCAAGCGCAACGACAAGGTGCACACCGGTGTGGCGCTCGGGCTGGTGGGCCTGATGGGCCTGGCCTTCATCAACGCCCAGGCGTACATCTACTCGCAGATGAAGTTGCCGGCCGACGGCGGCACGTACAACGCGATGTTCTACACGCTCACCGGCGTGATGGTGGCGCTGGCGATCATCGGTGTCGTGTTCACCGCCTTCACGGCGTTCCGCTACCTGGGTGGCCGCACCACCGACCGCGAGGTCGTGTCGGCGCATGCGTTGTATTGGTATGTCCTGAGCGTCGGGTTCACGATGCTCTGGTTCGTGGTCTACGTGACGAAGTAAGCGGAGGAGCCCATGTTCACCACAGGTTCAAAGCTGTTCTTCGGGGCGACCGCGTTGTCGATCGTCGCCTCCATCGTCTTCGCCCTCTCCAACGGCGGTCCCACCGGCGTCATGGGTACCGTCGGCCTGCTCTCGCTGGCCGTTGTGTTCGCCTTCCTCGCCGGCATCAACTACTTCATCCATGACGGCAACGTGCCCAGCATGGAGCAGGGGGTGGAGTACACCTCCGCCGCCGCGCAGCCGCCGGTCACGGCCAGCGGCTGGCCGCTCGTCGCCGCCGTCGGCGCCGCCGGCCTCATCGTCGGTGCGGTCAGCAAGCCCGTCGTGTTCAAGGTCGCCGTGGTCGTGGTGCTCGCCGCCGCCATCGAGTGGATGGTGCTCGGGTGGAGCGAACGCGCCAGCGGCTCGCACTCGTACAACGCGGATGTGCGTCGGCGCCTGCTGAACCCGCTCGAGTTCCCGATCGTCGGCGCCATCGGCCTCGGCGGAGTCGTCTACGCGTTCTCACGCGTCATGCTCCACGTCAACAAGGACGCCGGCCGCTGGATCTTCATCGTCGTCGGCGCCCTCATCCTGGGTGGTGGCTTCCTCTTCGCCAGTCGGCGTGGCGTGGGCAAGGGCACCGTCGCCGGGCTGTGCACGATCAGCGCCGTGGCCCTGCTCGGTGTCGGTGTCGCCTCGGCGGTGAAGGGGCAGCGCCCGATCGAGGAGCACCCCACCACGGCCGGCTCTGCGCTGTGCCTGGAGGGTGGTTCGGAGAGCGAGATCGACGGCCATGCCGCCCAGGACGTGTCGGCGAAGAGCAGCCTGCTCGCCAACATCTTCCTGCAGTCCAACGACATCGTGATCGCGCGGGTGAACGGCATTCCCGATCAGGCGTTCAGCGAGATCACCGTGCCCCGTAGTGCGGCCGTGCGCATCATGTTCCACAATGATTCGAAGTCGCCGCAGCGGCTCACCGCTCGCCTCGGCACCTTCGGCACGGCGGGTGAGGTCGTGATGTGCACGCAGGCGGTGAACCCCGGCAAGGAAGCGTTCCTCGACTTCAAGATCCCCAAGACCGAAGCGGCCAGCACCACTCCGTTCGTGCTGTTGGTTCCCGGCCTGCCCGGCCAAGAGATCCAGATCGTGGTGCCCTGACATGGAACAGAGTGAGGAAATCGTGAGTACCCGCGAAGGCCGTTTCGGCGGTGGTCGTTCAGTGCGCCGCCGTCACCTGGCGCTCGTCGTCGGCGTCGGCGCGGTGTTGGCAGGCTGTGCCAAGAACGCACCGCAAGACACGTTCCAGCCGGCGGGTTCCAACGCTCGCGAGATCGATGGCCTGCAGCGTGAGCTGTTCTACATCTCGGGAGTGGTGGGCCTCATCGTGTTCGCCGCGGTCCTCTACGCGGTCTTGAAGTTCAAGGACCGCGGCCAGGACATCCCCGAGCAGTCGCACGGCAACCCGAAGCTGGAGATCCTGCTCACCATCCTGCCGGCCATCATCCTCGCCGTCGTCGCCGTGCCCAGCGTGGCCCAGGTGTTCAAGCTCGACAAGAAGGACAACGACTGCGTCATCAACGTCACCGGCCAGCAGTGGTGGTGGGAGTACGACTACGTGCAGGGCAGCACCTGTGGCGGTGTCGAGATCACCAAGTCCATCGTCACCAGTGGCGAGCTGGTCTTCCCGGCCGATACGAACGTGTTGCTGCGCATCACCAGCCGCGATGTCATCCACAGCTTCTGGATCCCACGCCTCAACGGCAAGCGCGACGCGGTGCCCGGCCGCCTGCACACGCTGCGCATGCAAGCCGATCAGCCCGGCATCTACACCGGCCAGTGCACCGAGTTCTGCGGCCTCAGCCACGCACGAATGCGGCAGGCGGCGGTGGCGCTGAACACCGCCGACTTCCAGACCTGGGTCGACAACCAGACTGCCGACTACGTCGCCCCGGAGGCCGGCACGCTGGCCGCCACCGGCGAAGCCACGTTCTCTGCCCAGTGCAGCAAGTGCCATCAGGTGAACGGGCTTGCCACTGCCGACGGCAAGCCGGTCCTCGCCGAGCCCGACCTGTACGTGGTCTCCGGCGCGGCGCCCAACCTCACCAACCTGATGACTCGCACGGCGTTCGCCGGCTGGACGTTCGACCTGATCAGTGACGAGTGCCGCGACAAGCTGTGGAACGCGCCGCCCGACGAGTTCGGTGCGATGTACCTGCAGGGCGTCACACCCGAGTGCTTCAACGAGGCCAACTTGCGCACGTGGCTGCGCAACGCGCCGGCCATGAAGCCGATGTACGCCGATCCCGCCAAGTTGGCGGCAACCGGCGGCAAGACCCGAGGCATGCCGAACCTGAACCTCACCGAGGCTCAGATCGACGAGCTCATCGCCTACCTGCTCGAGCGGAAGTAAAGGGAGCCAACGAGATGGCCATCATCGAACGACCCTCCACTGTTCCCACCTTCGTCGGGGGTGCCGCAGCCGGCACACCGGCGCTGGCCACCCCGTCCAGCTCGCTGGGCGTGTTCAAGCGGCCTGTCAGCACCACCGGCTGGAAGTCGTGGGTGTTCACGGTCGACCACAAGAAGCTCGGCATCATGTACGGCGTCGTCGCGATGTTCTTCTTCCTGGTGGGCGGCCTGGAAGCGCTGCTGATCCGCCTCCAGCTGGCGGCACCCGACAACACCGTGCTCAGCGCCGACCTCTACAACCAGATGTTCACGATGCACGCCACCACCATGGTGTTCCTCTTCGTGATGCCGATGGCCGCAGCCTTCGCCAACTACTTCCTGCCGTTGCAGATCGGCGCCCGCGACGTTGCGTTCCCCCGCATCAATGCGGTCGGCTTCTGGCTGTTCCTGTTCGGCGGCCTGTTCCTCAACAGCTCATGGTTCCTCGGCGGCGCCGCCGACGGTGGCTGGTTCATGTACTCGCCCAACTCCAGCCCGCTGTTCTCGCCCAGCCACGGCATCGACTTCTGGGTGCTCGGCCTGCAGATCACCGGCATCGCCTCACTGGTGGGCGCCATCAACCTGATCGTCACCATCATCAACATGCGGGCGCCGGGCATGTCGCTGATGCGCATGCCGGTGTTCACCTGGATGCAGCTGGTGGTGCAGATGCTGCTGCTGTTCGCGATGCCGGTCATCACCGTGGCGCTGTTCCTGCTCAGCTTCCAGCGCAACTTCGGTGCCGCGTTCTTCGATGTCGACAAGGGTGCCGATCCGCTGCTGTGGCAGCACCTGTTCTGGATCTTCGGGCACCCCGAGGTGTACATCATCATCCTGCCCAGCTTCGGCATCATCTCCGAGGTGCTGCCCACGTTCGCTCGCAAGCCGCTGTTCGGCTACAAGTTCGTGGTCTTCTCCGGCGCGGCCATCGGTTTCGTCGGCTGGGGCGTGTGGGCCCACCACATGTTCGCCAGCGGCCTGGGCCCAGTGAGCGTGGCGGTGTTCTCCGCAGCCACGATGCTCATCGCGATCCCGACGGGCGTGAAGATCTGCAACTGGACGCTCACCCTGTGGGGTGGCAAGTTGTGGTTCACCACCGCGATGAACTTCGCCATCGGCGTGATCGTGCTGTTCACCATCGGCGGTCTGTCGGGCGTCACCCACGCCTCGGCCCCGGCCGACACGCAGCAGACCGACACGTACCACATCGTCGCTCACTTCCACTACGTCATCGTCGGTGGCGCCGTGATGGGTCTGTTCGCCGGTTTCTACTACTGGTGGCCGAAGATGTTCGGCAAGATGCTGAGCGAGCGTCTCGGCAAGTGGAACTTCTGGCTGATGTTCTTCGGTGTCAACCTCACCTTTGCTCCCATGCACATCCTTGGGATGCAGGGCCAGCCGCGCCGCATGGTGGTGTGGCCGGAGAAGCTCACCGGCGAGGGGCTCTTCAACCTCGGCTTCTGGAACCAGGTGGCGACGGTCGGCTCGTTCACGATCGCCCTCGGTGTGTTGATCTTCGTGATCAACGTCGCGATCACGACCAAGAAGGGCGCCAAGGCTCCCCTCGATCCGTGGGATGCCCGCACGCTCGAGTGGATCACGGCCAGCCCGCCCAAGGAGCACAACTTCGACGTGATCCCCACGGTGCACGCGCTCGACGAGTACTTCCACCGCAAGTACGAAGAGGTCGACACCGATGCCGGCCCTCGGCTGGTGAAGGTGAAGACCGCCGAGGAGCTGCTCGCCGAGCAGGAGGCTGCCGCCGATCAGCACATCCACCTGCCGTCGCCGTCGTACTGGCCCATCGTGCTGGCCTTCAGCCTGCCGGTGATCGCCTACGGCGTGATCTTCAACCTGATGTTGTCGGTGGTCGGCCTCGGCATCATGATCCTCGGCATCTTCGGTTGGGTGCTCGAGCCGTCGGTGGCCGACGAAAGTGACTACGACCAGCCCTCAGACGGCGGTCCGAGCAAGGAGCTGGCGTCAATTGGCTGACATCACCGTTCACGAGGGCGCTCCCGCCCATGTCGAGCCGGGCCACGACGGGCACGGCGACGATCACGGCCACGGGGGTGCACACGTCACCAGTACCGGGCTCAGCAACAACAAGCTGGCGATGTGGCTGTTCCTGGGCAGCGAGTGCCTGCTGTTCGGTGGCCTGATCAGCACCTACATGCTGTACCGCGGCCGTCGCGGCAGCGATCCGGGCCCGGCGCAGATCTTCGACATCCCGCTCACCTCGGTGAGCAGCTTCATCCTGCTGATGAGCTCGCTCACGATGGTGCTCGCCGTCAACTCGGCAAAGCGCAAGGACGACGGCAACACGAAGCTGTGGCTGATGGTCACCGCCCTGCTCGGCGCTCTGTTCGTCGGCGGCCAGGTGTACGAGTTCACCGCGTTCTACCACGAGGGCCTGGGTTTCACGTCCAGCCTGTTCTCGTCGAGCTTCTACACGCTCACCGGCTTCCACGGTGTGCACGTGACGCTCGGCGTCGTCATGCTGATCGCGCTGGCAGCCATCATCTCGAAGAACAAGGTCTCGGGCGACAAGGCCGAAGTCGTCGAGATGGTCGGCCTCTACTGGCACTTCGTCGATGTCGTCTGGGTGATCATCTTCACTCTCGTCTACCTGATCCCGGCCTGAGGTACGTCCCATGAGCGCAGTCACCGAACCCGTCGAACACGATCACATCGGCCACGCCGAGCACGAGCCGCACATCCCCACCGATCAGTACTTCATCAAGGTCGCCCTGATCCTCGCGCTCTTCACCGCGCTCGAGACCTCCACGTTCTGGCTCGACTTCGGTGCGTTCGCCACTCCACTGCTGCTGATCCTGATGACCATCAAGTTCTTCATGATCATCCTGATCTTCATGCACCTGAAGTTCGACAACAAGTTGTTCAGCGCGATGTTCTACATCGGGCTCGGCCTGGCCGTGCTCGTGTACTGCGTCTTCCTCGCGACCTTCCAGTTCTTCGCGCGGTGATCTGATGCTCGCCGCCGCTCCGTACGCGGACCCGTGGCGCTTCCAGATGAACATCGAGGTCTACGTGCTGGTGGGCTTCCTGGTCGGTGCATACATCTACATGGTGCGCGTCATCGGCCCGAGTGCAGTGGCGCCTGGCGAACGGGTGATCAGCCGCCGCAACCTGTGGTGCTTCGTGGGCTCGATGGCGCTCCTGTTCGTGGCCAGCACGTGGCCGATCCACCAGATCGGAGAGGACTACCTCTACAGCGTGCACATGTTCCAGCACATGATCCTCAGCTACTTCATCCCCCCACTGGTGCTGTTGGCCACGCCCGAGTGGTTGCTGCGGGTGCTGGTGGGCGAGGGCCTCGCCTACCGGGTCGTGCGCTTCTTCTCGAAGCCTGTCGTGGCGGGCGTGATCTTCAACCTGATGGTGATGGTGCTGCACGTGCCGGGTGTCGTGAACACGGCGACGGTCAACGGCCCGTTGCACTTCGGCCTTCACCTGGGTGTGGTGCTCACCGCGGTCCTGATGTGGACCCCGGTGGTCGGCCCGTTGCGCGAGCTGCAGATGAAGTCGGGCGGCAAGATGATCTACCTCTTCCTGCAAGGTGTCGTGCCCACCGTGCCGGCGGCGTGGCTGGCGCTGGCGGAGAAGCCGGTGTACCAGCACTACGGCAACCAGCCGGTCCGGGTGTGGGGCATCGACGCCATCAACGACCAGCAGATCGCCGGGCTGATCATGAAGGTGGGCGGTGGCATCTTCCTGTGGGTCATCGTGATCTACATGTTCTTCAAGCGATTCGTCACCGCTGCGGTCCAGGAGAACAGCTACCGCCGCGTCGAGCCGATCGCCGTCGGCGCGTCTGCCGTGAACGAGCCGCCACTCACCTTCGGCGACGTGGCGGCTGCCTTCGAACGCAGCGACGCCCCGGTGGAACCCCGCCGCTGAGGGCCGTGGCAGCCGCGCCGACTCATCGGCGAGGGCCGCGGGTCGGCCGATCCGCACGCGGCGCTAGTTCGTCGGACGAGCTGCCAGGGTCACGTCGAAGGAGATCGACTTGCCGTCGCGCTCGACGAGCACGGTGACCGTGGAGCCGGGAGTGGTACCTCGCAGGACCGTGGACAGCTGATTGCCCGTTGCCACCGTGGAGCCGGCGACGGTGGTGATGATGTCGCCCGCCTTGATGCCGACCTTGGCCGCCGGTGTTCCGTCCTGCACCGTCGTGACCGTGACGCCGAACGGTGTCTCGGCGACCGTCACGCCGATGTAGCCGATGGGTGAGGCCTGCACCGTCTTGCCGAGCTTGAGGTCGTCGAGCAACGGCTTGATGGTGTCGACGGAGATCGCGAAGCCCACGTTCTGCGCATCGGGGATGCCGGCGGAGTTGATGCCGATCAGCTCGCCGTTCATGTTCACCAGCGCGCCGCCGGAGTTGCCGTGGTTGATCGCTGCGTCGGTTTGGATCAATCCGTGCAGGGAGGTCGAGGAGGACTCCTGCAGGGTGCGGTCGAGGGCGGAGACGATGCCGGTGGTGACCGTCGGCGCGTCGCCGAGATCGAGAGCGTTCCCGATGGCGACGACGTCGTCGCCGACCCTGAGTGTGGAGGTGTCGGCCAGCACCAGAGGGTGCAGGTTCGTGGTGTCGTCGAGTTGCAGCAGTGCCACGTCGTAGTCGGCCGATGCGCCGAGCACCTTGGCAGCCCGCACCGTACCGTCGAACATCTTGACGGTGAACACCGGGTCGGGCAGTTCGTTGCCCAGCTGGTCGGTGACCTGCACGACGTGTGCATTGGTCAGCATCAAGCCGTCGGCAGAGATGACCACTCCCGAGCCGGCCGCGACGGGGGTGACATCGGTGCCGCTCCCCGACGCCACTTCGATGGCCGCCACCGCCGGCTCGGCTTTGGCCAGGAGCTGGTGGAGATCGGTGTTGGCGGCGGAGGCACTGTTGCCGGAGCCGGCGCCGGTGGCGACGTAGGAGACCTGCGTGCCGTCACCCTCGGTGAGCTTCACCGTCGCAAAGGCGACGCCGGCCGACAGGACGGCACAAGCCGCCGCCGCTCCCACCAACCGGCCTGGTCGGGAAGGCCGGTGCGTGGAGGGAGGAGGAGGCGGGAGCGGCGACGGAGGCCTGTACTGCGGGGGATCTTCGACGGGCAGCGTCATGGGGAAGATCATGCCCGATGATGCCTGAGGGTCGGCTGAAGGCGGCTGAAGGCGTCTTCAGCTGCAGTCGCGGCTGGGCACGAACGGTGCGACAATGCACCCGATGCGAGTGCTGGTGGTGGATGACGAGGTACGTCTGGCGGCCGCCGTCCAGCGAGGCTTGCAGGCCGAAGGTTTCGTCGTCGACGTCGCTCACACCGGCACGGACGGGTTGTGGGCGGCCACCGAGCAGCGCTACGACGCGATCGTGCTCGACATCATGCTGCCCGGCATGAACGGGTTCCGGGTGTGCGCCGAGTTGCGCCGCCGAGGCGTCGACGCACCGATCCTGATGCTCACTGCCAAGGACGGCGAGTTCGACGAGGCAGAGGCGCTCGACACCGGCGCCGACGACTTCCTGTCGAAGCCGTTCTCGTACGTCGTGCTCGTCGCGCGGCTCCGTGCGCTGATCCGTCGAGCGAGCGGACGCAGCACCAACGAGGTGACCGTGGGGCGGATGACGCTGCACCCGGCCGCCCACCGGTGCGCCGTGGACGGTCAGGATGTGGCGCTCACCATGAGAGAGTTCGCCATCCTCGAGTGCCTCGCGCGCCACGCGGGCGAGGTGGTGTCGAAGCGCGACATCCTCGACAACGTGTGGGACGACGCCTTCGACGGGCCCGACAACGTGGTGGAGGTGCACGTGCATGCGCTGCGCCGCAAACTGGGGGCCGACACCATCGAGACGGTGCGCGGCGCCGGCTAC
This sequence comes from Ilumatobacteraceae bacterium, assembly GCA_049696035.1. GTDB lineage: Bacteria > Actinomycetota > Acidimicrobiia > Acidimicrobiales > Ilumatobacteraceae > UBA668. Next base: position 25,180 of record JBAVTH010000198.1, read on the forward strand.
CGCCTGGCGGCCGGCGGGTGACTCGCCGGCGCACCACGTCGTTGCGGTTGCGCGTCACGGCGGTCGCGACGGTGGTGGTGGCGGCCACCTTGATCGCCACCGCCCTGCTGGTGACTCGGTGGTTGCGGTCGACGTTGCTCGACGATGCCGACCAGCAGCTGAGCCGGCAAGTGGCATTCGTGGCCGAACTGGCCCAGCACGGGCAGCTCTCGCCCACCCTGACCGCCACCGGTGTGGACACCGGTCAGGTGCAGGTGATCACCGACCAGCGCGTCGTGGTGGCGGTGTCACCCGGGCTGGCGGCCACCGTGCGGCTCGACGTCTTCCCCGCGCCCACGGTGGGCACGCAGGTGGCGCGCACGGTGCCTGGCCCGGTCGTCGGTGGCAGCGGCAGCACCCACTACCGCGTCGTGGCGCGCACGGTCGACACCGCGGCGGGGCCTCTGACCGTCTACGCGGCCTCCTCCCTGCGTGCGGCCGAGAAGTCCGTCGATGCCCTTGCCGCCGGCCTCTGGGTCGGGTTGCCGCTGCTCACACTGCTGAGCGCCGTCGGCACCTGGCTGGTGGTGGGCCGCTCCTTGTCACCGGTCGAACGAATGCGACGTGAGGTGGCCGCCATCCCCGGCAACCGCCCGGAACAGCGCATCTCGGCTCACGCCCGGGCAGCGGAGCTCGATCGGTTGGCCGCCACCATGAACGGCCTGCTGCAGCGGATCGACGAGACGACCGCCACTCGGCGCCGGTTCCTCGCCGACGCGTCGCACGAGCTGCGCAGCCCGCTGGCATCGGCACGCACTCAGTTGGAGGTCGGCCTCGCCTATCCGGACGGCGCCGACTGGCCGGCAACAGCACGAGAGGTGATGGTGGATCTCACTCGGTTGCAGAGGCTCGCCGGTGAGCTGCTCGACCTGGCGAAGGTGGACGGTGTGGGCCGCCTGCCGGCCTCCACGCGGCTGGAGCTGGGCGAGCTGGTGGCCAC
>JBAVTH010000199.1:0-8439 GCA_049696035.1 Ilumatobacteraceae bacterium
GGCCACAACTCCGGCCATCGCCTCGACCTTGCCGCCGCCCACCGCCGCAGCTGTCGTGTCGACCGTGCAGCCGCCGCCTCAGCCGGTGGCCCCTGCAGCGCAGGTGCCGATGGCCGAGGCCGCCACGATCGCGACACCCGTGGTGCCTGCCGGCTCGACGAGCGAGCAGCCCGCGTCGTCGGCCGACATCGAGAACGACGACGAGTTCGATCCTGCCGACGAGTTCCCTGAGCACCCGCCCACGGTCGGAGGTGGTCGCCGGTGGTTCATCGCCTTGCTGCTGCTGCTGGCGGTCGGCGGCGGCGTCCTCGCCTGGTACAACACCCGCCCCGAGTCCTCGACGGTGCCCGAGCTGGCCGGCATGCGGCAAGGCGCCGCGCTCAACCAGATCGGTCCGTTCAAGGCCACCATCACCGAGGAGGCCAGCGAGACGGTAGAGGCCGGAGTCGTGATCCGCACCGAGCCGTCCGCCGGTACCGAGCTCGAGAACGGCACGACGATCACGCTCGTCGTCAGCACCGGTCCGGCGCCGCGTGCACTGCCCGAGCTCGCCGGCGTCACCGTGGCCGACGCCACCGCCACCCTCACCGAGCTCGGTCTCGTGCTCATCGAGGCCGACCCCGTCTACGACGAGGTCGTCGCGCCGGGGCTCATCGTCTCCTGGACGGTGCCCGCCGCCCCCACGCTCGCCGCCGGTGCCACGGTCACCAAGGGCACCACCGTCCAAGTCGTCGCCTCCGCCGGTCCGGCGCCGCGCACGGTCCCCGACCTCGCCAACCTGCCCTTCGCCGACGCAACCGCGGCGGTGCAGGCGCTGGGCCTGGTCATCGCCCAGGTGCCCGACGAGTTCAGCAGCACGGTGGCCGTCGGGGCAGTGATCCGTCAGGACGTGCCACCCGGCTCCACCATCGCCCGTGGCGCCACCGTCACCGTGGCGCTGTCGAAGGGGCCCGATCTGGTGGCCATGCCGTCGCTCGCCGGGCTCGACTACAACGGCATCGTCGCCGCGTTGCAGGCTGCGGGCCTGGCCACCGGGACGATCACGGGGGACACCACCCAGCCCTTCCTGAGCGCGACTGCCAACGGCTCGACGATCGTCGATGGACAGCAGTTCCTTCGCGGCACCGCTATCGATCTGACGTTCGCGCCCACTCCGGTCGTCGCGTCCACCACGGTTCCCGGCGGCTGAGCGGGCCGCGCCCGCCCCTTCGGCCGTGTCCGGGTTCTCCGTGGCCCGGCCGTCGTCACTAACGTGCGACAACGCCACGGTGAACAGCGACGATGAGCCGCCGTTCGCAGCCGGTGCACAGCATCTCAGGAGGTTCACGTCATGGGTTCTCTCGACGGACGCGTCGCGATCATCACCGGTGCCGGCCGGGGCATCGGTCGCGAGCACGCGCTCTACTTCGCTGCTGAAGGCGCGAAGGTGGTCGTCAACGATCTCGGCGGTGCCAACGATGGCACCGGTGCCGACCTCTCGCCGGCGCAGCAGGTGGTGGAGGAGATCAAGGCGTCGGGGGGCGAGGCCGTGGTGAACGGTGACGACGTCGCCAGCTGGGAAGGCGCTCAGCGGATGATCAACCAGGCGATCGAGACCTTCGGAGATCTCGACATCCTCGTCAACAACGCCGGCATCCTGCGCGACCGCGTGCTGGTGAACATGACCGAGCAGGAGTGGGACGCCGTCATCGCCGTGCATCTCAAGGGGCACTTCGCGCCCACGCGGTGGGCTGCCGCATACTGGCGCGAGCAGCACAAGGCCGGCATCTCCAAGCCGCGCAACCTGGTGCACACCTCCAGCACATCGGGCCTCTTCGCCAACCCCGGCCAGGCGAACTACGGCGCGGCCAAGACCGGCATCGCGACGTTCAGTCAGATCATCGCCAAGGAGCTCGTGCGGTACGGCGTCAAGAGCAACACGATCGCCCCCGGTGCGCGCACCCGGCTCACGCTGGCGACGCCAGGGCTGGAGAACATCATGAAGCCCCGGGAAGGCTCCTTCGATCCCTGGGACCCTGCCAACATCTCACCGCTCGTTGCCTACTTGGCGACGGCCGACTGCGCCTTCACCGGCGAGACCTTCCTGGTGCAGGGCGGCAGCGTCACGCTGGTGGAGAGCTGGCAGCGAGGCGCCGGTGTCGAGCGCGACTCGAAGTGGACGGTGACCGAGCTGGCCGATGCATTGGCGCCGCTCACCCGTTCGTGAGGTTGCGACTTCCACATCGAGAGAACGTCCATGAGCGCTCGGACCCGACGCTCTCCCTCGACAGTGGTGGGGTCGACGAGCTCGGTGTCATCCCGTGGCCGATCCTGCTGCGCCGCCGCCTGGCGGCCAAGGTGGGCATCCCTCATCGCTGGGCGGTGCTGTGGGTGGTGCTCGGTGGCCTGTTCACCACCGGTTTCACGATCACGCTGCTGGTGGTGTCGCTCGATCGGATCGCCGGCGAGGTGCACACCACGCCCACCATGTTGACGTGGGCGATCACCGGCCCGATGCTCGCGTTCGGCGTGGTCGGCCCTGCGTTCGGGAAAGCCGGCGACCTGTGGGGCCACAAGCGGGTCTTCGTGGCCGGCCTCTTCTTCGCCGGTGTCTTCGCAGTGGCGTCCGCGGTGGCCTGGAACGCGCCCACGCTGATCCTGTTCCGCACGCTGTCCGCCACTGCCGGCTCGGCCTGCGGCCCGTCGGCGATGGCATACATCAATCGCATGTTCGAAGCCGGCGAGCGAGTGAAGCCGCTCAGCTACTGGAGCTTCGTGACGGCCGGAGCGCCGGTGATCGGAGTGGTGGTGGGTGGGCCGCTGGTGGAGGCCGTCGGCTGGCGAGCGATCTTCGCGGTGCAGGCGCCGATGTGCTTCGTGGGTTTCGTGTGTGCGCTGTGGCTGCTGCCACCGACCGACCGGCTGGTGGGCGTCCGTTTCGACGTGTGGGGCTCGCTGACGCTCGGCCTCGGCGCCTCGTCCCTGCTCGCCGGCATCAGCCAGGGGCGCTCGTGGGGCTGGACGTCGGTACCGACGCTTTTCTGCTTCGCGCTCGCGCTGGCTGCGTTGCGCGCATTCGTGACGATCGAACAGCGCACTGCAGCACCGCTGGTGGTGTTGCAGTGGTTCCGCACCCGCAACTTCGCGTTCCCTGTGCTGAGCCAGATGCTCACCAACTTCGCCTACATGGGCGGTTTCATCCTCATCCCGCAGGTACTGGGAGAGCGCGGCCTCGGGCTGGGGGATGCCACCAAGGGCTACTTGGTCATCTCGCGTCCGTTGGCGTTCTCGCTGATCGCCCCGCTCGCCGCACTGGTCACGTTGCGCGTGGGTGAGCGGGTTGCGGGAGTTGTCGGAGCGCTGGGTGTCGTGCTGTCGATGCTGCTGTGGGCGACGGTGGGAATGGATTCGTCGTACATCTTCATCGTCGCCGCCACGGCGTTCTCCGGCATCGGGTTGGGCATCGCTTCGCCGGCTCTCACCTCGTTGATGGCCAACGCCGTCGACGAGGCCGACCTCGGTGTGGCCGGCGCGATGCAGCAACTGATGACCCAGTTGGGTGCGGTCATGGGCAGCGCCGTCCTGGCCACCGTCAGCGTCGCCGCGGACCCAGCGCATCTCGGCTCGTTCCACGCTGCCTTCCTCATCGGTGCGGCCGTTGCCGGCCTCGGATGCCTCACCGCGACGTTCGTGCGCAGCACGCCGCGCATCGTGTGAGGCGCGGGTCGGCTAGCGCTGGTCGGTGAGGTGCAGACCGAGCCAGTCGGCAAGGGCCTCGCACTCCGCCTCCACCTCGTCCAGGTCGTCGCGAGTGGCATGGGCCTCCAGGTGGATGGCGTGCAGCCGCAGTTCGCCGCGCTGCCGGTCGGCCTTCGCATCGACCTTTCCGACCAGTTGATCGTCGACGACGGCGGGCAGTGCGAAGTAGCCCCAGCGACGATCGTTCGCCGGTTTGTACATCTCCAGGATGTACTCGAACCCGAACAGGTCGAGCAGGCGAGCCCGGTCGGTGACGAATCGGTCGAACGGCGACACCAGCGCGGTGCGACCCTCGAACGGCCTCTCCAGCTGGGCCGGGTCGACGCGCCAGACGCCGCTGACGCCGTCGACGGTGGCGGGAACGCCGACATCACCGACCGCCTTCGGTCGAGCGATGCCGAGCGCTCGCAACCGCTGGTGGGCGCGCCGCTGGGCGACTTCGTGCGCCGCGAGGCGCGGGTGCGATGGGTAGACCCGCTCGGCAAGATCCCACAGCCGTTGAGGCCCTTCACGGCCTGCCACGGCGACCTCGCCCATCGCCGCGAGGAACTCGAGCATCTGGGTGACGTTGCGAGCGTTCGTCCAGCCGGTCGACTGCCACGGCACGGTGGCGAGGTCGTCGAGTTCGCCGGCGGTGATCGGCCCCGTTCGGTCCAGCTCGGCGAGCACGTAGCGGTGGAACGACTCGTTCGCGGTGACCCATGCTCGCGCCCGCGGCGACCAACGCGAATCCGCCGGCGACCACCCGTCGGCTGCCGAGACGTACAGCGGCAGATCGGTCATCGGGTAGATCACCGCGTTGTACTCGAACAGCGAACGCTCGGCGTCGAGCGCGTGGCGCAGCGCTTCGGGCCGGTAGACGTTGCCCAGCCGACTCCACGCGACGAGATCCGCGCTGGGGGCGATGGCCGCGGTCGGGTCGATCTTCAGGAAACCGAGCTGCGCCACGGTGTCCACCAGATCGGTGGGCCGTGGCGCAGCCAGGAGTTGGGCCGACAACGCGAGACGGCGTGCCTGTGGCGCGGTGAGCACCAGTTCGACGGGCCGGCTGCGCTGCACGGTGTTCAGGCCGGGATCGTGTGCGGCCGGCAGATCAGGCCGTGATGTCCTTGATCTCCGTCGCGATCTGCTTGGCGATGTCGTCGTTGGGCATCGAGGTCTGCATGGCCATCATCTTCATCATGTCGCCCTGCACCTTGATCTTGCCGGACATGAAGGCCTGCATGCCGGCTGCCTGATCCTGCTCGACGAAGATCTTGCGGGCCGTGTCCCAGTCGGTGGTCATGGTGAGGTCGGGAGCGTCGAGCGCGCCGGCTTCCATGACGACATCGCCCGACGATGTGTCCATGAACAAGTTGACGGTGCCGTCGCCGAACGGCACGTCGGTGATGACCTGGTTCATGCGAATGCTGGTGGTCACCTTGGCGGCCTGGTCGGCGTACTTCTCGCGGATGGCCTTGGCGGCGGCCATCCATTCGTCGGAAAGGAAGGGGTGGGTCATGTCGGGTGGCTCCTCGAAAGCAACGTACGTTGAACTGGTGACGGCGGGAACTTACTCGCTCCGAGCGGCGTGGCGGTAGGCGAGCCGCACAGCCAGCGCCTGACGGATCTGTGGGCCGGCATCCTCGGCGAACTCGCCGCGGTAGGTGGCGTCGGTTCCGAGCACGACCGTGAAGTACATGCCGGTGAACGCGCCGAGGAAGCCGGCGACGCGCAGCAAGGGTTCACTGAGCACCAGGGTTCGCCCGCCGACGTGCCAGTGGGCGAACACCTTCACATCCTTCAGCTGCGTCCAGAAGGCGGTGGTCGCCTCCGGAATCGCGAGGAGGCCGAACAGGGTGAAGAACGCGGTGAGCACGACAGCGACGAAGGTGATCAGGATCGCCTGGCTGAACACGCTGACCATGCCGATGTTCACTCGCTGGCGACGCGTGAGCGGCTCCTCGTCCGGGTCCCCGTGAGTGGGCAGCGGCAGACCTTCGGCGGGCGTCCCGACCACGAGGCGGCCGACCTCCGACCACTCGTCGAAGTCGAGGACGGAGCGAATCGACTCGGGGATGCGTGACAGCACGAACGCACTGCCCAACAGGAAGAACAGTGCGAGCGTGATCGCATACACCGGCCCCTCCAACGTGCCGGCCACCTGCCACACCTCGGCGTTGATGAACAAGAAGGTGGTGAACAGCAGCAGCAACGGCAGGGCGCGGGTGAGCATGCGGCCGGCGGAGCCGAGCTGGGAGAACGTCTGCGATGCCGCCCACCCCATGAGCGGGATGGCGCCGTAGCTGGTGACCAGGTAGATGGCAGCCAGCACGACCGCTCCCTCGACGAGGGCCTGCATGGCATCGCCCCACTGTTCGAACACGGCAGCAGGGATGGCCGGGCCGACGAGGAAGGCGGCGAGCTCGGGTGCGCCGAGGGCCCGCGGTCGCGAGAGGGCAGGCCGGTGGCGCAAGCGGTTGGTGAGCACCCAGGTGGCGATCAGGATGGCGAGGATCCCGGCGACGGCCGCCAGGTTGCGCCCCAACGACCAGTTGGCCAGATCCAGCGCATGCAGGCCTCCCGCGACGTACGCGACCAGGAGCACGGGTGCGGCTCGGCTCCACACATCGGGGCCGGTGCTGTTCGGTTCGATGAAGTGGGGCAGGCCGCGACGAATGAACCACTGCTCCATCTCGTTGCGACGTGAATGCATCGCTCGGAGTGTACGAAACCGCGGGATGGGCACGTGACGTGTGTCCACCTGTGTGAACAGAACGTTCAAACCGGTTCCCATCGGCCCGGCGCGCCGGTAACGATGGATAGATGGCACGCATCCTCGTCACCGAAGAGATCGCCGAAGGTGGCCTTGACCGGCTGCGCGCGGCCGGCCACGAAGTAGTGGTGCAGCTCGATCTGTCGCAGTTGCTGGAAGCCGTGAAGGGTGCCCACGCGCTCATCATCCGCAGCGCGACACAGGTCACCGCCGAGGTCTTGGAGGCCGGCGCCGAGCTCGTTGTCGTCGGTCGCGCCGGCATCGGGCTCGACAACGTCGATGTGCCCGAGGCCACGAAGCGGGGCGTGATGGTGGTCAACGCGCCGCAGAGCAACATCATCTCCGCTGCCGAGCACACGATGGCATTGCTGCTGGCCCAAGCGCGCAACGTGCCGCAGGCCCACGCAGCGCTGGTGGCCGGGCGCTGGGAACGCAGCCGCTGGGAAGGGGTCGAGCTGGCCGACAAGACGCTGGCGGTCATCGGGCTCGGGCGCATCGGCAAGCTGGTGGCCGACCGGGCGAAGGCCTTCGGGATGCGCCTGGTGGCCTATGACCCGTTCGTCTCCGCCGATCGCGCTCGTCAGATGGGCGTCGAACTGATGCCGCTCGACCAGGCGGTGGCCGAGGCCGACTTCCTCACCATCCACCTGCCGAAGACGAAGGAGACCACCGGTCTCATCAACCGCGACCTGCTGCTGAAGGCCAAGCCGGCGCTGCGCGTGATCAACGTCGCCCGCGGTGGCATCGTCGACGAACAGGCCTTGGCCGACTGCGTGCGCGACGGCATCATCGCGGGGGCCGCGATCGACGTGTTCGTCACCGAGCCCACCACGGTGTCGCCGCTGTTCGAACAGCCGTCGATCGTCGTCACCCCGCACCTCGGTGCCAGCACCCGCGAGGCGCAGGACAAGGCCGGCGACACGATCGCCGACATGGTGAAGCTGGCCCTTGCCGGCGAGTTCGTGCCCTTCGCCGTCAACGTCGACGCCGCCGAGGCCAACGAGACCCTGCGCCCGTTCCTGCCGCTGGCGGAGGGTCTGGGTCGCCTGTTCGCCTCGCTCGTCGGCGCTCTGCCCGAGTCGCTGGAGGTGTGCACCGAGGGCGACATCGCCGGCTACGACACCCGCATCCTCAGCCTGGCCGCCTTGAAGGGCTTCTTCGCGTCGATCACCGACGATCAGGTGACCTACGTCAACGCGCCCCAGTTGGCGAAGGAAAAGGGCATCGAGCTGCGCGAGTCGCACTGTGCCACCAGTGCCGACTTCGTCAACCTGGTCACCCTGCGCGGCGGCGGCCACACCATCTCGGGCACCCTGGTGGGGCGGCGCAGCGAGCAGCGCATCGTGATGATCGACGACCACCACTTCGACGTCCCCCCGGCCGAGCACATGCTCGTGGTGAAGAACGACGATCGCCCCGGCGTCATCGGCACCGTCGGCACGTTGTTGGGCGACGCCGGCGTCAACATCGCCGACATGGACGTGGGTCGTGCTGCCACGCCGGGAACCGCCGTCATGCTCATCGCGCCGACGATGGAAGTGCCCGACGATGTGGTCTCCCGCCTGCGCGCGGCGCCCGGCATCATCAGCGTCACCCCCCTCGCCGGCTGACCCGCACGCATCGAGCGCCGTCGCACCGGTCGCCGGCCCCGACGGACTGGACGGAGCGCTGCGGCGTCAGCGTGGGGCGTGGGAGCGGATCTCGTCGCGGGTGGCGACGGCCACGGCGCGAGCGGCTTCGGCGAAGCCGGCATCGGGCGATGCGTACAGCACGGCGCGCGAGGAGTTGATGACCATGCCGAAGCCCTGCGCGTCGCGGCCAGCGGCGACGGTTGCCTGCACGTCACCGCCCTGCGCGCCCACGCCGGGCACCAACAGCGGCAAGTCGCCCACGATCGCTCGCACGGCGGCCAGTTCGGCCGGGTAGGTGGCGCCGACAACCAGCCC
>JBAVTH010000200.1:0-2558 GCA_049696035.1 Ilumatobacteraceae bacterium
GACCGTGGAGCTGGACGGACAGTTGCTGCTCGGCGATGGTGCGAACATCCCGCTCGCCGACGACGGCGTCACGCACCGAGTGCGAGTGGTGCTCGGCTGACGGTCCGGGCGGTGCGGCGTCGCGGCCGGCGCACTTCCCCGGAAGCATTCATCCTCTCTCCGAAGCACGGTCGAGAGATCGCTTCGGAGCACTCAATGGTTCCCTTGCCGCAGCCGTGCTTCGAATCAGCCGTTTGATCGTCGCTGTCGATCCCTGTGGAACACACCGCCGAACCCGGCTCACCATCACACGATGCGCTCGACCTGTTGGCCTCGTGGATCACCACACCAACCGCCATCCGAACGGCCGGCGACACCTGACGCAGCCCTCTGTCGGCAGGTCAGCTGACGGCGCCGACCGTCACCTCATCGCCGAGCCGGAAGATCGCACGGAAGTGGACGAGGGCCTCGTGGGAACCTTCGATGGTGATGACTCCGCTGCCGACGAGGTCGTCGAAGCCGGCGCGGCGTTGGCGGATGTCGATCCATGCGCGTGCCGAAGCGGTGACGACGAGATCGGGTTCATCGACATCGTCGACCACGGAAGCTCGAGCGTCCAGCGTGAACGCCTCGCCCCCGACCCGGATCTCGTAACGCTCGTCGACCCCGGCGGCCGCCAACGGGTCGTGGTAGGCGGTGATGGCGCCGCGAATCGTGAGCGACGGCCGCACGACGGTCGTGTCGGTGGGCGGTTCGAGCAGTGGCATACCGAAGCGCATCAGCGACGACAAGACAGGAAGCGCTCGACGGCCGAGCGGGCCCAGGGCGTATCGGCTCCGAGGACCGGGCGGATCGCTCGGTACGACGTCGACGAGTCCGTCGTCCGTCATCGACTTCAAACGATCGCTCAGCACCGTGGCAGCGATGCCGGGCAGATGCCGTCGGAGGTCGCTGAACCGCTGTGGGCCGGCACTGAGCTCACGCGCGATGAGCAGCGTCCAACGGTCACCCAACACGTCGAGACCGCGGGCGATCGGGCAGTACTGCTGGTCGTATCGGACAGGGGTGGACATCTCGGGCTCCTTGCCCTACTTGGTTGCTTCAAGCTACCACTAATAGTAGCTTCAACCTATGAACACAGAACAGGCCACTGTGCTGGGTGATGGCCCGCAACAGCGAGCGACACGTCGGCGCGAACGACTGGTGCTGCTCTCCACCGGTCTCGCTGTGTTCGCCGTGTTTCTCGACACCACGATCGGCTTCGTCACCTTCCAGGCGATCGGGCGATCGTTCCCCACTTCGCCATCCACGCTGTCCTGGGTGCTGAACGCCTACACGCTCGTGTTCGGCGCAATGCTCATCCCTGCCGGCAGGCTCGCCGACCGCATCGGTCGACGGCGGGTCTTCCTGATCGGCGTCGTCGTGTTCACCATCGGCTCGATGGCATGCGGCCTCGCGCCCAGCCTCGGCCTCCTCATCGCAGCCGAAGCACTCGAGGCGGTCGGTGCTGCACTCCTGATCCCTTCGTCGCTCGCCCTGCTGCTGCGCGCCTTCGATACCTCCCGCATCCCCGTGGTGGTCGCGATCTGGGGTGCAATCAGCGCGTCGGCCGGGGCCGCAGGGCCGCCACTCGGGGCGCTCCTCGTCGGACACCTGTCGTGGAGGTGGGCGTTCTTCATCAACCTCCCAGTCGGCATCTTCAGCTTCTTCCTCGGTCGTCGCGTACTGTCCGAGAGCCGTGAGGCCACGGCCGGTCGCTTGCCCGATCCACTCAGCGTGGGCTTACTTGCCCTCGGCATGGCAAGCCTCACCCTGGCCATCGTCCAGACCGACGAGTGGGGTTGGACCGGAACGCGCACGATCAGCGCATTCGCCCTCGGCATCGGGCTGATGGTCGCATTCGTGATCCGCGCCCGTGGAATTCCCAACCCGGTGTTGCGCCTCGAGCTGTTCCACAACCGCAACTTCACCTGGGCCAACCTCGCAGCGCTCGTCTTCGCCGTCGGATTCAACGCGATGTTTCTCAGCAACGTGCTCTTCCTCACCACCGTGTGGCACTACTCGATCGAGCGAGCCGGTGTGGCGATCGCCCTCGGTCCCGCCATCGTCGCGCTCACCGCACCACGCTTCGGCCGACTCGCCGGCCGCATCGGCCAACGTGCCCTGCTCATCCCCGGCGGGCTCGTGTATGGCGCCAGCGGGATCGTCCTGCTCGCTCTCGTCGGGTCCGAGCCCTCGTACTTCACTCAATACTTGCCAGCGGTCGTGTGTTCTGCGCTCGGCGTGGCGATGTGCTTCCCCCAGTTCTCGTCCGCCGCAGCGGCCACCCTCCCGTCCGATCAGTACGGCTCCGGCAGCGCCGTCGTTCAGGCCACGCGCTACCTCGGAGGTTCCTTCGGCATTGCGCTCGTCATCGCCTTCACCAGCGCGCGTAGCGGTATCGACGGGTTCCGACACGTCTGGATCCTGATCGCGGGTGTGGGCGTCGCTGTCAGCCTTGCGAGCACCCGCCTGACGCGGCGCTACCTCCACCTGGACACGAGCGCGAGCTGAGGGCGGCTCGGGCGCCGGATCGCACA
>JBAVTH010000201.1:0-2586 GCA_049696035.1 Ilumatobacteraceae bacterium
GACCTCCACGGTCGGCTCGTCGGGTGCGGGCGTGCTGGCCATCGGGGAAACCGTGATGCTCGGTGCCACCCAAGCCCTGCAGCAGCTGGGCTTCGAGGTCGACGCGGTCGAAGGGCGCGGCACCGAAGGTGTGGCCCTCTCGATCGACCGCCTGCGCGACCACGGCACCCTGCCGGACACGGTGGTGCTGCACGTCGGTACCAATGCGCCACTCCGCGACGGCGAGCTCGAGGCGATCATCGACCGCCTCGCCGACCGGTCGGCGATCGTCGTCACCGTCCACGGCAGGGCGTGGGCGGACGCCAACAACGCGATAATCCGAGCGCTTCCGGAGCGGTACACGAACGTGCGCATCGCCGATTGGGACCAGGCCGTCGCAGACGGAACCATCACCGGGCTGACTCCCGACGGCGTGCATCTCGACACCGCTGCAGCGCGGGATGGCTACGCGGCGTTGATCGCCGCTGCAGTCGACCGGGCGGTGGCTGAGAGACAGCTCAGCGAAGCAACCGACCACACCTAGGTCGTGGGGCGCAGGGCCTCCGTGGTCGCAGAGGCGATGCCCCGACACGTCAATCGGCGTCAGCGGCACCTTCCATTGCACGTCGCGCAGGACATGTTGTCGCTGGGCTGAACGGACTGTTGTCCGCCATGCGCGAGAAGGCGCCCGGAACCCGGCTCACAACCGTGGATGCAGCCCACCTGCTCGACCCGATACCAGGCCTCAGCCGGTGGCGAGCTGGTCGGCAACCGCCAGCATCTGCCGGCCGACCGGCTGCAGGTCGATCCGTGTCGCCAGCAGGCCCGTCGACACCCGCTCGACCACACCCCACTCCCAGATCGCCGCGGCATCGAGCCCGCAGCGGGTGGCCAGCCAGTGGGCACGGGCGGTCGTGCGCGCGGCCACCGAGCCGCCGGCGAGCAGGTCGTCGGGGTCTTCGCGCATCAGGATGCCCAGGTCGTACTCGGCCTCGGCCAGCAGGCCATCGGGGTCGATCAGCTTGAACCCGTCGCCCGCCTGCAGCACGTTCCACTCGTGCACGTCGCCGTGCACCAGCACGGACCGTTCGTCGTCGTGGGCGCGGACGCGGCGCACCGCACACTCCACCGCCTGCTCGATCGCCCGCTCCGAGCACGGATGGTCGAGCTCGACCCACGACGAGGCGATGCGCTCCGCCAGCCAACGCCCTTTCTCCGCGCCGGTGGGCAGGCCGTAGCCCGCCGCCGGCCGCCACAGTGCCGAGGCGGTGGCGCACAGGATCTCGTGCCGCTGCGCCAGCGGCAGCCCGAGATCGTGCAGCGAGGGCCCGAGTCGCTCGAGGAGCAGCGCTCCGCGAGGTGCATCGCCGCGCAGCAGGCGGACGCACCCGACGCCGTCGGCGAGGCGCAGCACCGTGATCTCGTGCTCCGCGGCATCGCCCGACCTCGGCACCATCAACTTGAGCACGGCCGGAGTGCCGTCGAGCAGGTCGACAGCCAGCACCAGCGCCTCGGTGGCATCGTCGTAGCGCCGCCCGATGGTGAGGCCCCACTCGCCCGCCAACCTCGCGACCAGATCGGGCAGGTCGCGCAACCACTGCCCGGCGCCCGCAACGAGCGCCTTGTTGCGCACGACGGTGGACGGTTCGATCACCACGGCACCGGCGTCGGGATCAGTTGGCCCGGTGACGGGCGACCTCGAAGGTGGCCAAGGCTGCAGCCGCGCTGACGTTGAGCGAGCTGAGCCGACCGGCCATGGGGATGCTGACGATCATGTCGCAGCGCTCGCGCACCAGGCGCGACAGCCCGGCCCCCTCGGCGCCGAGCACCAGGCAGATGCCGTCGACCGCGAGATCGCCGATCTCGAACAGAGTGCGATCGGCCGCATCGTCGAGGCCCACCACCCAGATGCCGGCCTCCTTGATGCGGGCGAGGGCCGCCGGCAGGCCACCGACGATCGACATCGGCACGTGCTCGACGGCGCCGGCAGCAGCCTTGGCCACCGTGGGCGTGACATGCACGGCCCGGTGCCGTGGCAGCACCACACCCTGCACGCCCGCGCCGTCGCAGCAACGCAGCAGCGCACCCAGGTTGCCCGGGTCGGTGACGCCATCGACGGCGACGAGGAACGGCTGCTTGGTGCCCTTGCGCACCAGCAGAGTGGCCAGGTCGGTCTCCTGGAGCGGTGCCGCGTAGGCGAGCACACCCTGCGGCGCCTCGCTTCGGGCCTGCATGTCGAGCCGCTTGCGAGCCACCTTGGTCACCGTGACCCGCATGGTGGTGGCGATGTCGATGATGTCGCCGATCACTTCGTTGGTGTTGCCCTCCTCGTCGAGCTCCGCCGACACCCACACCTCGTGCACCCGACGCTTCCCGGCCAGCAGCAGCTCGCGCACGGCCTGACGACCCTCCACCTGCTCGCCACCCAGGGGCTTGTCGACGGGCTTGTTGCGCTCGTCGCCAGGGGCGGCGATGCGGCCGGTGCGACCGGCACCGCGCGATGCGTACTGACGGGCGCCGGTGACACCGCGATTGCTGGCCGAACGCGAGCCGTCGGCCCGCGAGCCGCCCGACCGGGCGGAACCGGTGCGCGCACCACCCGCGCGT
>JBAVTH010000202.1:0-2218 GCA_049696035.1 Ilumatobacteraceae bacterium
AGGTGCTCCCTGCGCTCTTGACCGGCCGTCACCTGTGGACGGTGCTGCTCACCGAGCCGGGCAGCGACGACCCGCAGTCCACCGCGTGCACTGCCGAGTTCGACTGGAAGTACATCTCGGTCAACGGCACCAAGACCTGCACCCACGACGGTGCCAGTCATGCGATGGCGCTCACCCGCAGCGCTGAACAGACGGGTCGCAACGGTCTCACCTGGCTGCTGCTCGACCTCGCCGGGCCCGGCGTCACCATCGAGTCCGGCCTGGTTCACTTCGCAGGAGTGCGCGTCACCCACGACCACGTGCTCGGCACCCGCGACGACGGGTGGCCGGTCGTGAAGACGATCATGCCCTACCTCGAACGCAGCTTGGCCGGTCGCATCCGACGCGGCCTCGTCCACGTCGAGCCCGGCGCCGTCGCCGGCAACCTCGAACGCACCGTCGCCGAGGTGCTGGCCTCACATCAGCCACCCCCACCTCCGCCGGTCGATCGCCGTACCCGCTGAGCCGAGTCACTCTGCGGCGCCGATCGCGCACCGACACGCGCTCATGATCGGCGCCCGCCCCCGCTCATGACAGCCGGATCGTCATGTGGACGAGCGGTGAGTCGCCCTCGTCCAGTTGCTCCGCGTCACGGACGGCGGCTTTCACCGGGAGCACGTAACGAGCGTCCTTCGGGAAGAGTGACGTCGTCCACGAGGTGTCGCGGACCCGGGCCGTCACCGGGATCATGCCCCAGCCGTAGCTCGCGAACGTCCACTCGTCCTTGAGGATCTGGCACTCGGCGTCCGGCACGGTGATGAAGTACCAGGGCGCGGGGCCCCTCCAGAACCACAGCTCGCCCGAGAACTCAACCTCCATGCATCGCTTCCAGAGCAGCGAGGTCTCGCTGGGCATAGCGGAGGTGCCAGAACTCCTCCTCGAAGACGGTGTAGATGCACTCTTTCAGCGGGTGCTCGCCGTTCTCCGACACATCGACGGGTCGCGTGAAGTCGGCCGCCGCGACCGACTCCAGGTACTCGCGAAAGCCGGCAGCGTGCTCCGCTCGCACGGCGAGCGCCTCGGCGACAGTCGGCCGGAGGTCGTTGTCGAGACCGGGCCAGGGGAAGTCGACGGAGCCGGAGTTGGGCAGCCCGATGGGCGAGAAGCCCTCTCCCAGCACCGGCACCGTGAACCACTTGTCCATCGCGAACACGAGGTGACGCAACGTCTGGACGAAGGACCACTCTCCATCGACGGACTCGTCCAGCGCACCCGGCGGCAGCGCGAGCGCTCCGGCGATCGTGGTCGCCCAGCGCTCGTCGAGGGCCGCCCACGTCGCGCCCATGTCCTGCGGTGTCGTGGGAGTGAGCATCGCGCGCAGCGGGTACCACGGGTCGCGTTCGTTCACATAGGCGGTGACGTCGACGCCGTTGATGACCAAGTGGTCGACCAGCGCGTCGATCTCGACGTTGACCAGCCAGGCGTGACTGATGCTCGCATCGGTCAGGTTGACGTCACGGAAGCGTGCACCGGTGAGATCGGCGCCCCAGAACACGGCTCCCGCCAGATCGCCCTCGAACTCCTCCGGCATGATGTCTCCTTTCACGGTGCTACCGGCCCGGCAGCGCCCTCCAGTGTCGCGCACGCGGCAACGGTCACCGAGCAGGTTCGCTGGGACCATCCAGCCGTGCGATCGCCGCCGGGAGGTTCGGGTAGCGCTTCGTCGAGGCCCCGCCATCGACGGCCAGGACCGACCCGCTCACAAACGTCGACTCGGAGCCCACCAGGAACGAGGCCATGGCGGCGATGTCGCCCGGTTGCCCGAAGCGGCCGATCGTGGTGTTCTCCTCGAACTCCTCGACGAGGCCGGGGATCGCGAAGAAGGCTCCCGTGGCGGCGGTCTCCACCAGCCCGGGAGCGATCGCGTTCACGCGGATTCGACGCTCGCCCAGCTCCATCGCGACCACCTTGGTCAGCATGACGACGCCGGCCTTGGCCGCGCAGTAGGCGGCCATTCCTGCCGCAGGTTGTGTGGCGTTGAGCGAGGTCATGGTGACGATGCTGCCGCCGTCGTGCATGACCGGCGCGGCGTGCTTGATGGTGAGGAACACGCCGGTGAGGTTGAGGTCGACGACCCGCTGCCACGCGTCGAGCGGATGCTCTGCCACCGGCGAGAAGGCTCCGGCCCCGGCGTTGGCCACGACGGCGTCGAGGCCGCCCAAGGCCGCCGCGGTCGCAC
>JBAVTH010000203.1:0-3251 GCA_049696035.1 Ilumatobacteraceae bacterium
CAGCCGGCAGGGTGTGTCGGCCGTCGTCTCGACGACATCCGGCACCGTTGTCGCCACGACCCCGGTCACCACCGCGCCGGTCACCGACACCGTCGTCACCGACTCGGTCACCACCGACTCGGTCACCACCGACTCGGTCACGGCCGACTCGGTCGACGGCTACGTCTCCGCCATCTCCGGCTCTCCGATGGACAACCCGGCGTTCGACACCTTCGAGCACGACATCACCGGCCTGGTCCGTCAAGTCGGTCTGCCGGGAGCATCACTGCTCGTCGTCCAGCACGGGCAGTTGGTGGAACAGGAAGCGTGGCTGGGCTACACGCTCGACACCGAGGTGTTCATCGCCTCCGCCAGCAAGTGGTTGTCGGCGGCGACGATCATGACCCTTGTCGACGACGGCACCATCGATCTCGACGCGCCGATCTCGACGTATGCGCCCAGGCTCGTCGGCCCGAACGTCGGCAACATCACCCTCCGTCAACTGCTGTCGTTCACGTCGGGCTTGACCGCCGACGATCGGATCCCGTGTACGACCGACGCCTCGTTCACCTTGCAGCGTTGTGCGGCGGAGATCATCAAGGCCGGCGTGGTGCACTCGCCCGGCGCCACGTTCCGCTACGGCAGTCAGCACCTGATCGTCGCGGGAGCCCTTGCCGAGCTCGTCACCGGCGTACCGTTCGCCGAGTTGTTCCAGCAACGCATCGCGCGACCGCTGGGGATGAGCGCCACTCACTTCGTGCAGGTGGGCGACCTACGTGTCGACGGCGTCGACTTCCCGAACCCCGCAGGCACGGCGCGCTCGTCGTTGGGCGACTACGGGCGGTTCCTCGAGATGATCTACCACGAGGGCGTCGCGCCCGACGGCACCCGCATCCTGGAGGCGGCCACGATCGCGGAGATGCAGCGCAACCAGATCGCCGATGCGACCTATGGCACCGCTGCCGAGTTCAGGGTGAAGGCCGAGGCGCCGTACGGTCTCGGTGAGTGGCTGGACTGGACCCGAGAGGACGGCTCCGCACTCGTGGTGTCGAGCGACGGTGCGTTCGGGTTCCGACCCTGGCTCGACAAGGAGAACGACCTCTTCGGTGTCTACCTGATCCAGGACCTCGGCGACGGGTATGTGGAAGGCGACCCGAACTCGGCCGACGATGGCGCGAAGGTGCACACCAGTGGGTTGTGGATCTTCGAGTGGGTCGCGGAGGCCGTTGGCGGCGCACTACCCGACGTCGCGTACCCGGATCGCGGCTAGTACTGGGGCATCGTCGGCGCTCTGCGCCTAACGTTCGTTCATGCGCGACATCGCCCGCACCCTGTACGCCGACGAGCACGAGCAGTTCCGCAGCGTCTTCCGCAGCTGGCTCGACAAAGAAGTGGTACCGCACCACGAGCAGTACGAACGCGACGGCATCACCCCGCGCGAGTTGTGGCTGGCGGCAGGCTCTCACGGCTTCCTCGGGCTCACCGTGCCCGAGCAGTTCGGTGGCGGCGGCACCGACGACTATCGCTTCGCCGCAGTCATGCAGGAGGAGGTCAGCTACACCGGCGTGATCGGCAGTGCCAACGGGTTCACGCTGCACAACGACATCGTGCTGCCCTACTTCCTCGGGCTGGGCAACGACGAGCAGAAGTCCCGCTGGCTGCCGGGCATGGTCACCGGCGCGTGCATCACCGCCATCGCGATGACGGAACCGAACACCGGCAGCGATCTGGCCAACATCCGCACCACCGCCGTGCGCCACGGCGACACCTACGTCGTCAACGGCAGCAAGACGTTCATCACCAACGGCATCAACAGCGACGCGGTGATCGTGGCCGTGAAGACCGACACCGACGCCAAGCACCGCGGCATCAGCCTGGTCGTCCTCGAGCGGGGGATGCAGGGCTTCGAGCGTGGCCGCAACCTCGACAAGCTGGGCATGCATGCCCAGGACACTGCCGAGCTGTTCTTCACCGACGTGGAGGTGCCGGTCGCGAACCTGCTCGGCGAGGAGGGCAAGGGCTTCTACTACCTGATGCTGAACCTCGCCCAGGAGCGCCTGGGCATGGCCGTGGGCGCGTTGGCGGTGTGCCAGGCCGCCCTCGACCAGACGCTGGCATACACCAAGGAACGCAAGGCCTTCGGCCAGCCGGTCGGCCAGTTCCAGCACAACAAGTTCCTGCTCGCCGAGCTGAGCACCGAGGTGCAGATCGGCCAGGTCTACGTCGATCGCTGCATCGAACTGCACTGCGCCGGCGGGTTGTCGGCCGAGCAGGCCGCCGCCGCCAAGTTCTGGACCACCGAACTGCAGAACAAGGTGGTCGACCGGTGCCTGCAGCTGCACGGCGGGTATGGCTACATGCTCGAGTACCCCATCGCCCGGGCCTGGGCCGACAGCCGCATCCAGACCATCTACGGCGGCACCAGCGAGATCATGCGGGAAATCGTCGGTCGCGCGATCACCGGCGGCTGACCCCGAGCCTCCCGCCCCGCCCCGCCCCACCCCCGTCGCCGCCCCGCGGCCTCTCCAGTTCGTGTCGCGTGCCTGGGAACCGAATCTGGTCGTCGCGCCCGCGACATGAATGGAGGCGGGTACGGCCCGCAGGTACGACTCGCGCTCGCTTGACCTGTTCGTGTCGCGGGCGCGGCCTCCGTTTCTGGTGGTCAGGGCCGCGACATGAACGGGAATGTGGTGACGGGGTCACGCGTGCCGTGGCAGACTGATGGCGATGACTGACTGAGAACCCACCCCGACCCGTATCCGTTTCGAGTCCCCGGAGGTTCCCTTCATGCCCGCATCACTTCACGCCCGCGACATCACGTTGGCGCTCGGCGCTCGACACATCCTCGACGGTGTCGACCTGTCGGTCGACCCTGGTCAGCGCGTCGGGCTGGTCGGCCCGAACGGGGTGGGCAAGTCCACCCTGCTGCGGGTGCTGGCCGGTCAACTCGTGCCCGACAAGGGGGTGGTCACGCTCGCACCGGCGAACGCCAACGTCGGGTACCTGCCGCAGGAACCGGAGCGTGCCGACGAGACGGTGCGCGAACACCTGGAGCGGCGCACCGGCGTGACGGCGGCCTCGGCGGCGCTGGATGTCACCACCGCTGCAATGGCCGCCGGTGACCCCGACGCCGGCGACGCCTACAGCGACGCGCTCGACCGCTGGTTGGCGCTCGGCGCTGCCGACTTCGATTCGCGCATCGCCGACGTGTGGGCCGACCTCGGGCTGCCCGAGCGGCTGCTCGACGAGCGGCTGCCGGTGCTGTCGGGTGG
>JBAVTH010000204.1:0-3722 GCA_049696035.1 Ilumatobacteraceae bacterium
TGCATCGGTTGCTGCCCCGCGACCTCGCTGCAGCGGCCGAGCGCTCGTTGGCCGCGGTTCGCTGTGCCGATGCGACCGGCGACCCCGAGGCGCGCGCTGCTGCGCTCGGTGTGCAGGCGCTCGTGGAGGGCTTCTCCGGTCGCTTCGAGGAGGCGTTGGGACTGTTCGAGATGGCGATGCTGCAGGCCGAGGCGGCCGGCGCGTTGGGTGTGGAGTCGCGGGTGGCCAGCAACCGGCTCTACGTGCTCTGGTTGGCCGGCAGACCCATCGATCTCGAACGTGAGGCAGCGTTGGAGCTCGAACGGCGGCTCAGCCGTGGCCTGGAATCCGTGGCGGACCATGTCGCGGTCATGCGCGGCATCGCTCTTGCGCAGTTGGGTCGACTGAGTGAGGCGAGAACAGCGTTGCGCGACGCGATCGAGCTCAACGGGTCGGCCGGAGTGCGTGCCACGGCCGAGCTCACGATCGCCAGCCTCGACGTGATCGCCGGCAGGCTCGCCGAGGCGCGGCGCAGCGTGCAGTCCGTGGCGGCACGCGGTGTGGCCGAGTTGCAGGAAGTGGCCACCGAGATCGTGCTCTGCAACTGGGCGCTCGCCGCTGCCGAAGGGCGTTGGGCGGTCGCCGCCGCGATCGCAGCGGCCGGGCATCAGGTCGCTGCCGGCCACGAGGTGTCGCGTGCTCGGATGCTGCTCGCCGAGACGCGTGCCTCGGTGCTGGCCGGGCTGCCGCTCCCTGCCCGCGAGGATCGTCCCATCATGGGCCGTGAGCTGGTGGCCATCGCAGCCGAACTGGAGGCGCTGCACTCGACGGATGCGGCCGATCAGTCTGCCGCCGCAGCGGCCTGGGCGCGGGTGCCCGCGCCGGTGGAGGCATGGCGTTGCCGATTCACGGTGGCGGCGGGGGCACACGACCTGGCTGCGCTGGAAGCGCTCGGGAAGGAGGCGACCGACATGGAAGCGGGCGGCCTGGCCGCACAGGCCATGGCGGCGTGGCGCGACGCCGGCGGCCGGCGAACGCCGCGCCGCGCAGGAGGCGAGCTGACCGATCGGGAGATCGACGTGTTGCAGCTGGCCGGTGACGGGCTGACCAACAAGGAGATCGCGG
The DNA here is from genome assembly GCA_049696035.1 of Ilumatobacteraceae bacterium. Lineage (GTDB taxonomy): Bacteria > Actinomycetota > Acidimicrobiia > Acidimicrobiales > Ilumatobacteraceae > UBA668. The sequence continues at coordinate 1,105 of JBAVTH010000204.1, forward strand.
CCCGGCTGCACCTCAGCCCGCGCACGGTGGGCGTGCACCTGGAGCACTGCTTCACCAAGCTGGAGGTGAGCACCCGCAGCGCTGCCGTGCAGGAGGCCATGCGGCGCGGGATCCTGCGGCCTCCGGCGTGAGTGCTATCGCCGCACGGTTCCAGGCTGGTTGCCCTGCCCGCTGTCGTGCTCGGAGACCCTGACCTGTGTGCGGGCGACGTTGGCGAAGTCGAGCACCACCGTGCCCTCGTCGACCAGCCGGCTGGTGTCGAAGCGGCTGAAGGGGATGCGAACCGTGGACCGCGCCTCCGCAGCGGCGAGCACCGCGGCAGCGACCTCCTCGGCGACGGCCTTCGACGCGAACGTGAGCTCCAACGCCTCGGGCAGTGCACTGCTCGCGATGACCACGTCGTACATCTCGCCGTCCGTGTCGTTGCCGGTGTGCTCGCGTAGTGCCATGTCCCAACTCTAGGGCCCTCGGTAGAGGTGCCCGGCAGCGGTGCAGGGACGTCCTGACCGGCTCACCGAACCAGGCTGCCGAGGCACATCGCCGTCAGTTGGTTCCGCGAGCGCAGGTCGAGCTTGCGGTAGATCTGCTGCAGGTGCGCATCGACCGTCTTGTTGCTGATGTAGAGCTCGGCTGCCACCTCCTTGTTGCTCAGCCCGCGGGCGACTGCCAGCGCGACGGTGCGCTCTCTGTCGGACAGCTCGGGGAGCAGCGCGGGCGTCGGATCGGGGGTCTCGGCCGGGGGCGTCATCACCGACCGGGCCTGCGCGGCCCATGGTCGGGCGCCCATGACCTCGAAGCCGCGTAGGGCGGCCTCCGCGAGCGCAAGGCTGCGGGCGCCGTCGTTCGCACGAACCTGCCGGGCCCACGCCAGCTGCGTTCTGGCCGTCTCCCAGGGCGAGTCGGCCAACAGACCCAACGCCTTCTCGAACTGCCCCCGCTCACCGAGCAGCCCGCGCGCACGGGCCGCCACACCCCGCGCCCAGGCGAGATCAAAGGGACCTGTCTCCAGCTCGGCGATGACCGCACGCGCATCGTCGACGAGAGCGAGTCGAGCGAACGTCTCGGCGATGTCGCCGCGAGCGAACGCAAAGCCGGGATGCGCGTAGCCCTGCGTGTGCAGCAGCCGCCAGCACCTCCGCATGAACGGCTCGGCCGCGTCGAGGTCGTCCGATGCCATGCGAGTGAACCCGCGTCGGTGGTTCGCCTTCACGACGTGCTCGGTCAGGCCGGTCGACGAACCGATCCGGTCGCACGTCACCGCCCATTCGTCGGCGTGTGGTGAGCCCACCACCGCAGCGGCGAACGACGAGTAGCCGAGGACGGTGCACTCTTGCGGAGCGTGCTCCATCGCAGCGAGCGCGTACCCGAAGGCCGTGGTGGCGTCGCCGAGGAACACGCTGCCGCTCACTCGACGGCTCAACGCCGGCCCCAGCTCGTTGAGCTGGTGCGTCGCGCGGACCTCGTCGTAGTAGAGCTTCGACCCAGCCGCATACTCGGACCAACTGCCTTCGATCTCCAGCAGTTCGAGGTGGAAGCCCGAGACTGCGAAGAGGCCATGCACTTCGCCCTCGCCGGCGGCCTGAGCGCGGATCTGGTTGCGCGCTGACGGCCCGCGCGGGGTGTTCGCCAGGCAGTGGGCCGCCAGAACCTCCCCCAGCACGCCGGCCTCGGCCGGGATGTCGACCTCGGCGGCCAGCGCCCGATGGACATCCGACACGAGATGGAGCCCGATCAAGGAGCCCCAGGCTTCGGCGAGCCGCACCGGGTCGAAGCCGGTGTGCGTGCCCGCATCGGACAACGATGAGCGCAGCCGCGCTGCGGCGGCATCGACCGTGCCGCCGGCGAGCACCTGCACCCACACCAGCTCGCGCAGCACCCGCACCCTGATCGGCTCCGTGTCGGCATCGTTCAGAGCCCGTTCGTAGAACGGGGCCGCTTCGGCCCAGCGCACGGACACGGAGAGGCACTGGCCGGCTTTGGCCCAGGCCAGCGCCCGGCGCCCGGTGTCGTCGTCGACCCCGGCTGCGGCAACGAAGAGCGCGTGGGCGTCTTCGACGTGGCCGCCGGCCAGCAGTCGATCACCGAGAGCCTGGCTCCTCGAGAGCAGCTCGTCGGTGTGAGGGCCGGAGCCGAGCAGGCGGTGCAGCAGCGTGAGCCGCTCGTCGTCGCGGTAGGCGTCGGCCAACGCGTCGTGGACGATGGCCGCCTCCGCCCGCTCCGGCATGGCAGCAGCGCCCCACAACGGATGCCGGAACGTTCCGTCCGCTGCCACCACCCCGGCGGCGACGGCGGGTTCGAGGGCGTCGTCACTGACGCCGAGCCGAGCGAGCGCGCGGGCACCCACTTCCGCGGGCACCGACCCGGCGACCGCGAACAGGCTGAGCGCGACGCGAGAGTCGGCCGGCAGCTTCTCGATCGTTCGTCGGAAGTCCGCCTTCAGGCGCGCGGGGAGCTGCTGGCGAGCATCCGGCTGGCCACCGGCCGTTGTCGGCTCCGAGCTGAGGTGCAGCAACGCCAGTGGGTTGCCGTTGCACTGGCGCATCGTCTCGACCGACAGCACGCGCCCGGATGACTCGAGGACCGCCTCGCTGGCGCGCGCTGCGAGCCCGACCAGTTCG
>JBAVTH010000205.1:0-2470 GCA_049696035.1 Ilumatobacteraceae bacterium
GCGCTCCTTCCTGCACTCGCCGCCATGGCGAAGTGCCGCATTCGCGCGTACCGATGATGGTCTCTTCACCTTTCACGATGCGCCGACGGCGCGGTGGTGCAAGGGGCGAAGGTCCGTGCCGTCGTCGCCATCTCCTTGAAGGGCGTCTCGCGCCGTGCCCGGCAGTCATCGACCCGGTGTGCCTCCATCGCCGCGGGGTGGGGAAGGCGGAACGACGAGGACGGGAACGGATGTCCCGACGAGGAGATCGACGAGCCCCCGTTGCAGCCGGTGCGCACGTCGCCGAGTGGGAGCCGGGCAGGCGATGAGGATCAGGTCGGCGTGGACGGCATTGGCGATCTCACGGATGATGAGTGCCGAGTCGCCCAGCCGCACGTGGGCGCGAGCGTCGATGTTCAACCGTTGGAGTCCTTCGACCATCACGGTCAGCTCGGCGATCTTGTTGGTGACGGCGCGCTCGACGAGCCTGTCGTACTGCGCGTGGCGCATCTCGGTGGTTCCGATCGGCAGTGGCACGGAGGCGCGCGCCACGAGGTGGATCGTGATGTTCTCGCCATTGGCCAGCCGGACGGCGTGATCGATTGCCGGGTCCTTGTCCCACCAGCCCTCGGTGGCGACCACGATCGAGCGGGGCTTCGACGGTTGGTCGGCTCCTCCCGCACGCGGTCGGGTCATCTCCATCATGCCCGGTGACCTCCCGTCGATGTGATGAGATCGAAGACGGTGGGTTTGCAGGGAACGACGACGTACCCACCGTGGAGCACCATCCGCGTGCACAGCCGGCGGACGACGGGTTTGCTCGGGGCAACATCCGCGGCTCGCGCGCCCGACGCCCCACTGAGCACCCCGACGAGCAGCAGCAACGCTGTCGCCCTCGCGAGGGTGACCGGATCCTGTTGCTTCGAATTCGCTGGCATGGCCTCTCCTTCCGACGCGGCTTGTCGAGGCGATCATCCAACGAAGGGCCGCTCCTCGCATCAGGGATATCCCTCGTCCTCCCACCGCCAGGATGCGTGTCACGGGCGCTGAAATCCGGCCGTGTGCGTTGAACCTAGGCTGCTGCCGTGAACCGCATCGGGCCGCGTGCATCGCGCCTTTCGCCGCGCGAGTTCTCGGCACTGGCCCTGATGGCCAGTGGCCTTTCGAACGAGGGCATCGCAGGACAACTCTCCGTCAGCGCGAAGACAGTCGAGTCGATGGTGAGCTCGATCTTCCGAAAGCTCGATCTGTTCGAGAACTCGACGGAGAACCGGCGTGTCCGGGCGGTTCGAGTCTTTCTCGATGAGATGCACCCGGCTTCGCACACTCGAGGCCGCAGCGCCTCGTTGCCCGTTCCGCGCACGTCGCTGATCGGTCGCGCGGCGGTCGTCGAGGATGTGGTGGCGCTGCTTGCATCCAGTCGCCTCGTGACCCTCACGGGAGTAGGCGGTGGTGGCAAGACGCGGGTTGCGATCGAGGTCGCACATCACGAGCTCGCAGTGCGATCCGAGAACGTGTGGTTCGTCGACCTCGCTCCGGCACGCACCGCAGATGAGTTGTCGGCTGCGTTCGTCGTCGCGCTCGGCATGGGAACGAACTCGACCTCGACGGTGATCGGACAGCTCGAGAGCTATCTGCGCGAGCGACACGGCCTGCTGATCGTCGACAACTGCGAGCACATGATCGTGGAGGCGGCACGGCTGGTCGATGCTGTGCTCGCGGCGTGCGCTCACATCCGTGTGCTCGCGACGAGCCGGGAGCCGCTCAACCTCGATGGCGAGCGCTCGTGGCGGCTGCCATCGCTGGACCTCGGGGTCGGCAGTTCCGCGGTGCAACTCTTCGTCGAGCGTGCAATGACCGCAGTCGGAGAGTCGGCTGCCGGCTTCGACGCTTCGGCTCTGCCGATCGTCGCTGACATCTGCGAACAACTCGACGGCATCCCCCTCGCCATCGAGCTGACCGCGGCGCTGGTTCGGACGATGACGGTGGCAGACATCAGGCGTCGTGTCGACGATCGCTTTCGCTTGCTCCCCGGCGCCTCGGGGCGCGAAGGACGACTCGAGTTGGCGGTGAGATCCTCGTACGACTCGCTCGCCCCGGACGCGCAGATGATGCTGCGCCGGTTGTCGGTCTTCCGCGGAGGATTCGCCCTCGGCGATGTGTCGAACGTCGTTGGTGTCGCGACTCTCGACTCGATCGCCCTACTCGATCGGCTCGTCACCAAATCACTCGTGGAAGTGGTCCGAACGAGCGACCTCAACTACCGATACCGGCTGCTGGAGACGATCCGGCTCTTCGGTCTGGCCTGCATGGACGAGGCAGAGGCCTCCGAGGTGCGCGATCGTCACCTCGACCACTTCCTTGCCGATCCACTGGTGACCTGCGTTGCTGCCGGGCTGGAGATCGACGGAGCTCAACGGATGAATGATGAGCTCGCCAACTTCATCGCCGCCGCCGAGTGGTCGCTGGCGTCGCGCCGACCGGCGGGGGC
>JBAVTH010000206.1:0-6832 GCA_049696035.1 Ilumatobacteraceae bacterium
ACGACAACCTCCTCCTGCTCTGCTCGCGGCACCATCACCACGTCCACGAGCACGACATCCATCTCAAGTTGCTCGACTCCGGCGAGGCCCACTTCAGCTGGCACGACGGCCGGGAACGAACCACTCATCCACGTGGCGCGCCGCCCAGACGCAGGCTTGCGTCAGCAAGGTGATTGACCCACCGCGTGCACTACGCGACCCGGCCGCGGTAGCAGCGCGCCCACGTCGGGTTGGGCAGCAGTTGCCACACTTCCCTACCATCGGCTGCGGGCCACAGTGGGTGTGGGCCGGGAGCGAGGCACAGTCATGTTCGAGTGGAGCGACGAGCACCAGATGATCCGCGAAGCAGTGAAGCGCTTCGTCGACGAGGAGGTCCGCCCGCATGTGGAGGAGCTGGAGCACGGCGACCTGCCGCCGTACGACATCCTTCGCAAGCTCTTCGCCACCTTCGGCATGGATACGATGGCGCGCGACCGGTTCGCGAAGCAGATCGCCCGCGAGAAGGCGGCCGCCGAAGCGGTCGCCCGCGGCGAGCAGCTGCCGCCGGCCAAGGAATCGCGTGGCGGCGATGGTGGCGGTCTCAGCCTGATCCCGATCATCGAGCTGTGCCGCGTGTGCCCGGGCATGGTGACGGCAATGGGCGTCAGCATGGGCCTCACCTCGGCGGCGATCATGTCGAAGGGCACCACCGCCCAGAAGGAGCGGTGGGCGCTGGATCTGCTCACCATGGACAAGGTGGGCGCATGGGCGATCACCGAGCCGGGCTCGGGCAGCGACGCGTTCGGCTCGATGAAGAGCAGCGCCCGCCGCGACGGCGACGACTACATCCTCAACGGCAGCAAGACGTTCATCACCAACGGGCCCTACGCCGACACCACCGTGTTCATCTGCAAGCTCGACGAGGGCAACTCGCCCGAGGAGCGCAAGGTGCTGTCGTTCGTGCTCGACCGTGGCATGCCCGGCTTCGTGCAGAGCAAGCCGCTGCGCAAGATGGGCATGCACTCCTCGCCCACCGGCGAGCTGTTCCTCGACGACGTGCGCGTGGGCCGCGACCGGCTCATCGGTGAGACCGAGGACCTGCCCGCCGGCGGCCGCGACGGGGCGAAGGCCACCTTCCAACAGGAGCGCAGCGGCGTCGCTGCCATGGCCCTGGGCATCATCGAGGAGTGCCTCGAGCTGAGCGTGCAGTACGCGAAGGACCGCATGCAGTTCGGCAAGCCGATCGGCGAGTTCCAGCTGATCCAGGACAAGCTCGCCCGCATGGAGGTGGCCCGCATGAACGTGCAGAACCTCGTCTTCCGGGTGATGGAGATGGGTGCGGCCGGGCACAGCATGTCGCTGGCGGAAGCGTCGGCGATGAAGCTCTACAGCGCCCGCGCCGCCACCGAGGTCGCGTTGGAAGCCGTCCAGCTGTTCGGCGGCAACGGCTACATGAGCGAGTTCCGCGTGGAGCAACTGGCCCGCGACGCGAAGGTGCTGCAGATCTACGCCGGTACCGACGAGATCCAGATCACCCACATCGCCAAAGACCTGCTGCGGCGCTGACCGGCAACGTCAGCCACGTGCTGCGGCCACCAGGTCGGCGACCTCGTGCGCCGACGGGTTCACCAGCGAGACCGAACCGACGGTCACCGTCGGCACGGTCTCGTTGCCGCGAGCCACCGAACGGACGAACGCGGCGGCCTCGGGGTCGTGCCAGATGTTCACCTCGCGGAACGGCACGCGACGCAGCCGCAGGCCGGCGCGCAGCATCGCGCAGAACGGGCAGCCCGGGCGCCAGTAGACGACGGCATGCGCATCGTCGAGCGGCACGGGCTCGTCCGCATCGGCGTCGTCCGGGCTGAGTTGATGGTCCTCGATCACGGAGCCGTCCAACCGGCTGCTCCCCCATCTGATTCCCGCCGAAGGGGCCTGCATGACTCCATGAATTGGTCAGGTCTGACTAGACTCCGACGCATGGCCGTCAGCATCTACGAGGCGAAGACCCACTTGTCGCAGCTCATCGCGCAGGTCGAGCAGACCGGCGAGGAAGTGATCATCCGCCGCCACAACGTGCCGGTGGCCAAGTTGGTGCCGTTCCGCCCGGTCGTCGCGCCGCGAGTCCTCGGGGGTTGGGAGGGGCAGGTCGTGATCCACGACGACTTCGACGAGCTACCTGCCGATGTCGCGGCGGCATTCGCCGGTGAGCGACCGTGAGGCAACTGCTGCTCGACACCCATGTCGTGCTGTGGGCGTTCGCATCACCCGACCGGCTCGCTCCCCATGTCCGCCAGGCGCTCGAGGACCCGCGCAACACCGTGCTGGTCTCCGCCGCCACCGTCTGGGAGGTGGAGATCAAGCGGGCGCTCGGCAAGCTCGAGGCGCCCGACGGCTTCGCCGCACAGTGCATCCAGCGGGGCTTCGAGGCCCTCGACATCACCTTCGGTCATGCCGAAACGGCCGGCGCGCTCCCACCGCACCACATCGACCCGTTCGACCGCATGCTGATCGCTCAGGCGCTGACCGAAGACCTCGAACTCGTCAGCAACGACGGGGTGTTCGCCGACTACGGCATCCGGCTGGTCCATCCGGGCTGATCCGATGGGCCACCTCCCGAACCGTTGACCACGCCGAGGGTGGGCCCGTCGGAAGCTGCAACACTGTGCGACATGTCCGACGCACCGGTGCTCAGCCCCACCTACCCGATCGCCCGAGCCGCCTTCCTCGCCGCGGCCGAGGTGGCCGGCGCCACCATCGACACCTTCGAGCACCCCCTTCGTGGGCCCGACGGCGAGTCGTTGGGCGTCGACGTCGCCGAGCTCGGGCCACGCGACGCAGGCACGGTGTTGCTGGTGTTCTCTGCGACCCACGGGGTGGAGGGCTACTGCGGCTCGGCGCTGCAGACGCACTGGCTGGCGAACCATGCGACCGAACGGCCGGCCGACCTGCGCGTGGTCAACGTGCACGCGCTCAACCCGTTCGGGATGGCGTGGGTGCGGCGCGTGAACGAGGACAACGTCGATCTCAACCGCAACTTCGTCGACTGGTCGCAGCCGGCTCCGCACAACGTCGAGTACGACGGCATCGCCGCCGACGTGGTCCCCGACGATTGGAGCGCCGAGACCCAGCAGCGCACGATGGAGGCTCTGCTGAACCTGGTGACCGAGTGGGGCTTCCCGAAGGTGCAGGCCGTCGTCAGCGGTGGCCAGTACGCCCATCCGAAGGGTGTGTTCTACGGCGGCACCGGCCCCGTGTGGTCGCACCGCTGGCTGCGCGACTGGTGCGCGAACAACCTGGCGGACGCGCAGCGGGTGATCATCATCGATCTGCACACCGGGCTCGGCCCGTGGGGCCACGGCGAGCTGATCGCCAGCGCCGCGCCCGGCGACCCGCTGTTCGACCGGGCTGCGGCACTGTGGCCGGACTCGAAGTCGATGCTGGCCGGCGACAGCGTGTCGGCGGTGCTCGCCGGCGACTGGCTGAACGTCGCCGACCAGCTGGCGCCGCACGCCGAGGTCACCCCGATCTGCATCGAGTACGGCACGGTCGACGGCATCAGCGTGCTGCAGTCGCTGCGCGCCGACGCCTGGCTGCACGGCCACGGCGACCCCACCGGCCCCGAGGCGGCAGCTGTCCGCGCCCAGGTGCGCGCCGCGTTCGCAGACGACGACCCGGCCTGGATCGCCACCTGCTGGCCCCGGTTCCACGAGGTGCTCTCCGCCGCGCTGCGCACCTGAGCGCGGCTACCGTCCGCTCATGGCCACTGATCTCACCGGCGCTTCCACCGAACTGCTCCAGGCGCTGATCCGCGCCGAGTGCGTGAACGACGGCACGCCCGACTCGGGCGAGGAGATCCGCAACGTCGACCTGCTGCGCGCGTACCTGGAGGGCCCGGGGGTGGAACTGGCCACCTACGAATCGCGACCGGGGCGCACCTCGTTGGTCGCCCGCATGGAGGGCACCGACCCGACCGCGCCCACCGTCTGCCTGATGGGGCACACCGACGTCGTGCCGGTGAACCGGGCCGGGTGGACCCGCGACCCCTTCGGTGGCGAGCTGATCGTGGGCCCGCAGGGCGCCGAGATCTGGGGCAGAGGCGCGCTCGACATGCTGTACCAGACGGCCACGCAGGCGGTCGCGTTCCGCCACCTGGCCCGGACGGGCTTCCGTCCGAAGGGCACCTTGATCTACTTCGCCGTCGCCGACGAGGAGGCCGGCGGCAGCTGGGGGGCGAAGTGGATGGTGGATCACCACTGGGACGCCATCGGCTGCGACTACCTGCTCACCGAACTTGCCGGTGTGGCGATGCCCTCGTCCGACGGCACGCGCAAGATCACGGTCACGGTTGCGGAGAAGGGAATCGCCTGGCGCCGGCTGCGCATCGCCGGCACGCCGGGCCACGGCTCGATGCCATACGGCGCCGACAACGCGATCATCACCGCCAGCGAGATCGTCCGCCGGCTGCACGCCTACCGCCCCAAGGCCGGGCTGGACGATGTCTGGCGCGCCACCGTGGAGGCGTACGAGTTCGAGCCGGCGTTGACGGCACGGCTGCTGGACCCATCGGCGGTGTACGACGCCTTGCACGATCTGCCCGAACGCGAGTCGGCCACGATGCTGCACGCCTGCAGCCACACCACCTTCTCGCCCAACATCGTGCACGGTGGCGTGAAGTCGAACGTGATCCCCGACACCGTCGAGCTCGACGTCGACATCCGCACGCTCCCCGGTGTCACCGGCGACGAGGTGGACGCCGCGCTGCGCGATGCCATCGGCGACCTCGCCGACCGCGTCACGATCAGCAGGCTGGTCGACGACGAATCCACCGCGTCGCCGATGGCGAACCCGATGTGGCAGGCGCTCGAGCGGCGGGCGCAGGCCGCCTACCCGGGGGCGGCGCTCCTGCCGCAGCTGGAGATCGGCGCCACCGACGCCCGCTTCTTCCGTCGCAAGGGCACCGTCGCCTACGGCACCGGCCTGTTCAGCGCCGGCGTCACCTACGAGGACATGATCTCCCGCTTCCACGGCCACGACGAACGCATCGACGTGGCCTCCCTCGGCCTCACCACCGACCTGTGGTTGGGCGTTGCGCACGACCTGCTCACCTGAACCGAGCGACACCTCCATCGAACGCAAGCGGCGGGGGGCGCCCCCGATGGCACCCCCCGCCGTTCCTGCGCGCTCAGCGCCACCGGGAGGCGGCACGAGGCGACCGGACCATCGCCGATCCATCGGCGGTGCACCTTCTTTCGTACTGCGCCGGCCGCGGCGGCCATAGGGGCGAACGGCCCCACTTGCGCGCACGGGCCCTTGACGAGGTGGAGCGACGGCTCTACGGTCGACTCCGCATCCGGGAGAGGGAAGGCGCGATGGCCGCAGGAAGTGGAACCGCAGACGATCCGTGGCAGATGCAGACGCCACCGCTGAGCTCGGAGTACACGCTGCATCGCGACGTGCGCGACGGCGCCGATGTGCTGGTGTGCACGGTCGGCAAGACCGTGTTGTTCTACGACGCGAGGTGCATCGACGAACTGCACGCTTGGCTGATCGATCAGGGCGACTGGGTGGAACTGGGCGCGGCCGACGAGCAGAAGCCCGCCAAGGACGGCACCGTCGAGGCCTGGGGTCGCTCCGCCGACAACCCTCGTGGGGGCTGGTACGGCATGAAGAAGGGCCTGCGCGGCCGCTTCGGCATGTACATCCCGCCGCTGATGGAGCATCTCGGGCTGGCCGAGCTCGAGCACAACGCGCGCAACAACCGGATGCGCGCGATCCCGCGCTGACGACGCGGCCCGCGTACCACTCGTCCTACAGTCGCCGGTGATGTCGGGAGCAGCGATCGATCGGAGTGCGGCGAACAGCGACACCGTCGCGCCCGCACCTCTGTCGCTGCTGTACATCGGCAGCCGGCAGTCGCTGCCGGCCTTCCCGGAGGGAACATCCGTCACGGTGACCGACGTCGCGGCCGCGACATCGGCGCAGCTGCCGTCACGGTTCGAGTGCGTGACACTCGGTGCACGGTCGCTGCCCACCGAGCCGGGCGGGCGGCGAGCCGTGCTCCACTCGGCGGTGCAGCACCTCGAACGTGGTGGTTGCCTCATCGCGCTGCATGCTCACGACCAGGCGCCACCTCACGACGAGTTCGTCGCGCTCGGTCTCACTCCCGCCGGACACGTCCGGCTCGGCGAGCTGATCGGGTCGCTGTTCCGTCGCGGTGAACGCACCAGCGTGCACGACCTGCTGTTCGATGCCCGATCCACCCTTCGGCGGATCCCGCCGACCGAGCTGCACTCGCGCCTCGCCGCGGCGTCACCGCCGCTGATCATCGACACCCGCACACCGAGCGACCGGGACCGCTTCGGCACGATCGCCGGTTCGGTTCACCTGCCGCGCACCGTCGTCGAGTGGCGCCTCGACCCGGCCGGCGGCTACCTCCACCCGGCGGTGACGGGCTTCGACGACGCACTCGTCGTGGTGTGCAACCACGGCTACAGCTCGTCGTTGGTCGCGGCCAACCTGCAGCGGCTCGGGTATGGCGACGTCACCGATCTCATCGGTGGCGTTCAGGCCTGGCGCGCGGCCGGATTGCCAGTGGTACCGCCCGACCACACCTTCCTCGAGCTGTAGCGATGCCGGACCCGTTGCGCTGCCTCCTCCCCCAACCGCTGATCGTCGAGCGGCGAGACGGATGGTTGACCGTCGACGCCCGCACTCGCGTCGTCGTCGGGACTGGGATGGAGGACTGCGCCCACACGGTCAGCCACCTGGTCGCCGACGTGCAACGAGCGGTCGGCCTGCATCTCTCCCGCGGCGACGTCGCCGGCACCGGCGACATCGTGCTCCAGCTCGACCC
>JBAVTH010000207.1:0-11481 GCA_049696035.1 Ilumatobacteraceae bacterium
ACGTACTTCGAGTCGCCGGCGATGATGTGGTTGGCGCCCTGCTCGAAGGGCAGCCGGATGGAGACCCCGATGGAGTGCTCACGCCCGGCACCCTCCATGCCGGCCTGCATGATCCCTGGGCCGGCACCGGTGATCACCATCCATCCGCTCTCGGCGAGGTGATGCGCGACGGTGCGTGCCGCCGTGTAGAGCGGGTCGTTCTCCGTCGTTCGAGCAGACCCGAAGATGGTGACCTTGGGCAGGTTCGACGTGCCGGCAAACATCGCGAACGCGTCGCCCATCTCCTCCAAGGCCGCAGCGGCGATCTTGAGATCGAGCGTGTTCGGCCGATTGGTGACGATCTCGACGGCCGCCCGCAGCAGCTGCCGGGCGTGCCGGCGATCCGGGCCCTCGGGCACTGCGTCGATCAGTGATGCGAAGAGCTCGTCGGCGGGATGGGTGCTGCTCACGGTGTGCACTCTACGCACGAAAAGAATTCCGTCTTCTGCGTCACGGAATCCGAGATGCGGCGTCCCTACTGCAGACAACACAGCACGCGCGGGAAACCCCGAACCCTGCTCTCGTCGGGTTCGGTGCGTAGCGAAGGCCAGGCGGATGGCCCGTCGCTGAAGGAGGGTGGGTGAGAGCGGCGGACGCTCTCACCCACCCGCTTTCGATTGCCGGCGCGCTTGTGCGGTCGCGCCGATGTCTCAGCTGCGCAGCTCGTCGGCCTTGGCGGCGAGCGCTACCAACAGGTCGTCGAAGCTCTTCTGGAAGCTCGCGACGCCATCGCGCTCCAGCTTCGCTGCGACGTCGTCCATGTCGACGCCCACCTCTGCCAGCTGGCGCCACACGAGCTCGGCGTGGGTGACACCCTCGTCGATGGTGCGCGCCGAGATGCCGTGATCGGCGAAGGCCTCGATGGTGGCGTCGGGCAAGGTGTTCACCGTGTCGGGGCCGATGAGCTGATCGACGTACAGCGTGTCGGGGTAGGCCGGGTTCTTCGTCGAGGTGCTGGCCCACAGCGGCCGTTGCACGACGGCGCCGTCGGCCGCCAGAGCCTCCCAGCGCGGCCCGCTGAAGGTGTGGCGGAACGCGTGGTAGGCCAGCTTCGCCTGGGCGATGGCAGCCTTGCCCTTGAGTGCCAACGCGTCGGCAGAACCGATGGCGTCGAGTCGGGCGTCGACTTCGCTGTCGACGCGGCTGATGAAGAAGCTGGCCACGCTGGCAACGTGGGCGAGGTCGGCGTCGAGCGTGCCGGCGTACTCCTCGAGACCGTCGATGTACGCGTTCATCACCTTCTGGTAGCGGTCGAGGCTGAAGATGAGCGTGACGTTGATGTTCCGGCCCTCGGCGATCATCTGGCGAATGGCCGGGAGGCCTTCCTCGGTGCCCGGGATCTTCACCATCAGGTTGGGGCGGTCGATCTGCTGGTGCAGCTCGCGTGCCGCGGCCTCCGTGCCGGGACCGTCATGGGCAAGGCTGGGCGCGACCTCGACGCTGACGTAACCGTCGCCTCCGAAGCTGTGCAGGTACAGCGCCGAGAACTCGTCGAGCGCACCGTTGATGTCGGCCAGCACCATCGCCCAGTACTGCTCGATGACCGAAGCCCCCGACTGCACCAGCGAGCGCTGCTGCTCGTCGTAGTCCGCCGACCCCTGGATGGCCTTCTGGAAGATGGTGGGGTTGCTGGTGAGGCCGCGGATGCCGCTGACCACCAGTTCGCGTAGCTTGCCGCTGGTGAGGTAGCTGCGCTTCAGGTTGTCGAGCCACGGGCTCTGGCCCTGCTCGTAGTACAGGTGGTTCAGACGATCCATGAGGGTCAGCCCTTCTTGTGGGCCAACGCCGTGGCGCGCGCCACGACGTTGGCGACGTTGATTCCGAGTTCGTCGAGCACGACTGCGCCGGGTGCGCTGGCGCCGAAGCGGTCGATGCCGATGCTGTCGTCGGCCCAGCGAGCCCAGCCGAAGGTGGTGGCTGCCTCGACCGAGAGCACCGGGACACCGGCGGGGAGCACCGATTCGCGGAACGCCTCCGACTGCGCTGCGAAGCGATCCCAGGAGGGCAGGCTGACGACGCGCGTGCCAGTGCCGGCGGCTTCCAGTTCGGTGGCGGCCTCCACGCAGAGGCTGACCTCGCTGCCGGTGGCCAGCAGCACGACCTGCGGTATGGCCGAGTCGCGAACGATGCCGCCACCGGTCTCCACCGCGGCGCCATCGGTGACCACCGTCAGGTTCTGGCGCGACAGCACCAGTGCCGTCGGCCCATCGTGAGTGACTGCAGCACGCCAGGCGGCAACCGTCTCGTTGGCGTCGGCCGGCCGAATGACCTGGAGGCCGGGGATGGCCCGCAACGTGGCGATGTGCTCGACAGGCTGGTGCGTGGGACCGTCTTCGCCGACGCCGACGGAATCGTGGGTGAACACGAACACGACCTTGGCGCTGCTGAGCGCGGCGAGGCGCACCGGCGGGCGCATGTAGTCGAGGAACACGAAGAACGTGCCGCCCGCGGGAAGGACGCCACCGTGCAGGGCCATGCCGACCATGGCCGACCCCATGCCGTGCTCGCGGATGCCGTAGTAGACCTGTCGACCCGAGGGGTTGTCGGGTGTGGCCGCGGTCTGCCCGGCAAGCTTCGTACCGGTGTTGCCGGTGAGATCGGCGGCGCCTGCCACCAGGCTGGGCACGCCGTCGAGGGAGGCGTTGAACGCCTTCTCGATCGCCACGCGAGTGGCGATCTTGTCGCCTTGCTCGAACACCGGTAGTGCGGCCTCCCATCCAGGAAGGCCGCCGGCCGCCCAGGTGACGTCCCACACCGTCTGTTCGATGCCGCTGGCGGCGAAGCGCTGCTGCCAGTCGCCGTGTGCGTGCGAGCCGCGCCCGGCGACATGTGCGCGATAGGCGTCGACCACTTCGGCGGGCGCCCAGAACGGCTCGTCGGGAATGCCCATCACGGCCTTGGTGCGGGCGATCTGCTCGGCGCCGAACGGGTTGCCGTGCGCTTCGTGCCGATCGGTGAAGTCAGGACTGGGCGCACCGATGTGACTGCGCAGGATGAGCAGGCTGGGCTTGTCGGTGACCGCCTTCGCACGCAGCAACGCGGCTTCCAGAGCGTCGCAGTGGTCGGCGATCTCGCCCAGGTGCTCGACGTGCCACCCGTAGGCCTCGAACCGACCGGCGACGTCGTCGCTGTAGGCGAGCGCCGTGTCGCCGTCGATGGTGATGTGGTTGTCGTCGTAGACGCAGATCAAGTTGCCCAGTTGCTGGTGACCGGCCAGCGAGGCGGCCTCGTGGCTGACACCCTCCATGAAGCAGCCGTCGCCGGCGAGCACGTAGGTGTGGTGCTGCACGACCTCGGCGCCGAACTGGCCGCGCAGGTGCCGTTCGGCCAAGGCCATGCCCACTGCATTGGCGAAACCCTGGCCGAGTGGGCCGGTGGTGACCTCCACGCCGGCGGTGTGCCCAACTTCGGGGTGGCCCGGCGTGGCCGAGCCCCATTGGCGGAACTGGCGGATGTCGTCGAGCGTGAGCCCGTAGCCGGAGAGGAACAGCAGCGAGTACTGAAGGATCGATGCGTGGCCGTTGGACAGGATGAACCGATCGCGGTCGGGCCAGTGCGGGTTGGCCGGGTCGTGGTGCATCACCCGGCTGTACAGCACGTGGGCCAGCGGAGCCAGCGCCATCGCCGTGCCCTGGTGGCCGCTCTTGGCCGCGAACGGCGCATCCATGGCCAAGCCGCGGATGAGCGAAATGGCCTGTTGATCGAGTTCTGGTGTGAGGCTGTCGGGCACGGCAGAGGACTGTATCCGCCACACCGGGCGCGGTGGCAGAAGAGCTGCGCTCGGGCAGGATCAGACGGGTGGCAGCAGCGTGAACGGCACCAGGTGCCACGGGTTCCGGTCGACCCGGCAGTGAGCGAAGATCTGGCCGTGGTCCTCGAACTCGAGCTCACCCTTCACCAGCCGGTAGGTGAACTTGCCCGGTTCGACGGTGAACGGGCTGACGTTGCGGGCCAGCTGTTCGTCGTCCTCACCGATGCCCTTGCGGAAGATCACCTCGAACACCCCGCTGCCGGACTCGCCAGGCGGGCAGAAGATGAGCGCGACGAGATGGGGCGAGATCGACAGCGGCGCCGGCGACGGAGCGGCCATCGAGAACATCGCGCCGGTGAGGTCGATGCGGGTGGCCGGGCCGGGGGCCTGACGGATCTCGAAGTTCTCGACGAACAGCGCGGAAACGATCTGCATGGCGGGCAATGTACCGCTGGACGGGGGCCTGCGACGCGGCGATCGGCCTACGCGGTCTGTGCCGAACCACTCACACCGGGCGGCCGGCGACCCAGACCTGTTCGATCTCCAAGGCGGGTGTGAGCGCGACGAGGTCGGCTCGGCGGCCGACCTCGATCGCCCCCCGGTCGCCGAGACCGAGCAGCCGGGCAGGGTTCGTGCTGGCGGCCGCGAGCGCCGCTGCTGCGTCGACCCCGGCCGCGACGCACGTCCGGATCGCGGCATCCATGGTGACCGCACTCCCGGCGAGTGTGCCGTCCGGCAGGCGTGGCGCGCCGTCGCGCATGGCCATGCCGATCCCGCCCACACGCCCGCTGCGCCAGGCCACCGCATCGGTGACGAGAACCGCCCGTTCGCGG
The DNA here is from genome assembly GCA_049696035.1 of Ilumatobacteraceae bacterium. GTDB lineage: Bacteria > Actinomycetota > Acidimicrobiia > Acidimicrobiales > Ilumatobacteraceae > UBA668. Next base: position 4,624 of record JBAVTH010000207.1, read on the forward strand.
CCGAGTGCCGCGAACGCCATCCGCACGACGCGCGGATGGACGTGCACACCATCGGCGATGATCGATGCCGCCACCGCGGGATTGGTGAGCGCGAACACGGCGACACCGGGGGAGCGGTGGTGTGCACCGGTCATCCCGTTGAACAGATGAGTCGTCAAACGGGCCCCTGCAGCGACGACTGCGTCGAACTGGTGCTCGTCGGCGTTGCTGTGCCCGACCGAGACCAGTCTGCCGGAAGCCACGAGCATGGCGGTGGCCTCGACGGCGAGCGGTTGCTCCGCACCGAGCGTCACCAGCGCGACGTGAGGGGGGAGGGCGGCCATCCACTCGAGGTCGATGGGCACGATCAGGTCTCGCGGGTGGGCACCGGCCGCGCCTCCGAGGAACGGCCCCTCCAGGTGGGTGCCGGCGATGGCGGGACGGCTCATGGCGGGGCGGCGCATGGCGGCGGCGATGCGGTCGAGGGGCCGTTCGTACTTCGCCAGCGGCATGGTGACCAATGTGGGGCACCACGTCGTCACGCCCTGCGCGAGCAGCAGCCGATCGAGCCGTTCCCAATCCGAGCCAGCGGCGGTGGCCACGTCGACATCGTCGATGCCGTTCACCTGCAGATCGACGAAGCCGGGAGCGAGCCAGCGGTCGGTGGCGGCATGGGAGATCGGTTCGATGCCGGACACGAGACCGTCGACGACATGAACCCGCGCCGGCCCGGACCAGCCGTCGGAGCCCAACACCCGTGCTGCATCGACCGATCTCATGCCCTCGCGATCATACGGTCGCGCTCCTCCTAGGCTGCACAGATGGCAGATCACGGGGACTCGGTGCTGTCGACTCGGGAGCTGATCCTCTCCGAGGCACGCCGATGCTTCGCCGACAACGGCTACGACGGCACGTCGCTCAACGACATCGCGGCCGGCGTCGGCATCCGCCGGCCCAGCCTGCTGCACCACTTCCCGTCCAAGGAAGCGCTGTACGGCGAGGTCTTCGAGCAGCTGCTGAGCGACTGGATCGACCGCCTGGCCTCTGCCATCGGGGCGCCGGAGACCGGGCAACGCAAGATGGAGCTGGTGATCGAGGCCGGTTTCGACCTGTTCGCCGACAACCCCGACTACGTGCGCCTGATGCGCCGCGAGGCGCTCGACAGTGGCGCACACCTGGGCATCGATCTCGCCGCCGTGCTGCGCCCCATGTTCGACCGTGCGGTTGCGTTCTTCGAGCGCGAAATGGCCGCAGGGGTGTTTCGCCGGCAAGACCCCCAGCACCTGCTGATCACCGGGTACGGCGCCCTGCTCAGCTACTTCAGTGATGCGCCCTTCCTCGGCGGCCTGCTCGATGGCGATGCGCTGTCGGTGGACGAGATGCGGCGACGTCGCGCCCACATCACCGAGTTCTTCGTGGCGGCGCTCAAGCCGTAGCCGCCGCATCGCCGATGCAGCACGGCGGCGGCTACGTTCGCCGCATGGCCACCCTCGATGTCGACGGACAACTCATCGGATACGCAGTCGAAGGTGATGGAGCGCCGCTGCTGCTGTTGCACGGCACCACCATGAACCGCACCGCGTTCGACGCAGTCCGTGCCGCACTGCCGTCGGGCGCTGCGTACACCGCGGTCATGCTCGAGTTTCCAGGGTCGGGCGAGTCGGCCATGCCCGCCGGCGCGCTGACGGTCGAGCTGCTGGTGCATCAGGCGCACTCGCTGATGCAGCAACTCGGTTTCGAGACCTACCACGTGGCCGGCTACTCGCTCGGCGCCGTGGTCGCGGCGGGAGTGGCGGGCACGCACCCCGAGGCGGTGCAGAGCCTCACGCTGATCGCCGGTTGGATGAAGACCGATGCACGCCAGCGCTGCACCTTTGAGCTCTGGAAGCGGTTGATCGCCGCCGACAAGGAGCTGTTCATGCGCTACGCGCTCGCCGACGGGCTGACCGCGGCGGCGCACGTGATGATGGAGCCGATCCTGGAGATGGCGATCGGCATGGGGGTCGAATCGATCGCCGCCGGTTCGGCAGCTCACCTCGACCTCGACCGCGTCGTCGACATCGAGGCACTCGTCGAGGAGATCACGGCTCCGACGTTGATCATCGGCGGAGCCGAAGACCGATGGGTCGACATCTCGCACTCGCAGCAGCTCGCGGCAGCGATCGCCGGTTCGACGCTGGAGGTGCTGCCCGCAGGCCATCTGATGATCACCGAGCTCGCGGCGCAGATCGCCGAGCTCCTGCACGCTCACACGGCCGCGGCATGAGCCGAGCCGATCAGTACCCGCCGCTGGACGACGCGCACGCCGCGCGGTGGTCGAAGTTCGGCAACTGGGAGCGAACGTACTTCCCGATGCTCGTCGGCCTCCAGGTGGAGGAGGTGCGAACGGACTACTGTCGAATGCGGCTGCCCTTCCGCCCCGAGCTCGAACAGCCGGCCGGCGTCGTGCACGGCGGTGCGATCGCCACGGTTCTCGACAGCGTGGTGGTACCGGCGGTCGGTTCGGCGTACACCAGCGATCATCGCTACAGCACGGTCGACATGCACGTGCAGTACGTCGCAGTGCTGGTGCAGGAGGATGGCCTCGCCGAGGGCTGGGTGGTCCGCCGGGGTCGCACCACGGTGTTCTGCGAGGCAGAGCTGGTCGGAGCTGACAGTGGCAAGTTGATCGCCCGCAGCCTGCTCACCTACAACGTGAGCACACCGCGCCACTGAAGCGTCGCACCGGCGCTGCTACTCGCCCGGGGACAGTGCCGAGCGCAGCTCGTCACGACCGCGCACGCCCAGCTTGTCGTACACGTGCTGCAAGTGGTTGCTGACGGTGCGCAGCGAGACGAAGAGCTGCTCGGCGATCTCGCGGCTCTTCATCCCGTTGGCGGCCAGGAAGGCGACTTCGCGCTCGCGCTCCGTGAGCGGTTCTACGAACCGCACGTGCGCGATGAGCGCAGGCGTCGTCGCCCCTTCGCACAGGGCGATGTGATGGGCTGCCCGCGATCCCAGCGAGCGCACCAGACGGTCGTCGCCGGCGACACGAGCGAGGCCCCCGGCCGTCACCAGTGCCTCGGCGGCGATGAGATGCATGCCGAGCGATTCGAACTGCTCTGCCGATGCGATCATCGCCGGGAGATCGTCGGCAACCAGTGCCGCGACATGTGCGCTGCGGGCGACGGCGAGTGCAGAGTCGGTGGCCTGAGCGAGGTCGGTGATCAACTCGAGCACCTCGGTGGCAGCACCCAGCCTGGCGGCGTCGTGGAGCAGCCAGACGGCGCTCGTCAGATGGCCGGTCTCGACGGCCTCGGCGCCCCTTGTCAGCAGCACGCGCCGTGCGGTGCCGGTGTCGCCGTTGGCGACCGCGCACCACGCTTCGGCGAGGCCGAGCTCCGGGGCCATGAAGCCGAACGCGGGTAGGTCGTTCAGCTCGGCCAGCGCGCGGGCGGCCGCCACCGAGTCGCCCAGCAGGGCGTGAGCGATGACCACTCCCACCAGCGCCGTGCGGGTCGGGCCACTGAGCCCGGCGTCGACACCCAACGCCCTGGCGCTCACGAAGTCGCGCAACGAGGTGAGGGCCTCGCCACGGAGCAAGTGCACTCGAGCGACGAGCAGGCTGAACCAGTACTGGCTGAGCGGGCGGGTGTTGGTGACGGCGCGCTCGTAGCCGTCGACCGCCACATCCAGGGCGGCCTGCAAGTCGCCGGCCTCGAGCAGTGCGAAGGCCTTGGCAACGTAGTGGGTGTCCACGTCGGCGATCCCGAGCAGGCTGTGCCCTGCACGCTTGGCGAGCGCGTCGTCGATCACCGCCAGCGCCGCCGATGTGCGGCCCGCCATGGCGAGCGAGTTCGAGAGCGACACAGCGGCGCCCAACTGGGTGCGCACCTCGCCGCTGCTGGTTGCGGTCTCCAGTTCGGCCCTCGCCTCCGCTGGCCGTCCCGCATACACCAGCACCGAGGCATACTCGGCGCTCAGTCGCAGCAGCTCGCTGGACGTCATCTCCGGGTCGGCGCGCAACCCGTCGAGCACCGCCAGCGCCCCTGCCTCGTCGCCCAAGCCCCACAGCTGGATCGTCGATCGAGTGGTGCCGAGGTCGACTCGCAATGCAGGCGATGGTTGCAGCGATGTCGCCAGGTCGAGCACGACGTACGCCTCGGCCCATTGGCCGGTCTGGAAGAGAGCGTCGGCCACCATGCCGGCGGTGGCCGCGGCGGGTTTCGCTTCGAGAGCCGGCCGGGCCAGCCGCAGGACGCTGCGCGAGTCCTGCAACGCTGCTGCCAGCTGGGCACCTTGCAGCAGCTGGTCGATGTCGGTCGGGAGACCGGCATCGAGGCGCCAGATGGCCCGCTGGAGGGGGTCGCCGTTGCGTGATTCGGGGTGCTCCTCGAGCCAGATGACTTGCTGTCGCATCAGCATCCGCGTCCGCACCGCCGGCAACCCCACACGGATCGCCTCCGCGTGCAGCGGGTGCGAGAGGGCGGCGGTGAGCCGGCCGTGTCGTTGCACCGTCGTGATGAGACCGCGCGCCTCCAGCTCGGAGAGCGGTTCCAGGCCGACGAGGTCCTCCAGCTCGTCGATCTCCACCGAGTCACAGGCGGCGAGCAGCTCCATCGCCCGCCGCTCTTCGGGGGTGATGACCTCCAGCCGGCTTTCGACGACGTCGCGGAGGCGGCTCGAACGAGGCAGCTCACCACGCAGGCGCCACATCCCGCCCACCTCGTGCAGTGAACCTTCCTCGAGGGCGCCCCGTACCAGCTCGCGTACGAAGAGCGGGTTGCCATCGCTGCGCTCCCGGAGCGAGACGACGACCGCCCCGTCGACTGGGCCGCCGAGCACCACCTGCAGCAGGTTGGCGATGTCGGCGTCGGTCATTGCAGGCAGGTCGATGACGAGTGAGCGCCCTCCCAGGAAGACTTCGACCAGCGGCGGGGGCAGCGGCTCGCCCGTTCGCGCCGAGCCGACGAGCAGCACCTCGTTCGACGTGGCGAGCGATGCGATGACCCCGGCTGTTGCCACGTCCAGCCAGGGCAGGTCGTCGATGACGGCGATCGGCGTCGAGACGCCGACTGGAGCGAGGATGTCGCGGAGCGCGCCGATGATCGTGACCGGATCGTCCGTCTCGCGAGCGCCGACGGGCAGCATGTGGGCCACCGCGCCGAAGGGGATCGACTGCACGGCCGCCGATGCGTGGATTCTGCGGATGTTGCCGCCGCGGGTGACGATGGCGTCGGCGAGCTCGTCGAGGAGACGGCTGCGGCCGCCACCCAGCGGTGCGCGCAGCAACACCCGATACGCACGGTGCCGCGCCGCCGAGGCGAGCGTCGCCAGGACCTGGGCGACTACGTCGGAACGCCCCACGCAGGGCCAGCCGCCCGACGGCCCGAGCGGCTGCCCACGAAGAGTCGACAGCGGTGCGATGCCGCCAGTATGACCGCATCGTCGCACGGGAACGAAAGCAAACGGGCGTCCGGTGCCTGGCGGCCCGCGTTGGCTACCGTGGGAGCGATGACGAGCCACGCGAGCACACTGTCGGAAGCCGCTTCGAAGGCACTGCTGCGCCAGTACGGGGTGCCGATGGCGGACGAACGTGAGGTGACGATCGCGGCGGACGCCGCGGAGGCGGCCTCTCAGCTCGGCTTCCCCGTGGTGGTCAAGCTGTGCGGCGACGCCATCGCTCACAAGACCGAGCGCGGGCTGGTGAAGCTGCGCCTCGGCGACGCGAACGCGGTTGTCGAAGCATCGACGGAGCTGCTCGGCAAGGCGACTGCGGCAGACGGCCCGGTGTCGCTGCTCGTCGCCCCGATGATCTCGGGCAACCGCGAGCTGATCGCAGGGGTCGTCCGCGACCCGCAGTTCGGTGCCAACGTCATGCTGGGTGTCGGCGGCGTGCTGGCCGAGGCGGTGGCCGACGTCGTGTTCCGGCCGGTGCCACTCAGCGCAACCGATGCTGTCGAGATGATCGACGGGCTCGCCACCCAGAAGCTGCTCGGCGAGTTCCGCGGCGAGGCAGCCGTCGATCGCGCTGCGCTGGCGCAGGTGCTGCTCGGGCTCTCCGCGCTGGCATCCGCCCGCCCGGATGTGGCCAGCGTCGATGTCAACCCTCTGATCGTGCGCGCCGACGGTGCTCCCGTGGCCGTCGATGCGCTGGTCGAGCTGGGAGCGGTCGACGCGCATTCGGGAGTGCATCGACCCCGTCCCTCGGATGGCCACTTCCGAGCACTGTTCGAACCAAGAGGTGTGCTGGTGGCGGGAGCCTCCACGCATCCCGGCAAGTTCGGCTTCGTCAGTCTGCACAACATCCTCGCCAGCGGCTACGCAGGTGGCGTGTACGGCACGAACCTGCAGGGCGAGGAGGTGCTGGGCATCCGCACGGTCGCCGACATCACCGAGCTCCCGGAGGGGGTCATCGACCTCGTGTTCGTCTGCACGCCGGCGAGCGCCAACCCGGCGCTCCTGCGCGCTTGCGCCGCCAAGGGCGTGAAGGCAGCGTTCCTCACCAGTGCCGGCTACGGCGAGGCGGGGAATGACGGGCGTGTCGCGGAGGCCGCGCTCGTGGAGTTGGCCGACGAGCTGGGCATCCTGCTGGCGGGTCCGAACGGGCAGGGTGTCGTCAGCACACCTGCACACCTTTGCGCGCAGATCGTCGCCCCCTACCCGCCGGCGGGCCGCATCGCGGTGGCCAGCCAGAGCGGCAACTTCATCAGCAGCTTCCTCAACTACTCGCGTCAGACGGGTGTCGGCATCAGCCGCGCCGTGTCGGCGGGCAACGCGGCGGCGGTCACCCCCGCCGACTACCTGGATTGGTACGCCGACGACGCGGCGACTGCTGTCTCCCTGGCCTACGTCGAAGGCATCGTCGATGGTCGTGCGCTGCTCGAACGGTTCGCCACC
>JBAVTH010000208.1:0-18765 GCA_049696035.1 Ilumatobacteraceae bacterium
GAACCACGCGCCGTACTTCATGTCAGTGCTCCTCGTGCGCCGGCTGGAGATGGGGAAGCGCGCCGCGGCCCCCGGGCAGGGGCTCCGGGGGCCGCGGCGGTCGCACTTGTCGGCGGCTCAGGTGTAGACGCTGAGGAAAGCCGGGTTGAGCTGACGGTCGTGATAGAAGACGGCCGGGCCGACTTCCTCCCACGTCCACGTGATCGGTTCCCAGTCGGGGTAGCTCTGGTAGCCGCCGCAGAACGTCTCGAAGCGGTTGCCCGACGGGTCGAACGCGTAGATCGTCGTGCCGCGAGTGACACCGTGGCGAGTGGGACCCATGTCGATGGGCACCTTGTTCATCGACATGATGTCGGCAGCACGCAGCACCTTCTCCCAGCTCTCCAGGAGGAAGGCGGTGTGGTGCAGCTTGCCCGGCTCCTCGTTGCGCACGAGTGCGATGTCGTGAGCCTTGGTGCTGCAGCTGAGCCAGATGGCCAGGTCGGTCTGACCGTCCTCGAGCAGGATGTGCTCGACGAGGTAGAAACCGAGCACGTCGACGAACAGCGCTTGGACCTTCTCGATGTCGGGTCCGTAGATCAGCGAGTGGTCCATGCGGATGGGGGCGATGCCCACCTCCGAGGCCGCGTTCCACGGCGGCGGGTTGAAGTAGCCCGACCCGTTGCCGACGTCCTTCTTCTGTGAGTAGAGCTCGATCTGGTGGCCCGAGGCGATCTCGAACCGCACGCGATCACCCGTCTCCAGCAGGTCGCCGGCAGGAATGCGTTCGGTGGTCACACCGTAGTTCTTGAGGTCGGCTTCCAGCTTGTTCAAGGTGGCGTCGTTGAGCACCTTGAAGCCGAAGAAGTCCATTCCGGCCTCGCCTGCATCGCGCAGGATCAGGCTGTTGTGGTCACGCTCGTCCCAGCCCTTGAAGTAGGCGCGGGTCGCGTCTCGGCCCGTCTGCACCATCCCGAGCACGTTCGAGTAGAACTCGATCGATTCGTCGAGATCGATGACCTTGATCTGCATGTGCCCCGGCCTGAGCACTCCGGTCATTGCCATGTTCTTCTCCTTCTTGGTAAGTGAGTTGTTGGTTGGTGAGTTGTTGATTGGTGAGCTATTGGTTGGTCAGGTGATCGGTGCTGGTTGCCGACTGATCCGAGTGCTGCGGCTTGGGACACAGACGAATGGACAGGTCGCTGGTGGGGAAGATCCGACACGACAGGACGATCTTGTGCCCGAGGTCGTCCTCGGTGATATGGGCTTTGCTCATCTTCTTGGCGGTATAGGTGCCCGAGAGCACCTGCACACGGCATACGCCGCAGCCACCACCGCGGCAGCCCACCTGCACACCGTCGGGCCCGTGGTATCGCATGCCGACCAGCATGTTCTCGTCGTCGCGGCAGCGGAACTGCAGGCCGCTGTCCTCGAGGGTGACGACGTGGTAGGCCATCTCTAGATCCTCTTGAACAGTGGGCTGCGCGCCCGCGCCGAGTCGGCTGCGGAGATGAACAGCTCCTGGTAGATGTCGCGTTCGAACAAGCGGCCCTGCATCAACGTGGTGATGCAGGCGTCGATCATCGCCGGCGGCCCGCACAGGTAGGCCTTGTGACCGCGGAAGTCCCCAGCGAAGTGGCGTGCTGCCGCTTCGTGGACGAACCCGCGCGCACCCGACCAGTCGCTGTCCTCGGGCTCGTGGGAGACCGCCGCGACGTAGGTGAAGGTCGGATGCGCCTCGGCAAGCTCGGTGAACTCGTCGAAGTAGTACAGCTCGTCGCGGTTGCGGGCGCCGTACACCAGAGTGATGGGCAGCGTGCAGCCATGCTCCAACTGGTCGAGGATCATCGAGCGCGGGCTGGAGAGGCCGCTGCCGCCGGCCAGGAACAACATCGGCATGTTCGCCGAGCTCCGCACGTGGAAGCGGCCGTACGGCCCGGCCAACCGCAGGCGATCGCCCACGGCCAGCTGCTCATGGATCCAGGTGGTTGCGACCCCCCCGGGCACGAAGCGCACATCGAGTTCCACCTCGTGCGGGTTCGACGGGGCCTGCGCGAACGAGAACGGTCGGTGGGCCTGCCCTCCCGGGAGCTCGACGTTGACGTACTGGCCGGCCTGGAAGGGCAACCCCTCCGGGTTGTCGACCTTCGCCCAGACACCCTTGATGGTGGGCGTGAGATCCTCGATGCGGCTGACCGTGGCCATCACGGTGCGGACCGGCAGGTTCATCGCGTCGGGTTCGTCGTCGATGTCGGCTTCGATGGTCACGTCGGTCTCTGCGGTCGCGCAGCACGCAAGGCACAACCCCTCGGCGATCTCGAAGTCCATCAACGCGAAGCTGGAGATCGGGCCCTGATCGACCTCACCATCGAGCACCTGCACCTTGCAGGTGCCGCACAGCCCGTGCCCGCAGGCGTGCGGTAGGTAGACGCCCGCGCGCAGGCTGGCATCGAGGAGGGTCTGCCCCTCCTCGACCTCGACGGTCTGCCCCAGGGGCTCGATGGTGAGTTCGTAGGTCACGACACGCTCAGCTGGACGAGCCAGCGAACCCGGTGAGCCCGGGGGTGCGGAACGTCAGGCTGTCCTTGTGCCGCATGCCGTTGTCCGCCAGCGACTTGCCGAAGTCCGGGTGGAATGGCTTGCCGCCCTTGGCCCACTCGACCGACGACCAGTCGATCTTGGCGAAGTCGGGGTGCTGGCCGAACGAGCCCGGCAGCACCGCCTCGACGATGGCCCCGAAGGGCATGTCCGGCGGCAGCGGGAAGGCGAACGGGGCACAGAACATCAGGTGGTCGAGCCACCCGATGTAGGTGAGCTGCGCTCCGCGGATCGCTGCTTGCGTGTCGACGGCGTCGAACACGTACTCCTTGACGGCTTTGACGGCCATGAGTGCTCTCCTTTCGAGTGAGTGCGGTCAGCCGGCGGCCGGCGCATTGGACGTGGTCATCTGCTTCCAGGCCTGGAAGTTCTTCTGATCCTCCGAGCCTTCGTACGGGTGGTTGTCCACCCCGACGTTCATGCGGTACCACTTGATGACTTCCAGCAGTGGGTTGAAGTCGGGCGCCGTCGGGTCGGCGTCGGGGCCGAAGCAGTTGCCGGCATAGATCTGGTGCACGGGCAGCCACGACTGGATGTACTTCTCCTGCTCGTAGTCGAAGATGTTCTTACACCCGTCGCTGCAGGTGTGGTACGTCTCGCCCTTGTACTCGCTCTCGCGATAGCAGATGCGGGTCGGGTCGCCCGGCTCGGTGAACAACATGGGGATCTGGCACACCTGGCACAGCATCGGCAACGTGCCGTTGTTGAACCGCTTGCCCTCGGCTTCCATCTGCGTCCACGCCTCGAAGCGGGGGCGGTAGTACTTGTCGAACGAGTCGGGGTACTTCTCGGCCTCCCACGCCATGTCCTCCTCGCTGGGCACCCAGGTGTGGAACGGGGCCGCCGCCTGGTACTGGTAGAAGGTGGACCACGCCTGGTGGCTGAGGTGCTCCTTGTCGTCGCAGGCCTGCTGCCAGCCGAGCGGCGGCCGAATGCCGTAGCGGGCGAGGTCCTGGAACAGAGCGCCGCCGTTCTCCTCGGCGTAGATCTCCCACGCTTCCTTCCAGCTCATGACCTTCTTGGGCAGCATGTAATCGAGCATCATGGCCACGAGCGTCAGGACGCGGTAGCCACGCCAGAACCACTTGTCGATCCAGTGCTGCACGATCGGCAGGTTGTCAGGGTCCTGCTCCAGCATGAACTTGATGGCTTCGAGCCCCAGGGTCATGTGGCGCGACTCATCGCTCTGGGCGGAGAAGCCGAAGGCCATCGCGCCCATGTCGCCGTTGTAGGCGGCGCCCGAGATGAACGGCACGAACAGCAGGTTCGTGAGCACGTACTCGAACGAGAAGCCGATGGCGATCATGTACTCGAACGGGCCGGCGGTGATGGCGTCGTCGAAGAACGACTTCGGCACCGACAGGTACCAGACACGGTCGTGCATGTGGCGCCAGCTGTGGAAGCCGTCGTAGAGCTTGTTGTAGTTCGACATCGAGTGGATCTGCGTCTGCGCATGGCGCAGCTCGTCGAGGCTCTGCATCTGGCAGGCGACGCGGGCGCCGACACCGGGCAGCTGACGGCCGACGTGGGCGAAGCCGCGGTGAGCCATGTACTCCAGCGGCGACACGCCGGTGAGGAACAGCTTGAGGGCGTTGAGGTAGCGGGCGTCGGTGAGGCCGAGGTGGCCGTTGTTCTGCGCGAAGGCATCCATGATCGCGTAGAGCTTCTGCTCCTTCTCGGCCTGGTACTTCCAGTAGGCGTCCATCGTGAGACGGAACGGGTCCTCCCACTTGTCCCAGTCGTGGATCTTGATGCCCTCGTACGTGGCGTACGGGAAGACCTTGTCCATCGGCTGGTACGAGGTCTCCCAGTCGAGGCCTCGGGTCATGAGCGCATAGCGCTCCTTGAGGCCCAGCTTCTTCTTGGCGGGGTTGGCGATATCGGTCATGTTTCGTTCCTCACTGCTTCCAGCTCAGGTTGAATTCGTCGTCGGACTCGTCGATGTGGCCCGACAGGGTGATCAGGTGGACGTGCATCTCCTGGAGGTCGAAGCGGCGGCCGAGCTTCTCCTCGATGGTGCTGCGACGAATGGTCATCGAGTCGGGGACGTCGATCTTCACCATCGCCGGTTGCTCGTTGACGACTGCGGTCGGGTTGTCGTCGGTGATCGCTTCGACGATGCCGCGGCTGGTCTCGTTGGTCTGAAATGCGATGAACACGGTGGACATGAGTGGCCCCTTCAGATGGCCAGGCCGCACTTGGCGGCCCGGGCTTCGAATGCGGATACGACATCGGCCATCGCTGCCGGTGCGTCGGCACCCAGCGCCATGTCCATCAGCGGAGCGAGCGCCGTGATGGCACGGTCCCTCCACGAAGTGGTCCACGTTGCGAGGAGGGCCGCATTGGCCGCGGACTCGCCGGCGGCGGTCTTGATCGTGGCATCCACCCAACGGCTGGTCTCGGCGAACCAGTCGGCCTGGAAGCGCAGCAGCATCGACACCGTCGGACCTGCTGCTGCGGTGAGCGCGGCGTCGAACTTCTCGTAGACCAGCGGGTAGAGCAGACCGTCGAGCACCAGGTTCTGGGCCACGAACAGCTCCACAGGGTCCTGCAGCACCAGCGTGTCCTCCACGTATCGACGCAGTTCCTGCCAGGCGGCGCCGTCGATCCATGCCTGCTTGGCGTCGTCGAGTGTGCCGGCATCGCCGAACAACAGGCCGACACGGGTGAGGTACTGGGCGATGCCCAACTGGTCCATCGCCTGGAAGATGCACGGCGCGGTGAACGAGGTGCCGTAGCCGTAGGCGCAGATGGACGAGTTGTTCATGTTCGAGCCCCACGCCACATGGCGCAGCGGCACCAGCAGGTCGAGCGCCTTGCGGGCTGCGGCCGGTGCGAACGTGTCGGCCAGACCTCGCCGCTCGATGAAGTCGAAGTCGGCCTCGGCCGTCTCCTGCATGCGGGCCCGGGCGATGGTGTAGGTGGCGTAGTAGTACTGGCGCGGGTCCTTGAACGCGTACCAATCGGCCATCACCAACGCACTGCGACTGGCGTCGAAGATCTCATGGTCCGGGTCCCACGTGGGCCGGTAGTGGAAGTTCGCGTCGGCCTGCACGTTGAGCGTCGCTTCCTGGTACCGGGACGCCGACTTGTCGGGCCCGATCCTGTCGGCGATGTGCGTGAAGGTCTGCCGGATCGGTTTGATGGTCACCGTCCGAAGGTCGATCTGCATCGTGTCTCCTTCCGTTCGTGCCCGCGACCGCGAGCTACCTGAATCGACGATGCGCGGCGTCGTGCATCGTCCAGTCCCAGTCGTCGACCTCGTGGTCGTCGTCCGGTTCGTCCTCGAGCTCCGAGTGCTCGACCGGGTCGAGCAGTTCGGCGTGGTTCAGCGAGCAGAACTCCGCGAAGGCGGCTTCGCCGAGGAACATCTCCACGAAGAGCGACGGCTCACCGATGGAGAAGCGGAACTCGACGAAACCGTCCGGTCGGTGCTCGACGACGCGCACGAATCGTCGTGTCGTGTCGAACCCGACCGGCTCAGGCGTCCCCTCGATCCCCACGGGGCGCAGTGTGCGCCACGGTGCGGTGACGCGTACAGGACAGCGTTCCGCTATCTGGAACGCAGTTTCGAAGGTGCGGAACGCGGCTGGTCACGCGGACCAGGCGAGCACCAGTGCGCTCACCATCGCATCACCGCTGGCGAGTCGCGGCCACTCGACCGTGTCGGCCGCTGAGGCCGCTCGCCACTCGCCGGTGCGCCGGTCGATCGCGAACTGCACCGCCGCGTCCTCACCGGTGACCGTGACGCCGAGCAGCACCGCGTCGCTCGACACCCGCACGACCCATGTCGGCGGTGCAGCGCCGCTGCCGGTGGCAGTCGTCACGGGAAGCGTTGCCGTGATCCAGGTGCCGGCCACGGGATCCAAGTAGGCGATCGTGCCGAACTCGGCGGGGGACGACCACCGGCTCTGCGGCACCATCAGGAGCCGGCCGTCAGCGAGCGACCAGGACGAGGCGCCGGACGGGTCCAGCGGTGGTCCGGGCAGGGCGCTCCAGCCGAGCGTGGCCTCGTCCAGCAGCCACACCCCACCGGGGCCCGTGGTCACGACGCCGGCGGGCAGTGCCTCCCACACCACGAAGTCGACGCCCTCGTGCATCGCGAACCACCCGCAACCGTTGTCGCGGGTGCACTCGACGCCAGGAGGGTTCTGCAACTCGGTCCAGGCGTTGCTCACCGGGTCGAAGACCCACGGTCGCAGCAAGTTGTGCTCCGTGTCGGCTTGCGTCTCCAGGCCCAACAGCGCTGCCACCCTCACGCCGGACACGTTCCACGCCATCGGGATGTCGGGGTTCGACGGTGCCGACATCGGCCGCGTCGTGAGGTCGCGCGCCACGATGGCTCCAGCCTGCTGCGAGGGCCGCATGCCGCCTTCGCGGCTCCACGTGACGGCGCTCACCAGCAGGTGGCCGGCGACCTCACCCGTGTACAGCCAGGTGTTCCCGAACGGCCCATCGATGCCCAGGTCTGGTCCCTCGCTCCACTGGTGCGTCGCCGGGTCGAAGAGGTCGAGCCGCACGCCGGCGTTGCCGAGTTGCAGGAGCGCCACGACTTCCCCGAACTGCACCACCTGTGCATCGAGCATGCCGCGAGCCGTACGCGGCGCGGCGACCGGGAATCCGACGCCGCCGAGGACCAGCAGTGTGGCGACCGTGGCACCGCCCTCCGAGTAGGCGACCATCAGGCGCGGACCGTCCGGTTTCCCGACGTACGCGTACGGGCGGCCGGCCGCCGCCTGCTCACTCAACCAGCCGCCGATGTCGACCGGCTCGACGGCGACGGCTTCGGGGGGCAGCGAGTCGGTGGGCTGTGGCGTCACCGTCGGGGGCGTCACCGTGCTGGGTGCCGCGGTGCTGGGTGCCACGGTGGATGGCGCCTGCAGGATGGATGGTGCAGTCGAGTCGTGGCCGGTGCATCCTGCCAGCAGCGCGCCCACGATCAGCAGGGTGAAGCGTGGATGCGTCATGGGAGTCGCCTCCTGACGCCATGTCATCACGGCGCACCAGCTGCCGCCAGGGTCGATGGTCGCCGGCGGCTACCGCGGGATGGTGGGGAAGGCCACGAAGCGGGTCTCGGTGAAGAACTCTCGGCTGTAGCCGCCGCCCTCACGGCCGAGGCCGCTCTGCTTCACGCCACCGAAGGGCTGACGCAGGTCTCGCTCGAAGAAGCAGTTCACCCAGATCATGCCGGTCTGCAGGCGGGAGGCCACGTAGTGCGCCGTGCTCTGGCTCTCGGTCCAGATGTAGCCGGCCAGGCCGTAGTCGCTGTTGTTGGCGATGGCCAGGCCTTCCTCGACGGTGTCGAACGGCACCACCACTGCCACCGGGCCGAAGATCTCCTCCTGGCACACGCGAGCGTCGGGTGCAGCGTCGACGATGATCGTCGGCTCGACGAAGTAGCCGCTGTCGAGCCCGGCCGGGCGGCCGCCACCGGCCAGCACGCGGCCTTCGCTGCGAGCCAGCTCGATGTAGCCCATCACCTTGTCGTACTGGGCCTTCGACACGACCGGGCCGATGCGGGTGGCCGGGTCGAGCGGGTCGCCCGGCGCCCACTTCTTCGACTCGGCCACGAACGCTTCGAGGAACTGGTCGTACACCTTGCGCTCCACCAGGATGCGCGAGCCGGCGATGCACAACTGACCCGAGTTGGTGAAGATGCCGGCTGCGACGGTGGCCACGCACTTGGGCATGTCGGCGTCGGCAAACACGAACACGGCCGACTTGCCACCCAGCTCGAACGAGGTGCGCTTCAACTGCGGCGCCACGCGTGCAGCGATGTCGCGCGCCGTGGCGGGCGAGCCAGTGAACGACACACCGACCACGTCGGGGTGCTCCACCAGCGGCGAGCCGGCCTCGCGGCCGTAGCCGAGCACGGTGTTGTAGGCGCCGGCAGGCATGCCGGCCTCGGCGAAGATCTCGCCGAGCACACCGATCGACAGCGGCGACAGCTCGCTGGGCTTGTGCACCACCGAGTTGCCGTAGGCGATGGCCGGGCCCAGCTTCCAGGTGCTCAGCATGAACGGCGCATTCCACGGACTGATCAACGCGAACGTGCCGACGGGGTCGCACATCGTGTAGGTGCGCAGGTTGTCGTCGCGGTTGAACGAGTGGTCGCCGGCCAGCTCCTGCTCCATCGCGAAGAAGCGCAGGTTCCACGCCGAACGGCTGGGGCCCTGCACCGGGTTGCCGGTGGGGTGGCCCATCTCCAGTGCCTCCCGCCGGTTGATCTCCGGGTAGCGCTGGTCGATCAGGTCGGCAGCCCTCATCAGCACCTGGCGGCGGAACGACGGCTTCGCACGCGACCAGTCGCCGGCCTCGAACACCTCCTTGGCCGCCTTGACGGCTGCGGCCACGTCGGCGGCATCGCCGCGAGCGGCCGTGGTGACCACCTGCTCGGTGACCGGGCTGATGACGTCGAACGTCTGGCCGGAGAGGGAGTCGCGGAACTCGCCGCCGATGAAGTGCCGTGCCGGAGGAACGGTCATGGCGCACTCCCCTCCTGAGCCGCCTTCTCGGCGGCTTCGCGCGCTCGCTTGTCGGCGAGGATCTCGCCGCCGGCGATGAAGTCGGTGGGCTCGAACTCGTTGACCCAGACTCGGATCGACGAAACGGGTGCACCGAGCGTTTCGTTGACGACCTTGGTGATGCCTTCCAGCAAGGCGCGCTTCTGCTCGACCGTTCGGCCCTTGGCCATGGACACCGATACCAACGGCATGACTACACCCCTCTGACAGTGACGGAACCGAGATGCCCGAACGTGGCGGTGACGTGCGAGCCGACGACGAGCGGGACTGCTGCGGTGAGCCCACCGCTGAACACGCACCAGCCGGCCTCCAGCGCTTCACCGCGGCTGCCCAGCCAGTTGGCCAGCATCGCCACGGCCTCGGCCGGGTGGCCCATGGTGGCGGCGCCCGAGGCAGTGGCCACCTGCTCGCCGTCGACCTCCAGCAGCAGGCCGATGAGCGCGAGGTCGACATCGGTGGGCTTGATCATCACCGGACCGAAGACGATCTTCGCCTCGGAGGTGTTGTCGGCCACGACGTCGGCGGCGGTGAACGAGAAGTTGTCGTAGCGGCTGTCGATGATCTCCAGGCCACAGCACACGTACTTGGTGGCGGCGATCACATCGCCGACGGTGACGCCCGGCCCGGCCAGGCGCTCCTTCATCACGAACACGATCTCCGGCTCTACCCGCGGGTGGATCAGCGAGGACACCACGAACGGATCATTGGAGGGGTGCGGGCCGGTGGAGAACAGGCGGCCGTACATCGGTTCGGCCACGTTCATCTGCACCTGCTTGGCTCGCGAGGTGAGCCCCAGCTTGGCGCCGATCAGCTGCTCGCCACGCGCGAGGCGGCGGCTGGTGATGAGGTCCTGCACCGCATACCCGTCGTCGAGCGTGAGCTGCGGGTACTGCTCGGTGAGCCGCCCGATGGCAGTGCGGTTGTGGACCGCCGACTCGATGATGTCGGCGCACGCGGTGATCGTGTTCGTGTCGCTCATGCAGCGACCCCCTTCTTCGCGAGTGCGGCGGCGATCTGGATGATCTGGTCCTCCTGGCCGCCCACCAAACCCTGTCGACCGCACTCCAGCAGGATCTCGGCGCCCGACACGCCATAGCGCTCGGCTGCACGGTACGCGTGCTTGAGGTAGCTGGAGTACACACCGGCGTAGCCCATGATGATGGCCAGGCGGTCTTTCACGCATTCGCCGTCCATCACCGGTCGCACGATGTCTTCCGCCACATCCACCAGCTCCAGCACGTTCAGACCGGTGCGGATGCCCTGCCGCTCGGCTACGGCGGCGAACACCTCCAGCGGGGTGTTGCCCGCACCGGCGCCGAACGCCCGCGTAGAACCGTCGATCTGCACCGCGCCGGCGCGCACGGCCATGATGCTGTTGGCCACCGACAGGCCCAGGTTCTCGTGGGCGTGGAAGCCCACCGTGGCATCACCGCCGAGTTCGGCGATCAGCGCCTGCACGCGCACGGTGACGTCTTCCAGGATCATCGCCCCGGCAGAGTCCACCACGTACACGCACTGGCAGCCGGCGTCGGCCATGATGCGCGCCTGCGTGGCCAGCGTCTCGGGCGGCTGCGAGTGGCCCATCATCAGGAAGCCGACGGTCTCCAGGCCGAGTTCGCGGGCCATGCCGAAGTGCTGGATGGAGATGTCGGCCTCGGTGCAGTGGGTAGCGATGCGCATGACCGACACGCCCACGTCGGCGGCTGCCTTGATGTCGTCCTTGGTGCCCAGACCGGGCAGCATCAGCGCGGCGATCTTCGCCTGCTTGGCAGTCTCCACCGCTGCCTTCATCAGCACCCGCTCGTTGGTGTGCGAGAAGCCGTAGTTGAACGACGAGCCGCCCAGGCCGTCGCCGTGGGTGACTTCGATGACCGGCATGCCCGCTGCATCGAGCGCGGCAACCATCGTGCGGACGTGCTCCTCGGTGAACTGGTGGCGCTTCGCATGCGAACCATCGCGCAGGCAGGTGTCGGTGATGCGGATGTCGAGCTGGTCGGAGTAGGGCATGTCAGTTGCCTTCCTGTGCTTGGGCCAGCAGGTGGCGGGCGATCTCGTCGCCCACCTTCGCCGCTGCCGCGGTCATGATGTCGAGGTTGCCGGCGTACGGCGGCAGGAAGTCTCCGGCGCCGCGCACCTCCACGAACGTGGCCACTCGGCCGGTGCCGTCGGGCATGAGGTCGAACTGCGGCTCGCCGCGCAGCATGTAGCCGGGCACATAGGTCTGCACCTCGGCAGCCATGTCGTGGATCGACTGGGCGATCTTGTCGTGGTCGGCATCGGCGGGCAGCGAGCAGAAGATGGTGTCGCGCATCATCAGCGGCGGATCGGCCGGGTTGAGGATGATGATGGCCTTGCCGCGGGTGGCACCACCCAGCACCTCGACGGCTTTCGCCGTCGTGCGGGTGAACTCGTCGATGTTGTTGCGCGTGCCCGGGCCGGCGGACGCCGACGACACGGTGGCGACGATCTCGGCATACTCCACCGGCACACAGCGGCTGACCGCGTACACCATCGGGATGGTTGCCTGGCCACCACACGTCACCATGTTGACGTTCATCTCGTTGATGTGCTCCATCAGGTTCACCGGCGGCACCACGTATGGCCCGCGAGCAGCGGGAGTGAGATCGACCGCATGGATGCCCGCCTTCTTGTACCGCGGCGCGTTGCGGACGTGCACGTAGGCACTGGTGGCCTCGAACACGATGCCCGGCAGCTCGGGCCGCTCGAGCAGCCAGTCCACACCGTCGGACGACGCTTCCAGCCCGGTCTCCCGGGCCAGCTTCAAGCCCGCGGAGTCGGGGTCGACCCCGACCATGTACCGGGGCTCGATGAAATCGGAGCGGAGCAGTTTGTACATGAGGTCGGTGCCGATGTTGCCCGGCCCGACGATGGCGGCGGAGATCTTCTTCACGGAGCCACCAGACCACGCGCCGACCCGCAGCAGCAATGCTGGTGTTCCGAGTGGCGGAACGCTTGCATCAGACGAACCTCACGGCGACATGGCCGAGTCGATCGAAGTCGGCGCGCACGTGGTCGCCGGCAGCGACGGGGATCATGCGGGTGCATGAGCCGGGCATGATGACGTTGCCGGGTTCGAGGGCGACTCCGAACTGAGCCACCTTGTTCGCCAGCCAGGCCACGGCGATCACCGGATTGCCGAGGACTGCTCCAGAGCAGCCGGTCTCCACGACCTCGCCGTTCTTGCGCAGCGTCGCCCCGATCAGCGCTGGGTCCACGTCGGTCAAACGGGTCGGCCGGCCACCGAGTACCAGCGCGGCGGACGAGGCGTTGTCGGCGATCGTGTCCTGGATCTTGATCTTCCAATCCGCCAGCCGGCTGTCGACGATCTCGATCGACGGCAGCACGTAGTCGGTGGCCCGTACGACGTCGGCGACCGTGACACCAGGGCCTTCCAGGCGTTGACCGAGCACGAAGGCCACCTCGATCTCTGCTCGCGGCTGGCAGAAGCGGCTGGCCGGGATGGAGGATCCCTCGTCGACGAACATGTCGTCCAAGAGATGACCGTAGTCGGGTTCGTGGACGCCGAGCATCTGCTGCATCGCCTTCGCCGACAGACCCACCTTGTGGCCGCGCACCTGCGCGCCGGCCGCGATCCGCTTGCGGATGTTCACCAGTTGGATCTCGTATGCGTCGACGACGTCGATCGCCGGGTAGGTCTCCGTGAGTGGTCCGATCACCTGCTTGGTGGCATCGGCGTTCCACAGCGCGAGCGCGGCGGCTTCGACTTCGGCGGGGTTCAGCATGACCCGACAGTACGGACAGCCTGCCGGCCATGACAAGCAGGGTGTTCCGTCCTGCGGAACACCACGCTGTTCGCGGAGCCTCGCCCGGGAGTAGGTTCCAACCCGTGCCCGCCGACCCGCAGCCCGAGGAATCGGTCACCGTGACCCGCTCGCGACCGGGCATCGAGGTGCTCAACCGGGCGGTCGATCTGCTCACTGCGTTCACGCGCGGCCCGGGCACCACGTTGTCGCTCGCCGAACTGGCCCGGCGAACCGGCCTGCCTAAGCCCACGCTGCACCGCCTGCTGGCGGCGCTCGACGTGCTCGGCCTCGTGGAGAAGACACCGGCCGGCTACCAACTGGGCATCCGGCTGTTCGAGCTGGGCGAGCACGTGCCCAGGAAGCAGAAGCTACGCGAGGCAGCGCTCCCGTTCCTGCAAGACCTGTTCGAGGCGAGTCACGACACGGTGCACCTCGCCGTGCTCGAAGGCACCGATGTCGTGTACCTGGAACGCATACGGGGCCACAAGCCGGTCAACATCGCCTCCCGCGTCGGGGGCCGCCTGCCCGCGTACTGCACCGGTGTGGGCAAGGCGCTCCTCGCCTTCAATCCGGAAGCGGCGATGAAGGTGCTCGCCATGCCCCTCACCGCCCGCACCGCGTACACGATCACCAACCACCAGGTGCTCGCCGAGGAGTTGACGCGCATCCGCCAGACAGGCATCGCCTACGACCGGGAGGAGAACTCGATCGGGATCGTGTGCGCCGCGGCGCCGATCCTCGTCGACGATCGGGCCGTCGGCGCCATCTCGGTCACCTGTTCGCCGCCGCGCACCGATGTCGAACGCTACGCGTCGGCGGTCAAGGCCGCGGCCCTCGGCATCCGCCGCACCATCTCTCGCTCGCCCGGGCAACGTCCGGCCGGCGACCCGTAAGGAGACCACCAGACATGACCACACCCGACGCACCGACGACACCCACCCTTCGCCCGGAGATCGGCCAGCGAGTCGAGGCCAACGGTGTCGGCACCAACTACCTGGAAGCAGGAAGTGGCCCACCTGTCGTGCTCGTGCACGGCTCCGGCCCGGGCGTCTCGGCGTTCGCCAACTGGCGCCTCACCATCCCCGATCTCGCCACCGAGCACCGCGTACTGGCACCCGACATGGCGGGCTTCGGGTTCAGCGACAAGCCCGGCGCGTACAGCATGGAGCGGTGGGTCGATCAACTCGACGGCTTCCTCCGCGCGCTCGAGCTGGACAAGGTGTCCATCGTCGGCAACAGCTTCGGCGGCGGCCTGGCGATCGCGTTTGCCAGCCGCTTTCCCGAGCGGGTCGACAGGTTGGTGCTGATGGGCTCGATGGGCGTCGTCTTCCCCATCACCGAGGGCCTGGACCGAGTGTGGGGCTACGAGGCCTCCATCGAGAACATGCGGTCGGTGCTCGACTTCTTCGCCTACGACCGCAGCCTGGTCAACGACGAGCTCGCCGAACTGCGTTACCGGGCGAGCATCGAGCCCGGCGTGCAGGAGGCGTTCTCCGCCATGTTCCCAGCACCGCGTCAGCGCTGGGTCGAGTCGATGGCCACACCGGAGGAGACGATCGCGTCACTCCCCCACGACACGCTCATCGTGCACGGTCGCGACGACAAGGTGATCCCGCTGGAGAACGCCTCTCGGCTGCTGCAGCTGATCAGTCGGTCGCAGCTCCACGTCTTCGGCCGATGCGGCCACTGGACCCAGATCGAACACGCCGCAGCCTTCAACGCGCTCCTGCTGCAGTTCCTTCGCTGACTCCTCCGCCTCGGTTCGCGGTGACCACTCCTGTCGACGAACCCGCCCGGCGAAGGTCAGCCAGTGCGTCGGGACGGCGTGTGATCGAGGAAGCCCATGCCGACGCTGATGTCGAGCGCACATCGTCGGACCATTCGCGCGAGTCGCGGCACGTGCTCGGTGCTGACCCGCATGATGGGACCGGCCATCGAGACCGCAGCGATGCACGTGCGGTCGTGCCCGAAGACCGGGGCGCCGATGCTGACCACCCCGCGCTCGTTCTCCTCCACGCTCACCACATAGCCGTCGGAGCGCACCTTCGCCAGCGCGTCGCGCAACCCGCGTTCGGTGGTGATGGATCGAGGCCCGATCCGCTTGAGGCCGGCACGTACCACCAGTTCGACCACCTCCGGATCGCTGAACGCGAGCAAGCACTTGCCCGACGACGTCGTGTGAGCGGGGACGCGACGCCCGACTCGCGAGAACGTGCGCAGCGTGCTCTGCGACTCGATGCGATGCACGTACATCGCGTCCACACCTTCGAGCACCGCCACGTGAACGGTTTCGCCGCTGTCGTTGTGCAGCTTCTCCAGCGGCGCATGGGCGACTTGCCGCAGCTCCAGCGAGCTGACCACCAGCTGTCCCAGTTCGTGCAGCTTCAGGCCCAGCCGGTAACGGTCGTCGTCGGTCCTGGTGACGAAGCCTTGCTCGGCGAGGGTGGACAGGGCGCGGTGGACGCTGCTCTTGCCCATGCCCAGCTTGCGTGACAGCTCCGAGACCCCCATCACCGGGTGCTCGTAACTGAACGCCTGCAACACGTGCAAGGCCTTGGTGACGGTGGAGAGCTGGTCCATTCGGCTCAGTTTTCCAGGATCGTCACGGTGCCGGCACTGCCGTCGATGCGGAGCATCTGCCCGGTGCGGATGGATCGGACGGCGCCGCTGACGCCGGTGACCGCGGGCAGGCCGTACTCGCGGCACACGATGGCGACATGGCACATCATCCCACCCGACTCGGTGACCGTTCCTGCAATCCGGCCGAACACCGGTGCCCAGCTGGGAGATGTCAGCTCGGCGACCAGGATCTCGTCATCCTGCAGATCATCGAGCTCGTCGCGCGACACCACGACCCGAGCGCGACCGACCACGATGCCCGGCGAAGCCCCGAAACCGGTGAGGACCGAGGCCGACGATGCGTTCGACTCCGCGAGCCAACCCCGCAAGCCCTCGGAGGTGATGCCCCAGAGCATGATCGTGAAGGGCTCCGTGACGGAGAGCGGGGGCACGCCGAGTGCCGGCGGAGGAGTGCTGGCAGCACACGCCTCGATGATCGCCTTTCGACGTGGCACCTCCTGCGGCCAGTGCACCGGGCCTCGGGCCGGCGTACCGGTGGCCCAGGCAGCCAGCATGTCGCGCATGGCGGTGTCGACCTCGTCGGACCGCAGGTAGAACATGTCGTCCGGCTCGGCCCAGAAGCCCTGAGCGACGAACACCGACGAGACCTTGCGCAGCTGACGCCAGAGCACCGACATGCCCCAGTGCTCGATGTAGAAGTTGTGGTTCTCGACGAAGTGCACGACCGTGCGTGCCAGGCGCAGCTTCTCGTCGAAGCGTCGCAGATCGGCTCCGCGCAGCCGAGCACGAACCTCGCCCGCGAGCCGGTCGCGTTCCTCCGCGATGGCGTGGGCCGGCGCGTCGATCTCGTGCCCGGCACGGAGCTGGCCGACGTAGCTCCGGATGAACCCGACGGGTACCTCCATGCGGTCAGCCCAGACGATGTCATCGAAGTAGAAGCCGGAACCCGTCGAGTAGTTGAACCACGGATGTGCGGAGACCTGCAGCTCGGCGAGCCAGACGGCTCCGGCCGACGACGACGCGAGCGACTCCCGCGCCTCCGCCCACGTTCCTGCACACAGCTCGTCGGCAACCCCCAGCTCGACCGCCGCCCGCGCCAGGCGGCACAGCTCCTGGTCGGGTCGGAACAGATCGACGTCGATGCCTGCGACCATGCGGGCGACCTGCAGGTCGCTGATGTCCGGCGACATCGATCGACAGAAGGCGAAGTAGTCGAGGTACGCCGCATAGCCCAGGTTGAGGAACTCGAAGTGGTACTGCCACAGCTCACTGCCGAGATCGAGCAGCAGCCGGTATGCGCGAGGAAGGTCGTACGCGCGACCCAACCCGCGACCCGAGATGATCTCCTCGACCGGCATCAGCTCGGGCAGGGACGGAACGACGACGCTCTCGAGACGTGACAACAGGTCGGCGATCCGCACCTTCCAGTCAAGGTAGAGCTCGTCCCAGTGCTCGTAGTAGAAGCCGGCGCGCTCCTCGAACGCGACGCTGCGCTCGATGACCTGCTCCGGATCTTCGATCGCGCCCGGGCTGAGGTAGCAGTACCCGTTCAGCAACCGGAAGTCGAGGCCACGGGCGGTGGGCACCCGATAGTGGCGGTGATTGAACTGGCCAAGGGCGGTCAACGCCTCCTGCAGGAAACCGGCCTCGAACGGCCGGAGCGGCTTGGGCCAGTGGATGGTCTCCCGGAACCAGAACACCGACTCCTCGTAGTCCCGCCGATCCTCACCGAAGGGCAGCGAGTAGCCGTACAGATCGGCCCAACCCTCCGCGCCCACGGGCGCGACCACCTCGGTGGGGGTAGGGAAGCGAACGGCCGATGGCGCGCCCACCGAGGGTGCGAGGGTGGAACCCAGGCGCGCCGCGACCGACGACGTCGTCGCACTCGTCTCGCTCGCGATCCGGCGCACCATGCAACTGACCTCCGACTCCTGCCCGCCTCGTTCCCCCGAACGACTGACAGCGGGACGCCGCACCCTCCCACGCGCCGGCGCACCAGCACAAGTGGCCCGTTCCGCCACACGGAATCGTTGGGTCGCTTCCGTCGTGTGCCAGCACCCTCGGCCGAGTCTCGGCCTGTCGGTCACCGGTCCTCGGTCCGCCGAACGGAACGCGCCGCTTGCGGAGGGATCGCCGTCAAGAGCAGGATCGCATCGCTACCGCACCGTGGAGGCCAGCATGCCGAACCATTCGAACACCTCACTCACCGCACCGGGAGCGGACATCTCGCTGGCGGGCGCCCAACGAGTGATCGACGCTGCGATCCGTGCGGCCGAGGGCATCGACCTGGCCGTCTGCGTCGCTGTCTGCGACACCGGCGGCAACGTCGTCGCGACTGCCCGCATGGACGGAGCCCCGATCCTGTCGCTGCAGATCGCAACGGACAAGGCATGGACGGTCGCTGTGTTCAACGGGGTCCCCACCTCCGCGTGGTGGGGCATGATCGAGAACGAACCGGCGCTGGTGCACGGCATCACCCACACTCCCCGACTCGTGGTGTTCGGCGGCGGTGAGCCGATCCGAGTCGACGGGCAGCTGGTCGGGGCCGTCGGCATCTCCGGCGGCTCCGCCGAGCAGGACACCATGGTTGCGCAGGCAGCTGCTTCGCTCACCTGAGGCGGACCGAGCCACTGCGCCTCTGCGCTGGGCGGCGATGACCATCGCCCCTTCCGGCGCCGGTCGAGCGCGCCGACACTGAAGACACCAACCGAAAGGACCGCCGTGGGGACATCGATCGCCTGTCCCGTCCGCGCGCATGGCCGGTGGCGATCCGCGAAGATCGCCCCGGGCCTGGCCGCCGCGGTGCTGGTGGCTGCTGCGTGCGCGGCGGGAGGCACTGCCAGCTCCGGCACCGGAGGCTCGGGCGGCGTCACCGCCAGCAGCGCCGACGCTCCGGCGCCGCCTGCGCGACTGGTCTTCGTCGGCGACGTGATGTTGGGTCGGCAGGTCGGCACCGTCGCCGCAGTCGATCCCGGCAGCATCTTCGAGCAGCTGCGGCCCACGCTCGCCGGAGCCGATCTGGCGTTGGCGAACCTCGAGTCGCCACTCACCACCCGCGCCCACACGGCCGAGGGCTTCGCCCTGGAGGCCGACCCGGCGGTGGCTCCCTTGCTGGCCTCAGCGGGAATCGATGTCGTCGACCTGGCGAACAACCACGCGACGGACGCGGGCCCGGCGACGGTGCTCGACACGCTGGCGGCCACCTCGTCAGCCGGGGTTCGTGGCGTCGGAGCCGGCGTGAACCGGGCGGCTGCGGCAGCTCCGCTGGTGGTCGACGTCGACGGGCTGCGGGTCGGCGT
>JBAVTH010000209.1:0-1635 GCA_049696035.1 Ilumatobacteraceae bacterium
ATGCAACACCGTCCGTTTGACCTCGATGGTGGTACCGCCGTTTGTACGCGCTTGGCAAATGCAGGGATCGATGCAGACCTCGTCGAACTCTTCGACCCCTTCATGGTCCAGCTTGGAGCGGCGATGAGTGGACTTCATCGTGAGGAATCGCGGTTCAACGTCGTGGTGCCGCGCTCGGAGCTCACACGCGCTCACGAAATCCTGGGTTGGTGAGACCCACCGGCCATAGATGTTGTGCAACGGCGCACAGCTGCCGCTCTGCTCGGTGGACAACGACTGCCAGTTCGGGCAATCTGAGCACATCATGCCCAGCGAGTTCGATGAGCCGTGGACCGAGCTTGCGGCGCGGTTTGAGAGCTACAGCGAAGTGCCGCGGGCGATGCACTGCGCAGCGTTGCTGCGCCAGGCGATGCCGCGATGGTCAGACCGCCTTGTCGTTTCCTCGTGGTGGGTGCACGGTCTGAGATTTGCTCCCGCTGCATCGGAGAGTTCCTTGGACGACCAGGTCCAAGTCCAGTGGGCGAACGGAACCTTCGATTTCAAACTGACGAGAGGGCGCAGAGCGGGCCTCGTCACGGCCGACCGCTGCCGGACGGAGAACGGTGCCACGTTGCTCGATGCATTCCTCGTCCAGATTGCAGGCGGCGAAGTCCCGCCGCTGTAGCTCAGAACTGCCGCTCTGCTCGCTGGACAGCCGTCTACAGTTCGGCTCGTCTGCACTCGTGGGACGAGGACGGTGTCGGGGTGACGTGACCAGGACGAAATCAAAGCGCACTACCGGCAGAACACTTCCAGTGGCGTTCGCTGTGCTCGCCGTCAGCGCATGTGGGCCGAGGGAGTCATCGACCGTCGAGTCAGCAGCTCCCGAGACGACAACACCTGCGCTTGAGACGGCGCCACAAGCAGTAGTCGCCCTGGCGATTGAAGCCCCGGAAGACGTGGCGTTTTGGAGCGAGTTCGCCGTCGATGCCAACTGGGTGGAGACCTACCCGACTGTCCGCGAGACGGTGGATGCTGTCGACCTGGCGGTGATCGCCAACGTTCGAGCGGTGGTGCCGACGGAACCGATCGGGGGCGACGCACCCGGCGGAGAGATCACGATCGTCCACCTGGAGATGGAAGTCGTCACCGACATCTCCGGTTCCGGATTGAAGGAGTTCACCCTGCAACTTGAGGGGGGCCCGCTGGACAGGGAGCAGTACGCCGCATGGGTCGATGAACTCGCGACCCAGCTGCCCACAGGTTCAGCCTTCGCTCTTCGCATGACGAACGTCGGGTACATCATCAACAGCTGGTCGATATGGGTCATGACCGAAGAAGGACTCGTCGCACCTCTCGATCCGCACTTCGAGCAGAACCGCTCGTACTTTGAGGACGAGCTGAGCGGCCTGACCACTTATGAGGAACTCACTCGATATCTCGACAAGTCCACGGAGTGAGGCTCCCGCCAGAGGGATGACCGCCCGTACCTGCCGCTAGGAGCGGCTGGACAGACGCGTCGAGTTCGTGCAGTCTGTGCTACCTGCCGACACGAAGCCGACCTTTGTGGGAGAGCCCGGCGGTAGTCGGCGGTCTATGGGACCAGCGGTCGGTTGTTACTCCGATTGCCGATCAGCGTGGAGCATGTCCATGAGC
>JBAVTH010000210.1:0-2485 GCA_049696035.1 Ilumatobacteraceae bacterium
GTCCCCCTAAGGGACCGGGGCCCTCGCGACCAGGGTGGTCGCGAGGGCCCGCCCGCGTCGAGGCGTACGCTGTCGCAGTGGTGCGGCGGGTGTGTGGCCGCGCGGCATCTCCCCCGTACGCTGATGCGTCACCCGACACGTGGAGGCGAACCCTGAACGTGAACCGCTCGTGCACGTGAAGCCGCTGGATGGCGACGGTGTGATCCGTGCGCTGCTCGCTGCCGTCGATGCCGGCGAGTCGGTCGTGGTCGCCACCGTCGTTGCGACCAGCCGCTCGGTGCCGCGCCATGCCGGCACCAAGATGCTCGTGCGCGCCGACGGTTCCAGCTGCGGCACCATCGGCGGGGGTGAGATGGAGGCCCGAGTGCGGGCGGAGGCCGCAGCTGTGTTGGCCGAGGGTCGTCCTCGCCTCGTTCGCTACGATCTCCTCGATCCGGTGCAGGGTGATCCCGGCGTCTGCGGCGGCGAGGTCCACCTCTTCCTGGAGCCCTACATGCCACCTGCCACCATCTACGTGATCGGTTGCGGCCACATCGGTGCCGCGGTCGTCGAGCTGGCTCATTGGATGGGCTTTCGTGTGGTGGCCTTCGACGACCGCGTCGAACTGGTCACGGAAACGGCCGTGCCGTGGGCCGACGTACGGCTGGGTGGCGAGCTGCCGGCGGCCCTGGAGACGGCGCCGATCACCGACCAGACACATGTCGTGGTGGTCACCCGCAACATGGGTCTCGACCTCCAGTTCCTGCCGGTGCTGCTGGCGGCGGGGGCGCGGTCCGTCGGGGTGATGGGCAGCGCGCGGCGATGGGCCACCACCCGCGCCGAGCTGACCCAGCGCGGGGTTCCCGAGGCGCAGTTGGCGGCGGTGTCGTCGCCGATAGGGCTCGATCTGCACGCCGAGACGCCGCAGGAGATCGCCGTCAGCATCCTGGGCGAGATCGTCGCGATGCGCCGGGCAGGGCCGGGCGGCTGAGCGTGCGTGAGCAGCTGATCGTGTTCCGTGGCGGCGGCGACCTCGCCACCGGTGCGGTGTGGCGGTTGTGGCGTGCCCGGTTCCCGCTGGTGGTGTGCGAGCTGGCCCAGCCGCTCACGGTGCGGCGCACGGTGAGCGTGTCGAGTGCGGTCGCGGCCGGAGCGGTCGAGGTGGAGGGCATGCCGGCTCGGTTGGCGTCGTCACCTGCGGAGGCGCTCGAGTTGGCGGGTGCTGGTGTGGTGGCCGTGCTCGTCTCGCCCGCGCTGCCGCCGCTGCACCCGCATGTCGTCATCGATGCGCGGGTGGCCAAGCGCAACATCGACACGACGATGCACGATGCTGCGCTCACCGTCGGCCTCGGCCCCGGGTTCGTTGCCGGAGTCGACGTGCACGCCGTGGTGGAGACGATGCGCGGGCCACGGCTGGGGCGCGTGTTGTGGACCGGATCGGCGGCGGCGAACACAGGCGTGCCCGGCGACGTGGGTGGTCGCGCGGCCGAGCGGGTGGTGCACGCCGCCGTCGACGGCGAGGTCGCCTGGCTCGTCGACATCGGCACCCGCGTGTCGGCCGGGCAGTCGCTCGGGCGTGTCGCTGCCCAGGCCGTCACGGCGCCGTTCGACGGGGTGGTCCGCGGCCTGATCGCACCGGGCACGGTGGTGCCCAGAGGGCTGAAGATCGCCGACATCGACCCCCGTCTCGACGTGGACTGCAGGGAGATCTCCGACAAGGCGCTCGCGGTCGGCGGTGGCGTGATGGAGGCGGTGCTCACGTGGACCTCGGCCGCGACTTGATCGACACACTGGCGATCGAGCCGCCGGCGTGCGTGGCCCTGGTGGGAGCGGGCGGCAAGACCACCCTCATGCGGTCCATGTACGCCGAAGGCCGGCGACGCGGTTGGCGGGTGCTCGCGGGCACCACCACCAAGGTGGGCTCCGCACAGGTGGCCGACATCGAGGGTTTCGTCCATGGTGGCATCGACGGCGACAAGCTCACCGGAGTAGCTCCCGATTCGCCGTTGCTGTGCGGTGCCGATCTGGTGGTGGTGGAGGCCGATGGCGCCCGTTCGAAGCGTGTGAAGGCCCCGGCCGACCACGAGCCGGTGCTGCCGGCAGGTGTCACCCACGTGATCGCGGTGATCGCCGCGGATGCGCTCGACCGCGTGATCGAAGACGTGGCCCATCGCCCGATGCTGGTGGGCGCGGTGTGCGGGTGCGGCCCGTACGAACGGCTCACGGTGCAACGCGCGGCCGTCCTGCTCACGAGTGCGCGCGGTGGCCGCAGGTCGGTGCCCGCCGGGGTGTTGTTCGCGGTTGCGATCACCCGTGTCGGGCCCGCGCAGGTGCAGCTCGCGCGGCGGCTCGTCGAGGTGCTTGCTGTCGCCGGTGTGCCCAGCGTGGCGTTGCCGGCGCTGTAGCAGCGTCAGCCGGTGCGGTGCAGCGCCCGGTGCACTCGCTCGGGCGTGAACGGGATCTCGTTGATGGCCACGCCGGTGGCGTGCAGCAGCGCGTTGCGCAC
>JBAVTH010000211.1:0-4786 GCA_049696035.1 Ilumatobacteraceae bacterium
CGCGAGGTGAACGCGCCACCCGCGTCGTAACCCTCGGGCCGCGCGAGGTACGCCTCGACGCACCCTCGCGTGAGAGCGTCGCCGCACGACGTCATCGCATCGGCCAGCCACTGCGCGCCGCCCCATCCCTCCAGCTCCCACATCGACAGCTCGTCCTCGCGCTGGGGGAAGGCGGCAAGCATCTCGGTGCGGAAGCGGGCGATGGTGGGGTTGTCGGTGTCCATGTAGTTGCGGGTGGTGGCGGTGGCGTAGAGGGAGTTCCGGCACTTCGGTGCGCTGCTGTAGTCGTTGCGCACGGACTCGTTCCAGGCCTGCACCGTGACGACCTTGGCCTTCACCTCGAGGCCGGCCGCGTCCATCGCGTCACAGAGGCTGACGTTGCCGGCGGAGTCGAGCGCGTCGAAGACGATGTCGACGCCGCGCGAGCGCATGTCGATCGCCGCCGCGCTCCACGACGGCATGGCGAAGTCGAGCTGTTCGCGCACGACCGTGTAGCCCTCCAGCTCCAGCGCGGAGGCTGTGAGGTTGGCGAAACGCAGCGAGGCGGGTTGGTTGTAGGCGACGACGGCGGCAGTCCTCGCGCCCAGCGTCGTGGCGAACAAGCGGTAGACCTCGGTGCCGCCGTAGAGCTTGCCGTCCCAGCCGACCGTGCCGTTGCGGGGGGCCGAACTGCCGTAGATCGACCACAGGTGCTGGTACCGGTCATAGGCGGTGCTGATCGGCTGGCCACCCACGTCGGGAACACCTTGATCGTTCACGTACGACGCTCCGGCGTAGTCGTAGATGCTGTTGCCGACGAATGCGAAGACCTCGTCGTCCTGGATCAGCTTGGTGACGCAGCTGCGATTGCCGGCGCCGGTGGCCCCGTCATCGCAGACCACGAGGTCGATGTGCCGTCCGTTCACACCGCCGCTGGCATTGATGGCGGCAATGAACGCTTGCGCGCCGTACATCGGCCCGCTGAACGTGTCGGCGCCGAGTGGGCTGGTCTTGCTGACGACGAGCCCGAGCTTGATGGTGGAGGCGGTGACACCGACGTCGCTGTTCTTGCCGTCCAGGGTCGGCTCGCTCGTGGCGGTGGTGCCGGCAGGCGTGGTATCGAACGCACTGTCGGGCAGGCGAGTGCCGCAACCGGCGGCGACCATCGCGATTGCGGCTACCGCAGCCAGTTTCCCGCGAGCGAGCACTTGACGAGGCTGACGGCCTGTTCGACGCATGTCCAACCTCTCCTCCTGAGCCGCTGGACGCTCCGCAGGGGGCGACACCGTCATGCTAACCAGAGGGTGCGCGCCACCTGTCGGGCCGATCGCCACCGGTGGCATTCAGCCGATGAGGACTGGGATGGCGCTGAAGTCGCCGGGGTCGGTCTCCAGGCCGGTGCCGCCGTTGACCATGAGCACCACGATGTCGCCACTGGCCGCGGTGCTGAGGTCGAGCGTCACCGAGTAGGGAAGGCTCTCGCCGAAGTTGCCGGCCATCGCGACCTCGCGATCGAACTCGGAGGTCGCGTCGCCCGCGAGGAACGCACTCACCACGATCGTTGCCTCGAAGCCGGTGCCGAGACCAGTGACGGTCAACGGGGCGGCGTCCACGGTGGCCATCGAGACGGGAGCGGTGATCGTCTCCACATCGCTGCCGGCCGCCAGGACGAACCAACCATCGGTCGGGCTCAGCTGGCGAAGGAACAGCACGCTGGCCGCATCGCCGATCGGCGCGCCGTCGACAGAGGCGAACACCTCGATCTCGCCGCTGCGCGAGTCGCCGGCCGTGAACTCGCCGAGCATCGGCCCCTCGCCGAACACGTTGATCACGAAGTCGGACGCGGCGGCCTCGGGTGTGGTGAACACCACGTCCGCTGCAGGCCACACGGCGAGTTGTGCTGCCATCGGCACCGTGGTCGGTGACACGGTGGTGGGCATCACGGTGGTCGGCGCCACGGTGGTGGGTGCCACGGTGGTGGGTGCCACGGTGGTGGGCGCCACGGTGGTGGGCGCCACGGTGGTGACCGTCGTCGACGCGACGGTGGTGGTGCCGATCGTCGTGCTACCGGACGAATCGCTGCTGCACGCGCCGATCAGCGTGAGCGAAGCAAGGAAAGTGATGGACCTTCGTGTGCGAAGCATGGTGCGCTCCTTCCTGCACTCGCCGCAATGACGAAGTGCCGCATTCGCGCGTACCGGTGATGGTCTCTTCACCTTTCACGATGCGCCGACGGCGCGGTGGTGCAAGGGGCGAAGGTCCGTGCCGTCATCGCCATCTCCTTGAAGGGCGTTTCGCGCCTTGCCCGGCAGTCATCGACCCGGCGTGCCTCTATCGCCGCGGGGTGGGGAAGGCGGAACGACGAGGACGGGAACGGATGTCGATCTCCTCGAGTTGCCAGCGCCGCGGGAGGAGTCGTACTCGCATTGGGTGCGAAACGTTCCGCCGGCGCACTCTCGACGCGAACCATTGGCCGTGCTTCGCGAGGAACTCACCCGCTGGCGGTAGTACCGGCGACTGTCGAGGGCTGCGTCGAGCGTCGAGCTTTGGCAGCGTGAAGTCCGGTGCGTCGCAGTGATGGAGGGCACGACTCAGCGCGAGTTGCGCAACTCGCGCTCGATGTCAGCGGGTGAGATCGGGCGCTGGAAGAAGACGTTCCACGCATCCAGGGCGAGCCCCACGCCCCACGCGGCAAGGACCCATCCGGGCCAGAAGTAGCCGAATCCACCGACTGCCCAGACGGCGACCAGACAGCAGTTGATCACGACGTAGGCGGCGACATCGGCGCGGAACTTGCGCTTCCGTTCCACACGCTTCCGTGCGGCCTCGTACTCCGGCGAGCTGTCTTCGGTGGGCTTGAACTCTGTCGTCTCGATCATCGTGGCCACCTCCTCAACTTGCGCTTGGCGCGCGTCGAGCGACTCTCTGATCACAGTGTCCGCGCGACGGCGGAGCGCCGCCAGAGCCCCACGTCCCACGTTTCGGCAGCTGTGTCAGCCGCTCGCCGGAGCACCCGACGCGCCCTCGTTCGTGGCGAACGGCTCTGTGCCGGCAGTGGTGCCCCGGCGTCCGAGCCCACGCCATCATGTATCGGCAACGACGGTCGAGCGTCTGTAGCAGGAGTCGGCACACGCGGCTCGCTACCGAGAGGAGCCGTCGATGCCGTTCGACGCACACGACGCACCGCTGTCGATCATGGAGTTGTTGTCGCTGGAGGACGACTGCGAGGGCGACGATCTGCGCCCGTGGGGCGTCGTCACCGAGTCGGCACACGCGATGTGGACCGACAGTGGCAGTGCCATCGAGGTCGTCAAGTCGCACCTCTTGGAGGGCGCCTACACGTTGAGGTCGCCGGAGTTGGTTCGATTCGGGTTGCCTGTCCTCGAGGTGAACACCGGCGACACCTTCACCCGAACCCAGTCGGCTCGGTTGCAGGCAGCTGCCGTACGCAGGATGAACGGTCGACCCGAGCGGCAGGCGCGCGAGGCGCGCCCCGAGGGCGATGCCTTCTGTCCGGAGGGGGTGCCGCAGGGACGCCACCCCAAGACGGCCACTCGATCTGACACCTTGTTCGGCGTCTCGTCCCGCGGCGGCCGGACCCAGCTCTCCGGACCGCACAGCACCATCATCAACGGGGAGTCGCGGTCGCTCGTGTATCCCGACAGGTACCCGTACACGGCCGTCTGCAAGCTGTACCTCCGCTTCCAACCCAGAGGAGGCGCTCAGTGGCAGGGCGCCGGCGAGGCGACCGGGTACCTGGTCGGCAAGAGCACGTTGGTCACCAGCGGTCACGTCACGCCGCCCACCGACGGCCGCTGGCAGATCCAGGTGATCCCCGCTTGCTGGAACGGCCAATCGGTGTTCGGGCCGGGCATGGTGTCGTACGTGCGCAGCTTCTGGTCGTGGAACTCCGACTCGGGCAGCGACATCAAGATCTGCCAGCTCTACGACCCGATCGGGGAGCGACTCGGCTACTTCGGCTACAAGGGGTACCAGTCCCGTTGGGAGGACCGCGACTACTGGACCATGGCCGGGTATCCGTACGACATCAGCCTCACGTCGATGTCCCACGAAACCGGGATCGCCGTCCGTGACGACGACGACGGCGACGACATCGACGTGAACGGTACGACCTACGACACGACCCAGGTGGAGAGCGACGCCGACGAAGCCTCCGGTGTGTCGGGCGCACCGCTGTGGGGATGGTGGGCCAAGGGCCCGTATGCGATCGGCGTGCACCACGGTGTCGAACGAGACGGCACCGCCTTCGGTACCGAGATCCTCTCGTGTGCCTCTGGCGGCGACGGCTTCGTCGCAGCGGCGCACTGGGGTCGCAGCATGTGGGGCTGAGTACTCTCCCTGGCCGGAGGTGCGTGCCGTGCAGTCACCCGAGTTGACGTTCGCATTCGAGATCAGGGCACTCGTGTCGCCACCCGAGCACGTGGGTCGTGGCCCGGGAGAGGTGCTCGAGATCTATCCGATCCTCGGTGGTACCGTCGCCGGTCCACGCCTCAACGGGGTGGTGCTCGGCATCGGTGCGGATTGGGCCACCACCCGTGGCACCGTCACGGAGGTGGAGGCTCGGTACCTGATCCGCGCCGACGACGGCGCACTGATCGACATCGTCAATCGCGGCGTGTACCGCGACGACGGCGCGTACTTCTACACGTCGCCGGTCTTCCGCACCGATGCGCCATCGCACAGCTGGCTTGCCGAGACGGTCTTCGTCGGCGCGGCTCGACAGGACGGCGACGACATCGTGATCGCGGTGTTCGCCGTCGGCTGACGTCACCGAGCCGCCGCTGGG
>JBAVTH010000212.1:0-2109 GCA_049696035.1 Ilumatobacteraceae bacterium
TCTGAAGACTGTTGACGTGCGGGACGTACCGTCCTACTTGGTGGCGAGCATCCTCCCCGAAACGTTCCAGCAGAAGTTCGCGCCCCAGTACTGCCATGCAGGCGGGATCATCAAGTTCGAGCACCCGAAAGACAAGGGAGATCGGGGCTACATCATCGTCGAGCCTGGCTTCAACATCACCGTTCCGATCGTCGTACGCCCCGGGAAACCTTGCACACTTCCCCAAGGCGAGGAGCAGTGGGTGTTCACTCTCAGCGACGACGAAAACGAGATCGTCTGCCAACCGCAGCCGACCACAGGGGAGAAGTGGAAGGCTACAAAACAGCGAGAGAAGCGGATGGTCTACCGGACAGACCAAATCCTCAACCCCGACGAGGCCATCACGAAGCAACTGCTCGGCGTCGATCGACGTCCGCCGATTCTCGCTCGCGACAAGGACGGCAACGTGGTCGCCAAGCTGCTCGTGAACTACCAGAAGGCGTGTATCGAGTTGGCCACCGCCGGGAAGCGCATCAATCCCGTCCCCTTCGACCAGGTCGACCAGGACGGCGCCTGGCTGAAAGGGGCATGCCCCGGGATCGAAGCAATCCTCAAGATCCCGTTCGACGAGCTCGCCGCCCGCGTGTTCCAAGCGGTCGAAGGCAAAGACATCCTGGCCGAGCTCGCCGATCAGATCGCGAAGGCACAGAAGTAAGGTGGACGGCGGCCAGGACAACACCAGGACGAAACGATGAACGACCCCGAGATCAACCCCGACATCACCCCCGAGCGCGACACGCACGACGACAGTTGGCGCGAGGATCTCGAACGGCGCAACGCGGCGATGCGTAAGCTCGCCGACGAGGTCTCGACAGCCAGCGACGGAACTCCGATCGACCCCGACGAACTCGAGAAGGATCCCTGGGCCAACGTCCGTTGAACCACCGCCTCGACGACGCTCGAGTGACATCCGAGCGCGCGGGAGATCAACCCATCGACCGCGGATTGCCCTTGACGAGGTAGCTGGAGACAAGACACATGCGGTTGGCATCCCCGTCTCGGGTGGGATTGCCGCGTGGTTGTCGGTGTCTGTCTTTCGGCCCCCGCTGGTTCATCGTTGGCGCCGACGTGATCGCGCTGGCGAACACTCGATCGCGGACCTCAAGGCTGAGACCGCCCAAGTGGCCGCCGGCAGCCGACGACGCGTGGGCTCTCCGATTGGTACGGCGCACGAGGATCGATCTCCGAACGACTCGAGATCGCGTGCCGAAAGGAGCGATACCGGGTGCCCGGTAGGGGCCGAAGTAGAGCGGCGTCGGCAGAACTGCGTGCTCCTTGATGCGGTGACCAGAGGCGCACAGGACTGGGCCACCGCTGCCCTGACCGACGCCCACAATACCGGGCTCGATGTACACAGAACACGCGTCGGCGACGCGCACAGAACATTCGACACGCTGCTGAGAACAGCGCCCAGAGCCGGCGGTATGTGGCAGGCGGTGCCAGCGACGGTTCACTCGCGGGCGCTGCCAGAAAGGCGATGAGCGACCCGTGCGTGAAGCGCCTAACATCACCGGGATGACGCCTCAGCCCATCGTCGACTCGAACGGTGGTGTGTCGTTCGAGGATGGCCTTGATCGTGGCCGCATCCTGATCTCCGGTGAGTCCACCGACGACGCCTACTCCCTGATGGAACTCACCGTCGCTGCGCGCGGAGGCGAGGTCGGATTCGGGCCACATCTGCATCACGACATCGACGAGGTCTTCGTCGTCCGAGAGGGAACGTTGGAGTTCGTGCTGGGAACGGACGTAACCCGTCTCGGCGAAGGTGACGTCGTACGCGTGCCGCGTGGGACGAGGCACGGCTACAGGAACGTCTCGGGAGCACCTGTCGATCTGCTGGTCTGGTTCACGCCCGGCGGGTTCGAGCAACTGTTCGTCACCTACCGAACGGACCAGGCGAACCTCGACGAAGACGGCTTCGTTGCTGAAGCGACCGGCCGCTTCAACTCGCAGTTCGAGTAGCTGAACGGTCCACGCCGCTTTCCAAAGGCCAACCGCTGCGCCAGGAGTCCCAGAGAACCGCCGGCAAGCCGGCGGTGGGGGATACTCCGACACCGTCGAGCATTCGAC
>JBAVTH010000213.1:0-6530 GCA_049696035.1 Ilumatobacteraceae bacterium
GTCGTCCGCCCGGACCGCTCGATCGCGTCGGTCTCGGCCACCGCCGACGAGTTCACCGAACACACTGCCCGTCTGCGGGTGTTCCTCGGCTGATTCCGCGTGACCGCTGAACCGGCCGCAGGGCTCAGCCTTCGAGTGCGGCTGCCAGGCGCTCGAGCGTGCCGCTGATCGTCTGGCGGTTGCGCTCGGCGCGGTCCTCGATGCCCGACGTCTTCTTGCTGAACTCCAACGCCGACTCAGGCCGCAGGTCTTCGCTCCACTCGGTGACCGTGCAGCCCGTGTCGGTGGGCTCGATGCGGTAGCCCCACGTGGAGAAGTGGAAGTCGAACATCGAGCACTGGAACACGAACGAACGGCCGGGTTCAGCCTCCACGATCGTGGCCTGGGTGGTCCACTCGTGCTCGCCGTTGCGGTTGTGCCCGACGAACTTCGCCCCGACCTCGGGCCGATCGAAACCGGCCTGCCACTCGCAGGCGTGGCATTCCTGCGACCACTCACCCATGCGGGTGACGTCCGAGATCGCGGCATAGACAGCGTCGGCGGACGCAGCGATCTCGCGGGTGACTTCCAGCCGCTCGACCATGGTGGTGGCGTCGCTCAGCCGGCCA
Organism: Ilumatobacteraceae bacterium; assembly: GCA_049696035.1. Taxonomy (GTDB): domain Bacteria; phylum Actinomycetota; class Acidimicrobiia; order Acidimicrobiales; family Ilumatobacteraceae; genus UBA668. Next base: position 609 of record JBAVTH010000213.1, read on the forward strand.
CTTCGAGGATGCGCACCGGCAGTTCGCGCGGGCCGCGGATCTGGCCGACGCTCCACTTCGTGTCGCCGGCGAGCTCGTAGCGGGGGAAGCGCTTGGTGAACTCCTCGATCGCGACCTTGAGCTCCAGGCGGGCCAGGTTCGAGCCGAGGCAGCGGTGGATTCCGAGGCCGAACGCGGCGTGGCGGTTCTCCTGACGGTCGACGATGAAGCTGTCGGCGTCCTCGAACTGGTGCGGGTCGCGGTTCGCGGCCGGGAACGGCAGCAGCACCCAGTCGTCCTTCTTCATCGGGCAGCCGTGGAAGTCGTTGTCCTTGGCGACCATGCGCGCCATGGTGACCGGCGCATAGCTGCGCAGGAACTCCTCCAGCGCGAACGTCATCACGTCGGGGTCGTCGAGCAGGCGCTGGTGGTCCTCGGGGTGCTGGGCGAGGTGCCACAGCGACGAGCCGATGGCCGACCACGTCGTGTCGATGCCGGCGATCAGCAGCAGCACGATCATGCCGGCGGCGATCTCGTCGTTGACCGGCTGGCCCTCGATCTCCACGTTCATCAGGTACGTCGTCAGGTCGTCGCGGGGGTTGGTGCGGTGATCGGCGATCTGGGCGAGGATGTACTTGCCGAGATCGTCCATCCCGTCGCGGCTGCCGGGCTCTTCGGCGATGCGCTCCAGCACGTCGTGCACGAACTTGCGGAACAGCTCCTCGTCCTGCTCGGGGAAGCCGAGCATGCGCCCGATGACGTTGACCGGGATGTGCTGCGCGTATTGCACGGCCGCGTCGATGATGCTGTCGCCTGGCTTGATCTCACCGAGGTCGTCGAGCAGTCGCTGGCACAGCAGACGGATCTCCGGCTCCCACGGCTCGATCTTCTTCGGCGCGAACGCGGGCAGCAGCAACCGGCGGGCCATGTTGTGGAACGGCGGGTCGCTGGTGATGGGCGGCGCGCCGCCGATCGGGGCGGGCAGCGAGAGATCGCCGGGCCGGCCCACCGACACGACGACGGCGCGGCTGGTGAAGTTCTCGGTGTCGTAGGCGATCTCGTTGACGGTGTCGTGCGTGATCGGCACCCACATGCCGCCGTAGCGATCGGAGTGGGCAACAGGGCAACCAGACTCGCGCAGCTGCTTCCACACCGCCGGCGCGCTGGGGTTGTACGAGGGGTCGGCGTGGTCGAAGTCGACCGCGAAGTCGCTGACCGGGCCGTAGTCGTCGGCGTTGTACGGCACTCGCTGCCACACGTGCGTGCCCTCGGGGCTGTCGCCGAAGATCGGCTCGACGTACTCGAACGGCTCGGGGGTGGTGGTCTCGTCGACGCTCATGTCAGCCTTCCTCGACGATCTTGATCGCGTACTCGGGACAGTTGGCCGCGGCCAAGCGGGCCTTGCCCTGCAGCGCCTCGGACAGCTCGCCCTCGACCAGCAGCACGGCCTGGCCGAAGTCGTCGACGTCGAACAGTTCGGGTGCCAGCGCGTAGCAGCGGTTGTGGCCCTGGCACTTCTCGGAATCGAGGTGGACTCGCATGGCGCGAATCTACGCGGCCGGTGCCGTGATGCCGCATTCGGAGCGGCCCAGTGGGTCGTGGGCCACGCCGTCGGCGTGCAGAGGGGCCGAATGGCTCTAGGCGGGCGGGACACTTCAGTCGAGTATCGGGATGAGGAACCGTTTGCCACGTTCCTGATTGGGGTCCCCGATGCTGGCTGCTCTGGAGGTGTTGCCGTGACGACGACCACTCGAAAGCCTCCGCCCTTCCTGTTGCCGGAGTACTGCAAGGGCTGTGGCCGCTGCATTGCCGCGTGCACCAAGGAGTGCATATCGCTCGGCACCGAGATCAACCCGTTGACGGGTCTGGTGCCGGTCGTGCTCGACTTGACGGAGTGCAACCACTGCGAGCTGTGCGTGGAGGCCTGCCCGGAACCGTTCGGCTTGCGGCCCGAGGGTGAGGAGGAGGAGTTCGTCCTGCTCGATCCCGCCCATCTGCACGGCCCGCGGCCCTACGACGCACCGGTGCCGGTGCCCGACCCTGACGTGACGGTCGCACTGCCCGATCGCGCTCCGCTCGTCGTGAAGGGCACCTACGCGGCGGCGGTGGGCGCCGTGCTGGCCGGCTGCCGGCACGTATTCGGCTACCCGATCACTCCGTCCACCGAAGGCGCCGAGCTGATGGCGAAGGTGCAGCCGGCGCTCGACGGGGTGTTCCTCCAGGCGGTCAGCGAGGTCGCCACCGTCAACATGATGTACGGCGCGGGAGGAGCCGGCAAGCGGTGCATGACCTTCACCAGCTCGCCCGGTTTCAGCCTCATGCTGGAGGGGGTCTCCTACCTGATCGGCGCGGAGGTGCCGGCCGTCTTCGTGAACATCATGCGCGGCGGGCCCGGGTTGGGGAACATCGGCCCCGCACAGGCCGACATCAAGCTGGCCTGCCGCGGCCTCGGTCACGGCAACACGCACGCCATCGTCCTGGCGCCGGCCACACCGCAGGAGATGCTCGACAGCGCGGTGCTGTCCTTCGAGCTGGCGTTCAAGTACCGCAACCCGGTGGTGATCCTCGGCGACGGCTACCTCGGCCAGATGACCGGCAAGGTGCGCCTTCCCGACCACATGGTCGTGCCGGGCATCCCCGAGTGGGCGGTCTACGGCGACCACTCGCACCGAGGCAACCTGATCTGCTCGATCGAGCTGTCCGAGGTCGGCCTCGAGCTCCACAACCAGGCCCTCGACGCCAAGTACGCGCAGATGGCGGCCGAGGAGCAGCGAGCCGACCTGCACCGCTGCGACGATGCCGACGTCGTGCTGGTGGCGTGCAACACCCCGGCCCAGATGGCCAAGGGGGCGGTCAAGGAGCTGCGCGACAAGGGGCTGCGGGTCGGGTTGTTCCGCCCGATCACGCTGTGGCCGTTCCCGATCGACCCCCTCCGCGGCGTCATCGGCCAAGCACGCCACCTCGTCGTGGTCGAAGCGAGCGAAGGCCAACTGGAGGACGAACTGCGCCTGGCCCTCAGCCACGCCGAGGTGCACGCCCCCCCGATCAGTCACGTGCGACGTCAAGGCGGCATCCTCCCGTCTCAGGCAGAGGTCGTCGAGCACGTGCTCGGCCTGGAAGGGGTGCTGTGATGCCGTCGTCGGTCTTCTACCACCAGTTCGAGCGTCACGATCACGCCGCCGGTGTCAAGGCGCACAGCACCACGTACTGCCCTGGCTGTGGTCACGGACTCGTCCAGAAGTACCTGGCCGAGGCGATCGACGAGCTCGGCGTGCAGGACCGCACCGTGCTCGTGTCACCGGTCGGCTGCTCGGTGTTCTCCTACTACTACTTCGACGTCGGCAACACGCAGGCTGCGCATGGCCGGGCGCCGGCCGTGGGCATCGGCCACAAGACTGCCAACCCCGACTCGATCGTCATCTGCTACCAGGGCGACGGCGACCTGGCCTCCATCGGACTGGCCGAGATCATCAGCGCCGCCCAGCTGGGCATGCCGATGACGGTGATCTTCGTCAACAACGCCATCTTCGGGATGACCGGCGGCCAGATGGCGCCGACGACGCTCCTCGGGCAGCTCACGACCACCACGCCCACCGGCCGCACCGCGTTCGCGGGTCAGCCGCTGAAGGTTGCGGAGATGATCGCCGGGCTCGACGGCCCCGTCTTCGTCGAACGGGTCGCGCTCTACGACAACCGCCGCCGCACGCACGCCAAGCGTGCGATCCACAAGGCGCTCGAGCTGCAGGTCGACGGCACCGGGTTCGCGTTCATCGAGGTCCTCGCCGAGTGCCCGATCCATCTCAAGCTCGAACCCGAAGCCGCCGAGGCCTGGGTGCGCGACAGCATGGAACCGGTCTTCCCGCTGGGGGTGAAGAAGGACGTCACCGAAGGCATCCGCTTCCCGACCATCCCGACGCCAACCTTCGATCCCGAACGAACGCTGGCCGCGCTGGGCACGACGACCGATCGTGCCGACCGCTTCGCGGCCGCCTTCCCGTCGCACCTCGATCCGGAAGACGTCAGCCTCAAGTTCGCCGGTGCCGGCGGCGACGGTGCGCAGACGGCGGCGATGCTCATCACCCGGGCCGCCATCAACGAGGGCTTCGACTCGACCCACATCCCGAGCTACGGCCCGGAGTCGCGTGGCGGCACGTCGTACGCCGACGTCCACGTCGCGGCCACCGAGGTGCTGTCGCCGGCCGCCCCGCAGCCTCACGTGCTGGTGGCGTTCAACGCGCCCAGCCTCGCCAAGTTCGGGCCCACCGTGCGCGCCGGCGGCATCATCGTCTACGACAGCTCGGTGATCGGTGCAGCCCCCGAGGCGCTGGCCGATGGAGTGCGTGTCGTCGGAGTGCCCTTTGCCGAAGTGGCCCGCGAGCTCGGCTCGGCGCAGGTGAAGAACGTGGTGGCCCTCGGCGCCCTCCAAGGCGTCACGCAGATCTTCCCCAAGGACACGTTCCTGGCGGCCATCCGCAACGCGCTCGCCGGCAAACGGGCCCTGGTCGACCTCAACGAGCAGGCCTTCGAGCGCGGCGCCGCCCTGGCGGCCGAGCTCGCCAACCGGTAGTCCCGACCTTCACGCCGCACCGTGTGCTGCGACTGCGTCGCGGGGGCGGCCGTCTCAGCTCGAGAGCGCCGCAGGGCGATCGGCAGGATCCTTGTCGATCGGCGCGGTCCACACCTTGAACGGCAGGTTCGTGCCGAGCACGATCCGTTGATCTGTGCCCGCGAGTGTGCGGTGCAGCCACCCTGCGGGTGCCTGGGCCCGGCATCCTGGCCCTGTCAGGGTCACGTTGCCGTGTTCGTCGGCGAACGATCCGGTGCCCGAGATCACGAAGGCGACCGACTCGAACTCGTGCCAGTGCAGGGTCTCGTCGTGCTCCTTGACATCGTCGAAGGCCAACCCGTGGAACCCCATCGCCGCCACCTGGTCGAGCGCTTCCTGCTCGGTGATCGGTGCCCCGGTGGTGAACTCGTACTCCATCGCGCGTCATCCCTTCGTCGGTGCCACGGCTCTGCCCAGCTGACCAGGGCCAGGGGGCGAGAGTACCAGTCTGCGGCCACCGCGGTTTCGAGGGAGGGTCGGCGGGCGCATCGCCTGCCGGTGGGGGGAGCGGCTCACTCCGCGGGCCGCACCGGAGGGCCGGCGGCGAGCACCGGCAGCAGGGCCCGGGCGACCTCGGCCGGTCGTTCCTCATGGGAGAAGAGCCCTGCGCCGGCGATGACCTCCAGGCGCGCGTCGGGGAAGTCGGCGACCATCTCGCGAGCCCACTGGACCGGGAAGAACCGGTCGAGCTCACCCCAGACCAACTGCACGGGAACGTCGATCCGGCGGTGCAACGCGCCGAGCTCGCGTACGAGCCGGTAGTCGAAGCTGCGCAGCAGCCGGATGGCTGCGTCGCGATGCAGGCGAGAGCGGTGGAGGGGTTGGAGGAAGAACTCGTCGAACTCGCCGTCGAGCAGCGACCGATCGGCGAAGGCGTCGCCGAGGACGAGTCTGCTGCGGCGCAGACGCGGCCGGCCGGCGAGCCAACCCAGCCCGGCGCCGAAGCCGGGGATGCGACGCCCGGCGATGAACGACTTGAACTTCCAGCTGAGGCCGGTGGACTGCTCGGTGTCGATCAACCCGAGAGCGCGCAACCGGGCGTCGCCGGCCATGGCGTGGCGGGCGATCATGCCGCCACTGTCGTGGCCGACCACCGCGACGTCGTTCAGTTCGAGCAGATCCAGGACGCGGCACACGCTGTGGATGTGGTTCTCGATCGTCAGTGGTGTGTCGGCCGTGAACCGGCTCGAGCCTGCGCCGGGCAGGTCGATCAGGTGGCAGGTGACATGGTCGGTGAGGTGGGGGAGCAGCGTGCGAAACGTGGCGCTGCTGACCGGCCAGCCATGGACGAACAGCACGTCGGGCCCCTTGCCGGCGCGACGGTAGGCCACCTGGCC
>JBAVTH010000214.1:0-3180 GCA_049696035.1 Ilumatobacteraceae bacterium
GAAGTTCGCCGACTCGCCGAACAGGTGGTCGACCTCCAGCACGACCGTCGTGTACTGCCAGTCGTCGGCCGGGGCGAACACGTACTCGCCGAGCTCACGGTGGTGCGGCGGGATGACACCCACCTCCTCGCCGGCCTCGCGCAACGCCGCCTCGTAGGGCGACTCCCCCTCGTCGATCGCGCCACCGGCGCAGCTCCACGTACCGCCTTCGTGCGCCCACGCCGACCGCTTCTGCAGCATCACCACCGGCCGCTCGCCTTCCGGCCGCAGCACGAACACCACACCTGCGGCGCCGAACACCCCCCAGCGCGTGTGCCCGTCCGAGCAGCGCAGGAACCCGTCACCCGAACGACCCGTCATGACGGCTACCTTCGCCGATCGAGTGTGCGCCCGTCGAACCAGAGCGGCGCCTGCCGCGCTTGAGCGGCTCGGCCCACGACGTCGCCAACGCGGCGACCGCGACCATCACCAGCCACCAGACCGGGGCGAACGGCTCCAGTCGCAGCAGTCGGGCGAGCGGGCCGACATGCACCACGGCCACCGTGATCGCCGCCATCAGCACCACCACCACCGACAACGTGCGGGTCCACGGGCGGCCACTGCGCCACAGCGGCCGATCGGGCGACCGCATCGTCAGGATCAGGAACGGCTGACTGGCGAGCAGCGTCGCGAAGCCGAGCGCTCGCGCCTGGCCCACCGGCCAGTCGGCCGCCAGCGCCACCAGGTACTCGGAGATCAGGCCGGCGGCCAACACGAAGCCGACCGCGTACGGACGCCACATCGAACGCAGACGAAGCGCGTCGCCCACCGCCCGCGGCGCGCGCTGCATCACGTCGCTGTCGGCAGGGTCGGCCTGGAACACCAACGACACGATCGGGTGCAGCAACAGCTCGAGGAGCACGAGGTGCACCGGCAGCAGCAGCAGCGGTTGACCCAACAAGGGCATCACGAGCGCGCCGAACAGCAGCGGCGGATGGAACGCGATGAGGTAGGCGAACGCCCGCGTCAGGTTGTCGAAGATGCGCCGGCCGTTGCGCACCGCGCCGACGATCGTGGCGAAGTTGTCGTCGACCAGGATCAACGACGACGCCTCGCGGGCCACCGCCGTGCCCCGCTCGCCCATCGCCACCCCGATGTCGGCTTCGCGCAGCGCGGGCGCGTCGTTGATGCCGTCGCCGGTCATCGCCACCACCGCCCCTTTGGCGCGCAGCGCCTGCACCAGCAGGTGCTTCTGCTCAGGCCGGGTGCGGGCGAAGACGTTGGCAGTGGCGACGAGCGTGGCCAGCTGGGCGTCGTCCGCCGCGTCGAGGTCCTCCCCGGTGGCGATCAGATCGCCGTCCTCCGTCTCGTGCGGCAGACCCAAGCCCTCGGCGATGGCATGTGCCGTGGCCGGATGGTCGCCGGTGATCATGATCACGCGCACGCCCGCCTCACGACACTGGGCCAGCGCGTCGGCGACACCCTCCCTGATCGGATCACTGAACGCGACCAGCCCCCGCAGCTGCAGGCACCGCTCGTCGGTCGGCCGGTCGTCGGTGGGGGCCTCGGTGGCGCAGCCCCCGACCGCGATCACTCGCATCCCTTCAGCTGCGAACTCCTCGTTCGCACGGGCAGCGGCGGCCCGAACCGCGTCCGGAGCCTCGGCATGCAGCAGCACACCTTCGATCGAACCCTTCGCCGCCACACGGCACGGCCCCTCGTCGAAGCGCCACACGTGGGTGAGGTACTTGTCGGCGGTGTCGAACGGCCAGTCGGTGACCAGGTCGGCGCCGTGCAGGTGCGTGGTCGCAAGGCCGTGAGCGGCCGCATAGGCGACGATCGCGACGTCGAGCGGGTCGAATGGCCGCGGCTCACATGCCAGCACGGCGCTCTCCAGCAGCGCTGCCTGAGCTGGCGCCAGCACAGCACCGACGTGGCTCGACCCATCGGGTGTCCACAGCCCGGCCACCGCCAGCCGCCCATGCGTGAGCGTGCCGGTCTTGTCGGTGCAGATGACCGTGGTGCTGCCGAGCGTCTCCACACTCGGCAGGCGCCGCACCAGTGCTCGCTGCTGCGCCAGCCGCCATGCACCCAAGGCCAGGTACAGCGTGTAGACCATCGAGAACTCTTCGGGGATCGCTGCGATGGCCAGGCTGACACCGGCGATCACCGCCTGACCCCAGCCGTTGCCGTGCGCCAGCTCTGCCCCCATCGCCGCCGCGCAGAACACCGCGGCCACGACGGCCAGCGAGCGCACCAACCTGGCCAGGCCCTGCTGCAGCGGCGTCTTCGGTGGCCGCACCGTGGACAGCAGTGCACCGATGCGTCCGTAGCGGGTGGCGGCGCCGACGGTCGTCACCTGCATCGTCGCCCGGCCGGAGAGCACCGTCGTGCCGGCCCACACCGAGCCGCCATCAGGAGAATCGCTCACCGACTTCGAGACCGGCAGTGACTCGCCGGTGAGCGCCGACTCGTCGACCAGCAACTGCGTGAGCTCCACCACCGCGCCATCGGCCGGCACGACGTCGCCCTCGTGCAGCACGACGACGTCAACGACGACGATCTCCTCGGTGGGCAGCTCGCACTGCACGCCGTCGCGCCACACACGTGCAGTCGGGGCCGTCATCTGCTGCAGTCGCTCGAGCGTGCGCTCGGCGCGCGACTCCAGCAACCACCCCACGCCCGCGATCGGGCCCAGGGCCACCAGCGCGACGATCGCATCGGTGGTCTCGCCGATGGCGAAGTAGGTGGGCGCCGCGATCAGCAGCAGCCCCACCATCGGGTCGGCCAGTGGCCCCAGCAGTCGCTTCAGCCGCCGACCGCGCTCCTCGGGCACCACGCGGTTCGGCCCGTCGCGCGCCAGTCGCAGCGCTGCCTCATCACGGGTGAGGCCGCCGGGCGTCGTGGTCGGTCGTACTGCATTGGACATCGGAGAACAGTCCCTCGGGGGCGATCTCCCTCAGAGTGCACCGATCACCGGCGGTGCGATAGGTACCGAGGTCCCGACCTCGTAGCAGGCGGCGGTATCAGGCGGCATCCACCGGCATCGTGGGCATCCGCAGGATCGTCCGCACGCCTCCGGCGTCGGTGTTGCTCACCTCGAGCGCCATCTGCGACTCGTCGGCGATCCGCTGGGCGATGGCCCACCCGATGCCGCGGCGCCCAGCGGTGGCCCACGACAGCGAGGTGTGATCGCCGCCC
>JBAVTH010000215.1:0-1893 GCA_049696035.1 Ilumatobacteraceae bacterium
GCTGTGACCTCCCGTTGGATGGCCCATCGCGGCTCCACGTACCACCACACCAGACGACGAACGACCTTCTTGAGGAATCGCTTCAAGAACGCGAGACGCCCAGCGGATTCGAAACCCGGTGGAACCAGCCCGTGGAGGCCCTCCTCCAGGGCCGGCAAGCGGGCTTCCATCTCGGCAATGAACGAACCAACCGACGGGGTGTCCGAACGCTGGGCGACCGGGGGACCAATGATGTTCAGGGCGTGCTGAGCGCGTTCTACGAGTTGTGTCGCGCTGGGCCATCTGAAGTTGTCGAAGGCGTCGTTCACCCAGTTCTCCAACCGCTCCGCCGACAACTGTTCAGTGCCCTCACAGCCCGCGAGCTTACCGTTGTTGACTTGGCGTGCCCGATCCGTGTTCGTGCCCTACCCGACTCCTTGAGCCGCGGCCCGACCTATCATCTTCTCATGAGCATTGAGGGGCCGCACCCGTGGAGGTAGCAGTTGAGGAGATCGTCGAACGGCTGAGGCGGCAGATCGCCCAACGGCGCCAGAACGGTGACTACCCGATCGGTCTCGAAGCCGAGTTGGAAGCCGAGTTCGACGGGATCCTGGCCGCGATGCGCCGCCGTGAGTTGAACACCGACGGGCTGTCCGGACACGTCGATTCGCTGCGCCACAGGGTCGATGAGGTCGTTGGGCTCACACCGACGACTTCCGGAATCCCCGGTGGCGCTGCCGTTCACAGGCTCGTCGGTCGCTTGATCGGTCGCCAGACCACCGGCCTGGCCGCAGGCGTCCGCGCTGTAGGTTACGAAGCCGTGGACGCTCTCGTGGAAGTCGTTCGGTTGCTGGAAGCGCAACGAAGTGCCGACGAACGACAGCTCACCGAAGTCGTGGCCGCGGTCATCGACCGGTTGACGGTGATCGACCAGTTGGTCAGCTCCGTCACCGAGATCGAACGGCGGCTCGATGCGATCGACACCCCGGTCGCCGACGAGTCGTGAGTCCACGGCCGATCCAACAGCTGGTCATCGGCGCCGCACCTGGTGATGCGGTCACTTCGATGGCGATGCGAGTGCGGACGGCGCTCCGTGGGCTTGGTGAGAGTGAGATCTTCGGAGTTCACATCGATCCCTCGTTGCACGAGGTTGTACGCCCCTGGAGGGACCTCGACCCTGGCAGCACGGAGGACCTCCTCGTCTACCACGCCACCTTCGGAGAGCCGAGTGTGACTGGCATGCTCACCACCACAAGGCGCCGCATCGTCCTCTGTTACCACAACATCACCCCTGCGGAGTTCTTTGCGGACGACTACCCGGAGTTCGCTGAGGGTCTGCGATGGGGCCGGCACGAACTGGAGGTCATCAGATCGCGCGTCGTCGCGGCGGTTGCGGACAGCCGGTTCAACGCCGACGAGTTGGCGACCATGGGCTACGAGGATGTCAGGGTGATGGCTGCGGGGTTGGACCCGCTGCGCCTGTCGCGAGTCACCCCCGAACCCGCCGACGCAGCCGATGTCCACGCTGCCACCGACGGTTGGGACTACATCGTGGCCGTCGCCCAGCAGTTGCCGCACAAACGCCTCGATGTGGTGATCCAAGCCGTGCATCTGCTGCAAACGGTTCATCGTCGCCAGATAGGCCTGGTCGTCGTGGGTGCAGACCGCTTCCCGCTCTACGGTCAGGCCCTGCGGACGCTCGCGACTCGTCTGCGAGTGAGAAGCCTGTGGTTTCCGGGTTCAGTGCTCGACACGACATTGGTGGCGATCCTCCGCGGCGCGCGGGTGTTCGTGTCGGCGAGCTGCCACGAGGGGCTCGGTCTGCCCCCGATCGAGGCAATGGCGTTCGACCTGCCTGTCGTCGCCAGGGGTGTCGCCGCCGTGCCGGAGACAGTCGGCGACGCCGGGCTGCTG
>JBAVTH010000216.1:0-5446 GCA_049696035.1 Ilumatobacteraceae bacterium
ACAACGGGTCGGTCGGATCGACCCACCCCAACCCGCCAGCACCGATCACGGCGCCGGCGATGATCTCGCCGACGACCACTGGCGGCCCGAAGCGTCGTGACGTCGCGAGCAGCGGCCCGACCAAACCAGCGGCCACCACCACAGCAAGCGCACCGAAGTCCATCAAGTGCACCCTACGAGCCCACACGCACACACACGCCTAAAGGTCCCGTTCGTGAATGCGAGGCTCGAGCCGTGCCCACGCCAAGAGGTTCGAGGGCTACGCCGGCCGGTTGTTCCTCACCGGCCTCGGGCTCATGTGCGTCGCCCCTGAGCGCTGATCGGGTTCTCGCTGTTGTCACCACGATCGCAGTGTCCGGCGCATCGGACCCGATCGGTACAGTCACACCGTGACCACAGTCCGTTGGAAGTCAGAACCTGACGACCACGACTACGACGCAGCCAGCGACTACCTCGAGCTCCTCGCACCTGCACGCCTCGTCGAGCCCACCGTTGCAGCGCTCCGTACCGCGCCCGAATCGCACCGCAAGGCCAAGGACATCCTGCGCGCCAGCGGCCTGGCCTCGCTCGATGCCGACAATCGCCATGTCGCCAAAGACGTCCACAAGATCCACGCCGGCATCGCGCTCTCACCCGTGCTCCTCGTCCGCGGCGACGTCAAACACGGATCGCCGCTCGTCGTTGCCGACGGATACCACCGGATCTGCGCCGTGCACCTTGTCGAAGAAGACACCGAGATTCCCTGTCGGATCGTCGACCTCGGCTGACCAGACGCCGACCACCTGACCGCCACGACCGAATGCCCCACGTAGCGGTCACAGGTGTCGGCCAGGGAAGGCGCGGCCTGCACGATTCCTGCACAGGACTCGGCCGTACCTGTCGGACCGGGGCGGATCAGACGGACACGGGCGGACAACGGCGGCGGACGTGAGCAGGTCAAACGTACTGAACCGGACGCAACGGACGTGGGAGTGAAGTCTTAAACCCCCCTGTACGAACGTACGTACGGGTTCGAACCCCGTCCCGGGCACTAAGAAGAACCAGGTCAGGACGGCAATCATGGGAACTCGCGTGGTTTGGAGCTTCCCGCGAGTGCACGATTCCTGCACAGACTTTTTCGGGGTAGCGGGAATCGGACGGAGCGAGGGCCCGCTCGGAGGGCCACGAGGCGGCCGCTCGGACCCGCGGGATCGCTGTGTACGGCTGGCACGCGCACGGTCGAGACCGACCGTGCGCGTGCCGCGGTATTCGGCCGACGAATGGGTTTGGCCGTTGCTGAATGGTTCCGTCAGTCAGCGGTCTCGGCGCCGCCGGCGTCCTTCTGCAGGGTGGTGGTCTGGATTGCGGTGTCGGTGGCGCTGACGGTGACGGAGACGTCGAGTGCGTTGGTGTCGGTGTAGTAGAGGCTGAACTCGTTGACGGGGAAGTGGTCGGGTGCGCCGGTGTTGTCGAAGTGTGCGATGCGTTGTCCACCGGCGGGGATCGTGAAGTCAGCGGGGAGTTTGGCGTAGTAGTTCTCGGTGACGTTCGTGGTCGGGTCGGTGAAGGTGTAGAAGACCTCGAACGCGGTGAGCTCGGTGGTGCCGATGTTGGTGAGCGCGATCTCGAGGTGGTCGCTGGCGGTCTTGCCGGAGCTGTCGACGTTGTTCTCGACGAGCACGGAATCGATCTTCAACGCCTGGACGGTGGAGGTGTTGCTGATCGGGTTGTCGGCGACTGGGAGGACCGGCCCGCCGGTGGGGGCGGTCGTGCCTGCATCGGTGCCTGCGGGTGGGACGGCCGTGGTTGCACCGGTGGTATCGGCGGTGTTCGATGCGGCGGAGCCGCCGGTGGGGGTGGTCGCCGCTTGGGTCGTAGGCGTCGAGCTGGAGCTGCCGCCGCAGGCGGCGAGTGCGCCGCCGCCGGCGAGGAGTCCCGCGGTGAGCAGGGCGGCGCGAAGGCGGTTGGTGTGGCGGGTGTGGGTGGTGGGGTTCATTGTGTTCCTCCTTGGGGGATGGTCGGTTGGGTGCGGAAGGTGCGGCGCAGGCCGGCGTAGAGAGCAGCGGAGTAGGCGATGAGCCACCCGATGTCGTTGCGTGTCTGTCCGAGCAGCCATGGGAGGCTGAAGGGGCGGTAGCGCTCTTTGACGTCGGTCATCGCGAACGAGAAGCGTTCGAAGTGCTTCGCGAGCGACGCTTCTTCGGTCCAGGTGCGGATGCGTTCGTAGGTGGTGAAGTGGGTGAGGATCTGCACTTCGCCGTCGTGGCCGAGGCCGAGCGCTTTGAACAGCCCGCCGGGGATCTGGTTGTCGGCGTCCATGGTGTCGCCGATCTGGGGAAGGACGAGCACGACGATGAGCCAGATCCCGAGGGCGATCATCAGCCCGTTGGCGGCGACTCGTGACTTGGCGGTGGCGATCGCGCCGAGGCAGTAGAAGGCGCCCATGTAGACGATCGCGGAGAGGTAGCCAAGGAACAGCTTGAGGGCTTGGGTGGCGTTGATCCAGTCATGGCCGATGGTGCCGACGCAGACGATGCCGACGACGGCGGTGACGGCGACGAGGGTGGCGATCACTCCGAGTGCTCCGAGGAGGCTGCCGGTGGCGAGTTCGCCTGAGGTGACCGGTCGGGAGCGGATCAGTGGCAGGGTCCGGTTGGTGCGTTCACGTGAGACGGTGAGGTAGCCGAGGGCGATGGCGATGACGGCGCCGATGATCTCGAGGTACTCCATCGCGCCTCGCAGCAACGACAACGCAGCCAGGGGTGAGGGGGCGATGCGGTCAAGCCCACTGTTCTTCGCAGCGTTGACGTAGGCCTGGTAGTCGGCGAGTTTGCTGGCGTAGTCGACTGAGGCGATGTACACGGAGACCGCGGTGACGGTGACGAGGATGCCGAGCAGGACGATCAGGATCCTGCTGCGCACGGCGGAGCGGTACTCGTGGCGGGCGAGGGTGATGATGCGGTGGGTCGAGTCACTCACTGTTGGCGCTCCTGGAGAAGTCGTGGCGTTGCACGAGGCGGACGGTGACCAGCGCGAGGACGATCACGAGACCGGCGATCGGCAGGATTCGTTGGATGGTCTGCCCGACCGACTCTGCGGTCGCGGTCTGGAGGATCTGCCCGCTGGCTTGTTTGTATTGCTCGACGACGGAGTAGGGCCGCAGCTTGGAGGTGACCTTGAAGAAGGTCTGTGAGGTGCTGGCCGGGTCGGTGATCGGGTTGAGTGATTGGGTGGGGCGGAGTCCGGAGGTGAACTGGGGGATCACGAACGTGATCACCAGCCAGGCCCCCATCGCTGACAGCAGCGCGATCGATCGGCGCCGTGTCATCAGCACGGTGACCATGCCGATCAGCGCGAACACCATCAGGTACAGCCATGACAGGGCGTAGAACAGCCCGAGGCGTCCGAAGTCGCCGACGGCGATGGTGTGGTTGACGACGAGCAGCGCGGCGACGCTGACGAGCAGGCTGGCGGTAAGAACGACGGCGAGGACGGCGGCGGCGCTGGCGATCTTGCCGAGCACGTAGCTGGTGCGGGTGATCTGGCGGGAGAACACCAGCCGTCCGGTGCCGTTGGTTTCGTCGTCGACGATGCTCAGGTGCCCGAGGATCAGCGCAAGCAGGGCGCCGATGAGCGGGATGTAGACGACCATGTTCGACAGCAACGACAGGGTCGGCTTGAGCAGGAACGGGTTCGGCGGTGCCGGTTTGCCGGTGGACGCGAGGAGCTTGACGGCTTCGTCGTAGACCCGGACGATCGTTTGGTGGCTGGACCAGCCGAGCACCCCGGCGAGGGCGGTCATCGTCAGCAGGGTGGCCAGCAAGGCGAGGAACACCCGTTGGCGTCGCAGCGACAGCACCTGGTGCGATGCGATGGTGGCGATCACGACGATGTTTCCATTCGGACGTAGATGTCCTCGAGGGAGGCCTCGTCGGGGAACCTGCGGGTGGTCTCCTCGATCGAGTCCTTGTAGATCAGCTCGCCGTGGTTGAGGACACCGATGGTGGTGCACACCTTGGACACTTCGCTGAGCAGATGGGTGTTCATGAACACCGTCATCCCGAGGTCGCCGTTGAGCCGCAGGATCGTGTCGCGCAACTGGCGCACGCCGAGCGGATCGAGCCCTGAGGTGGGTTCGTCGAGGAACAGCACCTTGGGGCGGTGGACGATGGCTTGGGCGATCCCGATCCGTTGGCGCATGCCGGTGGAGAACGATCCGACCCGCTTGTTGGCAAGCTCCGCACACTCGAGGTAGTCGAGGGTTTCGGCGACGGCCTTGCGGGGCTCGGTGACGCCGGAGAGCTTGGCGAAGAACTCGAGGTTCTCCGCCGCGGTCATGTGGCCGTACATGCGGACCTCGGCCGGCAGGTATCCGATGCACCGTGTGACGTCGCGTCGTTCGGTGACGACGTCGTACCCGCACACCTTGGCGGTGCCGGAGGTGGGTTCGATGAGGGTGGTGAGGATGTTGATCGCGGTGGTCTTGCCGGCGCCGTTGTGGCCGAGGAATCCGAAGATCTCCCCGGCCTCGATCGTCAGGTCGATGTCGCGCAACACCGGGTCTGTGTCGTAGCGGTGGCTGAGCCCTCGTAGTTCGATGACTGGACTGTTCACAGGTCCTCCTGCACGTCGGTTCTCATGAGAGCGACGGTACGGAAGGGCCTGCCAGCGCCCGGGCGGCCCTCGGCCAGAACACGGCCAGAACTCGCGCCTCGTCAGCGGCCGTCGGAGCGGGGCGTGTCAGGTCGGCTGGTGGGCTGGGAGTTCGACGGTGAAGGTGGCGCCGTGTGGATCGCTGTCGGTGACGGTGATCGAGCCGTGATGGCTGGCGACGACGTCGGCCACGATCGCGAGACCGAGTCCGGTGCCGCGGGTGTCGCGGGTGCGTGCGGTGTCGACACGCACGAACCGTTCGAAGACGATGTCGCGGACCTCTGCTGGGACGCCCGGCCCGTCGTCGGTGACCTGCAGCCGAACCGTCGCCGCCTGCTTCGTCAGGGTGACGGTGATGCGGTGCTCGGCATGCTCCTCGGCGTTGTGCACGAGGTTGCGAACCATGCGGTGCAACTGTTCAGGATCACCGTCGACGATCGCGGACGAGTCGGTACCGAGCACGTTCACGTCGACGTCATTGCGGCGGATCCCGCCGGCTGCGTCGGCGGCGATCTCGGCGAGGTCGACCTGTTGGTGTGGTCGTTGCTGATGGGAGTCGAGCCGAGCGAGGAGCAACAGATCTTCGGTGAGGTGTTGGAGCCGTTCGACATCGCTGAGGGTGTCCCGGGCGACGTCGTGCCATGCGGTCCGCTCGGGGTGGGTGACGGAGATCTCCAGGTCGGCACGGAGGGCAGCGAGTGGTCCGCGCAGTTCGTGGCTGGCGTCGGCAACGAAGCGGCGTTGCTGCTCGACCGAGGTGTCGAGTCGGGAGAGGGTCTCGTTGACGGTGACCGCCAGCTCGCCGATCTCGTCG
>JBAVTH010000217.1:0-6168 GCA_049696035.1 Ilumatobacteraceae bacterium
GAGCACCACGACGTCGAGGTCGTCGTGCAGCGTTGTGACCAGGCCGCCGTGCACGACGCGCTGTGCGCTCGATGGGAGCTGTTCTGCCTCGACCCGCCCGGCGAAGGGTGGCGCTCGTGGAGCGGCCATCCATTGCGCCCGCCGGCGTTTCAACTGCAGGCGCGGTGGGCGACGTTCGAGTTCGACATCTTCACCGAGACCGCCGAGACCACCGAGACCGCCGAGACCACCGAGACCGGCCAGACCACGGAGAACCCCGACCGGGCGACGTGGTACTTCCGCCGTGACCGTCGTATCAGCCGGCCCTTGGCCGACGTCACCACCATCGGCGTCGGCGGGCTGCCGATCGTTCGCCCGGAGGTGCAGTTGCTCTACATGGCGAGATCGACCGAGCCGAAGCACCGGCACGACTTCGAGACCGCGGCGCCACGGCTGGATCCAGCGGCGGCGGAGTGGCTGGCGACGGCGCTCACCACTACTGCACACGGCCACCCGTGGCTGCAGCAGTGGTAGTCAGACCAGCTTGCTGAACACCCGTTGCAGGGCGGCGATGTCGGTCTCGGTGAGCCGGGTGGCGAAGTGCTCCTGCACCAGCCGGCGGTAGGTGATGTTGGCGTCGCGCCAACTCGCGCGGCCGTCGGCCGTGAGCGAGACCGTGACCGCCCGACGATCATCCGGTTGCGGTGTGTGCTTGCGCCGCACGTAGCCGGCGTCCTCCATCCGGTCGAGCCGGCGCGACAGGCTGCTGGGCACCTCGCCGAGTGCCTCGCACAGTTCGTGCACGCGCATGCTGCCGCCCGCGGCGCGGATGTCGGTGAGCGCGTCGAACCACGTGAGTGGCAGGTCGTGCTCCTCGGTCAGGGTCAAGTCGACACGGCGCTGCAGCATGGCCGAGACGCCGCAGAACTGACGCCACAGCGCGATGCGCTCGGCGTCGAGGCGGGGCATCTAGGCGGTGGCCTTGAGGGCGGCGCCGAAGGCCGCGAGTGCGAGGTCGATCTCGCGCTCGTTGACCACCAGCGGCGGCATCCAGCGCAGGGTGCGCCCGTAGGTGCCGGCGTTCATCAGGATGAGGCGGCCTTCCTCCAGGCAGTGCTTGGTGATGGCCGCGACGCGAGCGGCGTCGTCGAACTCGGTGCCCACCATCAGGCCCAGGCCGCGCACCTGGGTGATGGTGCTGTGCTCCTGCTGCAGCTCGCGGATGCCGGCTTGCAGCTGCTCGCCGCGGGCGTTCACGTTGGCGAGGAATGCGGGATCGGACATGATCTCGATCGTGGCCAGCGCCGCAGCGCAGCCCATGGCGTTGCCGCCGTAGGTGCCGCCGTGGCTGCCGGTTGGCCACTTGTCGTCGAGCTCGCGACGGGTACCGAGGGCGGCGAAGGGGAAGCCGCTGGCGATGCCCTTGGCCATGCAGATGATGTCGGGCTCGAGCCCGTAGTGCTCGACGGCGAACATCTTGCCGGTGCGCCCGAAACCGGACTGCACCTCGTCGGCGATGAACAGGATGCCGTGCTGGCGGCAGCGCTCGACGATGCCGTGGATGAACGCGGCCGGGGCGGGGACGTAGCCGCCCTCGCCGAGGACCGGCTCGAGGATGACGGCGGCCGTCTCCTCCGGCGCGGTCATGCTCTTCAGCAAGTGGTCGAAGCCGTACAGCGCCTTGGCCACCTCGGCGTCCTGGTCGGGTGCCATCGGGTCGGGGTAGGGGGCCACGAACACGCCCGACGGAAGGGGGGCGTGGCCGGCGCGGTAGCCGGTCTTCGAAGTGGTCATGGCCATCGCCATGTGGGTACGGCCGTGGAAGCTGCCGCTGAACACGATGGTGTGCGGGCGCTTGGTGGCCTGCTTGGCCAGCTTGATCGCGCCTTCGGTGATCTCGGCGCCGGAGTTGGCGAAGAAGAACGTGTCGATCGCGCCCGGTGACAGCTCGGCCAGCTTGGCGGCCAGCGGCTCGAGCAGGTCGTGCTTGTAGACGTTGATCTGGGCGTGGATGAACCGCTGGGCCTGCTTGCCGATGGCCTCGGCGACGGCAGGGTGAGCGTGCCCGGTGGAGTTCACGGCGATGCCGGCGGCGAAGTCGAGGTACTCCTCGCCGCTGGTGGTGGTGACCCAGCACCCTTTGCCGTGCGTGACCTGCAGCGGGGTGACCGAGAACCAGACGTTGGAGAGATGCGATGCGGAGAGATGCGACGACGCTGTCATGCGCCCAGCTTAGATCAGCCGTCCAGCCCACGGTTCCTGGCGGTCAACGGCCCGCTCGGTCAGATCGACGAATTCGACGGGTGATCCGAACCGAAACTGATACCGGAGCCAACTTCCTCGCCTCCCAGAGTTCGAAGTTGGGCTAGAACAAGGAGTCGTTGTTTCCCTGAACCTGAGCCGAACGGCCGCCCATTGATTGTGGATGGCTCCAACCCATAGGAGATCCTGGATTGAAGCAAGTCAAGGTGACCAACTCGTCGTTGTTCGTTCGGGCGCTCCTCGTGGTCTCTGTCGCTCTCGGTGCTCAACTGGTCGAGCAAGATCATGCCGTCGTGTCGGCTGTTGCGGGAACGACAGCTGCTCCGGTCGCCTCGGATGGCCTGGTCGCAGCCGGCGATCGAGCTGCGATTGATGTCATTGGCACGAACAACAAGCGCGTGCATCCCATCGCGCACAGTGCGTTGGTCCCGACTTACGCAGCGACGTATGACGTGTCAGGCGTTCCAACCTCGTGGGTGGCCGGGCAGGTTCTGACCTTTCCGGTTGTCGTGTCGAATGTCGGAAACCAGGTCTGGCAATCGGTCGGCGCCGACAGGGTCCGATTGGCGGTCCACTTCGCGACCCAGGTTGGGGCGAATCCCTCGTACTGGGTGAGCGACGTCCGTGTCGTGCTCCCGGCCGATCTAGCCGCAGGAGCGAGCGTCACGTTGCAGGTCACCACGACGGCGCCTCCTGCGGCTCGTGTGCTCGAGTTCGAGATGGTGAAGGAGGATCCGTTTCGCTTCGATCAGTACTCGGAAGTGGCTGTGGCGGTAGCGTCGGCAGCCTTCTCGGCGACGTACGGGCTAGCGGCCGTCCCGTCGTCTTGGGTCGCTGGTCAAACGCGGTCCATTTCGGTGGTGGTCACGAACACGGGGAACCAGGTGTGGCCGTCGGCTGGGCTGAACAAGGCCCGGCTGGGCGTTCACTTCGCAAGTCAAGCGGGTGGTACGGGGACTGCTTGGCTCAGCGATGTCCGTGCTGCTCTTCCGGCCGATCTTCCGTCCGGCGGGAGCGTCACGTTGCAGATCACGGTGACCGCACCGGCGACATCGGGCAGCTATGTGCTGGAGACCCAGATGGTGAAGGAGGGCCAGTTCTGGTTCGCTCAGTACTCGGATGTCAATGCCACCGTGGCGCCATCGACCTATTCAGCGACGTATGGGCTGAGTGGAGTACCGACTTCGTGGGTGGGCGGTCAGATGCAGTCGTTTCCGGTGGTGGTCACGAACACTGGTACTCAGATCTGGCCTTCGACTGGAACGGCGAGAGTGCGGCTGGGTGTGCACTTTGCCGCTCAGGTCGGAGGGTCGGCGGTGCCGTGGCTGAGCGATACCCGCATCGAGTTGCCAAGCGATCTGTCCCCTGGCGCGAGTGTCACACTCCAGGTGACTGTCACGGCACCAGCGTCTGCCCCGGTGCTCGAGTTCGAGATGGTGAAGGAGACGCAGTTCTGGTTCAAGCAGTTCGCCGACGTGAGAGTTGGCGCGCCTCCGTCGGCGGCGTACTCGGCCACTTACGGGCTGGGGGGAGTCCCGTCTTCGTGGGCGACCGGCCAGACTCAGACGTTCGCAGTGGTTGTGACGAACACCGGCAATCAGGCCTGGCCGTCGACGGGTACCACAAGAGTTCGATTGGGAGTGCACTTCGCAGCGCAGGTCGGAGGCTATGGCGTGCCGTGGCTGAATGACGCTCGGGTGGAGCTTTCTGCTGACGTGGCGCCTGGTGCGAGCGCCACCCTGCAAGTCACCGTGGCGGTGCCTGCCGGCGCCCAGGTGCTCGAGTTCGAGATGGTGAAGGAGACGCAGTTCTGGTTCCCTCAGTACGCGGACATTGGTGTCAGCAGTCCAGCTCTGGCTCTCTACTCCGCCACCTTCGCGGTTGGGTCGACGCCATCGTCGTGGATGGCCGGTCAGGCTCAGTCATTCCCGATCGTGGTGACGAACACCGGCAACCAGGTGTGGCCATCGACGGGCACGAACCGAGTTCGGCTGTCCGCCCACTTCGCCGGTCTCGCCGGTGGAACTGCCGTGCCATGGCTCAGTGATGTGCACGTGGATCTGCCTGCTGATCTTGCTCCAGGCGCGAATGCGACGATTCAGGTGTCCTTGGTGCCCTTGGGTGCCGCCCCGGTGCTCGAGTTCCAAATGGTGAAGGAGGGCCAGTTCTGGTTCAGTCAGTACGGCGGTGTCAGCCCCGGTGTGCTCGTGCCGAACGGAGTGAGCGATCCATGGTCAGCCGTGGTCGGCATCGTGGGGGCACCTACGAAGTTGCTGCTATCTCCCTCGGGCTCGTGGCGTCTGCTGCAAACGAACACAGGTCTGTATCGGTCGATGACGCCCAGTGGTAGTTGGCAGAGCATCGGGCGCCCTCCGGGCAAGTCAGGGACCGGCAAGGTCGCCATCGATGATGACGGCGTGGTCTACATGCTGTCCGACGACGGTGCGATCTATCCGACCAAGCAGTTGTACCGGTTCAGCACGGAGTGGGTTGGCCCGTCGTTGCTGTTGTCCGGGCCTGCAGCGGTGTACGCAGGGGCAGGTGCCCTGGCAACGAGTGGCTCGAAACTGGTGGCGATCGAGCTGAAGACTGGCCGCACTGCAGTGTCGACCGACAAGGGCAGCACCTGGGTCACGACTCCGTCCGTGTACCCGTCGGACTATGGCTACGACCTGACGGTGCTAGGTGGGTACTTGCACGTTCTGTCGGAGTCGGGTGGTGGGTCTCAGGCTTACAGCCGCTTCTCACTATCGACGAACACGACAAGCACGATAGTCACGGGAATCGTCGGCTGGTCGGCGAAGACTCTGTCGCTTCCTGGATCAACATCGTCTCTGTTCATTGCGTCCGGGTCGTCCACGGGAACGGTGTCGATCAGGAAGTCGACAGATTCGGGGGCGACGTGGTCCACCCTGGTATCGAACGAGCCCACTCCCGTGCGTGCAGGGGTTTCCTTCGGGTTGCCTGTGATGGGTGCAGACGCTCGCATGCACTTCTACGGCAGCGCCGTGGAGTCGGGTCAAACGGCCGTCTACGACGCAGGCTTCGACCCTGTAGCCAAGATCTGGGCACCGGTGAGACGCACGCAGTCATTGGTGACGTCGGGAACCCTTGCGGTATGGCCCACACAGCGAGCCGATGCCACGGTGGCGACGAGTTGGGTCTGGGTGCTGCGCCCCGCGAGCACGAACTTCTGGGCGATCGATGCATCAACAGGCAGTGTGTCGAATCCGTGGGTCACGACTACGTCGGCGTCGTCGGGCTCGACAGTCATCGAGGGTTTGACCGCCGCTCCGACGAAGATGGTGTTGTCGCCTTCAGGTGCGTGGCGGCTACTGCAGACGAGCAGCGACCTGTATCGGTCGGCGGCTTCGAGCGGGTCGTGGGAGCGGGTCGGCCGCCCGGCGGGGAAGTCGGGGACCGGGCAGGTCGCGATCGGCGACGATGGCGTTGTCTTCATGTTGTCGGACGATGGTGCGACCTATCCGACTAAGCAGCTCTATCGGTTCACGACGGATTGGTACGGACCATCCTTGCTGCTCTCCGGACCGTCATCGGTGTACGCCGGCGCCGGCGCGTTGGTGACCGATGGCTCGAAGCTGGTGGCGATCGAACTGAGGACAGGCCGCACTGCAGTGTCGACCGACAAGGGCAACACATGGGCGACCACGGCTTCCATAGCGTTGTCGAACAGCGGTTATGAGGTGTCAGTGCTCGGTGGATACATGCACGTGCTGTCCGACAACGGTGCGGGCTCGCAGACATACAGCCGCTTCTCGCTGTCGACGAATGCGCTGGTCAACTCGCTCACGGGCATTCCTGGGTTCTCCGCGAAGGTGCTGTCGTCCGTCGGGTCGGTCGCTCATCTCTGGATCGCCGCAACCACTGGGCCGTGGCTGGCGGAGTCGCTGGACAGCGGTGCGACCT
>JBAVTH010000218.1:0-5751 GCA_049696035.1 Ilumatobacteraceae bacterium
GCCGTTCGTAGATCGCCTCGCGCAGCGCGTCCCACCCGCCGTCGAACGCGCCGGCGAAACGGTCCGACCATTCGGGCGCGACATGGTGCGGTGCGTGCACAGCCGGGGTGGAGAAGTAGCAGAAGAACGGGCGGTCCGGGCTGGACGCCTGCTGCCGTTCGATCCAGGTGATCGCCTGGTCGGCGAGGTCCTCGGTGAGGTGGTAGCCGTCGCGGCCGACGTGGGGCGAGATCGGTGTGGTCTGGTCGTAGACGGGTGGCTCCCACTGCGACGACTCGGCGCCGATGATGCCGTAGAAGCGGTCGAAGCCCATGCCGGTGGGCCAGCGGTCGAACGGGCCGGCCGGGCTCTGCTCCCACGACGGCGTGAGGTGCCACTTGCCGAAGCAGCCGGTGCTGTAGCCCGACATGCGCAGCACCTGCGCGACGGTGGCGGCCTCAGGCGGGATCGCGCTGTCGTAGCCGGGGAACGAGTTGGCGATCTCGGTGATGCCGCCCATGTGCACCGAGTGGTGGTTGCGGCCGGTGAGCAGCGCGGCGCGAGTGGGCGAGCAGAGTGCCGTGGTGTGGAACTGGTTGTAGCGCAGCCCCGCGGCCGCGACCCGGTCGAGTGCCGGCGTGGGCACCGGCCCGCCGAACGTGCTGCACGAGCCGAAGCCGACGTCGTCGAGCAGGATGACAACGATGTTGGGCGCGCCTGCGGGTGCGTGCGGGCTGTCGAGCCGGCGTGGTGCGGACTCCGCGAACAGGCGGCCGAGTTCACCCTCGAACGGCGGCGTCGGGTTCGGCAGCGTGGTCACGCGCGCAGCCCGGCGGCGTCGAAGCAGGCGAGTGCGCGCCGGGCGAGGTCTGCGGCCGTGCCCGTCAGCTGCACGTCGCCGCGCTCGATCACCTCGGAGAGCGTGACCGAACCGGCGAGCACATCAGCCCACACGGCCGCGGTGCACGCGATGGTCGCGTCGGCCTCGCCCAGCCCGTCGGTGGGCACCGCCACGCAGTTGCGGACGTGCAGACCAGCGGTGGCTCCACCGACGAAGCGCCAGGCGAGGCGCACGTCGATACCGGCGGCATCCGTGGGGTCGAGCACGACCCGCAGGACGTGCACCGACTGCACCAGGTTCGCGAGCACACCCGCTCGCGGGAAGCGGTGGCTGTACAGCCGTGAGTTGTCGGTGGAGCCGTCGAGTTCACGTGCCCGCGTGAGGCACCAGTTGCGGATGTTCGCCGCCGAGCTGCGTTGGCCGATCAGGCGGATGGCCCGCGCGAGGAGCGTCCGATCCTCCGCGGTCGCGTCGCTGCTGTGTGCGAGCCAACTGCCCAGCTCGACGGCCCAGCGCAGATCGTCGGCGTTGATCGCCGCAACGGCCTGGGCGCGCACCGTGTCGCGGCCGCCGAAGCCTGCGATCATCCGATCGGCTCGCTCCCTGCGCGGCGTGGGGAACAGGTTCGCCTCGTCGCCGTCGAAGAAGCCGAACAGTCCGGCGCGCACCTGGCGCACATGGTGCTCAGCGACGCCGTACAGCTCGCTGGTCAGGTAGTCGTCGTCGCACTGCTCGGGCAGGCGAATGGCGTGGCCGACCTCGCTGCTGGTGAGGCCGCGGTTGGCGTGGCGCACCGTCTGGTCCCAGATGAACTGGATGCTGTCGCGATAGCGGGTGACACGCTCGGCAACATCGGGGCCGCTGATCGGCGGGCCGTGGGCGCCGACGAGGTGTTCCGCGCCCAGCGAGGCGAGGTGGTCCAGCCCGGTGAGCAGCACCCGTGGGTCGCGATACTCCTCGGTGCGGATCGCGAACACGTTGAACAGCGCCGGCCAGACGATGTTGTTGACCGCGACGCCGAGCGACGGGAACCAGAAGGTGACCGAGTCGTCCGCATCGGACGGTGCCGGCTGCACCTCGATCTGCAGGCCGGCGAGCTGCAGCGTGCAGGTCGCGCCGAACGGGTGGTCCACCGGAATGTGGCCGGCCGTGAACGGTGCGTGCGCGGGGTCGCGGAAGAAGCGCCCGAGACCGACGTTGACCAGCGCGTCGGGCCCGTCGGCGGGCAGCAGGATGCCGAACTGCTCGGCCACGCCGCGACCGTACGTAGGGCCGATCTCCGCGCCGGCGCGGGCCCGGTTGATCGCGATGCGTTCGTGGCCGTACACCGGCACGGCGTGGCCGGCCTCGTCGACGATCGCCTGTGTGCCGCTGACGTAGTGGAAGTGGGTGTAGAGCACGGCCACGATCGGCCGGTCGCTGACGGCTCGCAGCTCGCGCAGCGCGGCCTGCATCTCCTGCACGCTCTCGCCGGTGTCGATGGCGATGATGCCCTCCGGCCCTTCGACGAACGTCTGGTTGGAGAGCCCGTTGCCGACCAGGCACCACACCCCCGGCCGCACCGCGTAGAACCGCCGGGTCAACACCTCGTCGTGCGCGGCATGGGCTGCATGGGCGACCTGCCCGCTGGGCAAGGTGACGGTCTGCGAGCCGTTGGTTTCGAACGATCGGCTGGCGCGGGGTTGGCCTGAAGACATTGCCGGAGGCTAGTGGCGGCGGGTTGTCGGCTCGCTCGCCGGCCGTTCCCGCACCACATTGTGGCGCGCTGAGTACTCAACCGATTCGCGCAGGAAGGCGGCGATCAACTCGTCGACGGTCGTGGCCGCCAACAACTCCCTCGGGGCGCCCGCGGGGGCATCGTCGGTCTGCGGCTCGGTGCGGCGGCCGATCTTCGCGGCAAGCTCCTCGATGCTGTCGGCCAGCACGTACGCGTCGGCGCCGCCCTGCAGGATGCGCTTCACCGGAGCGGGCATGTTGATGTCGAACTCCCAGTCGTCGAGTTCGACCACATAGATGCGAGCGCCGTCGAACTGCCGCTGCAGCAGCCCGATCGTCTGCGGGCTGCACACGGGTGTGAGCACCAGGTCGACGTGCTCGACGACATCGCGGATGTCCACCACTCGAGCACCCAGCAACTGCGCCAGCTTCTCGCGGGCAGCCGCCTTCAACGGCAGCGCGGTGACGACGGTGAGGCGCTGCGGCACCACCTCCACCACCTCGGCGCGTTCGATGCTCACGAACCGGTCTCCATGCCCGCAGACCCTACGTGAGAACTCCCGAAGTGTGACCCCGCGCCCAGACCTCAGGCCGTGTCAGGCTCGCGTGGCGAGCAGCACCGGGATGGTGCGTTCGGTCTTCTGCTGGTACTCGGCGTAGGTGGGGAACACGGCCACCGAACGCTCCCACCACAGGGCTCGCTCGTCGCCGGCGAGCTCGCGCACGGTCATCGCGACCGGGGCGGGGCCGTCTTGCACCTGCACCTCGGTGGGGTTGGCGACGAGGTTGTTGTACCAGGCGGGGTTGGTGGGCGCGCCGCCGACGGAGGCGACCAGGGCGTACTCGCCGTTGTGCTCCACGCGCATCAACGCGATCTTGCGGACGAGACCGCTGGACTTGCCGCGCATCGTCACGATGATCACCGGGATGCCGGTGTCGCGCAGCGTGTTGGCCTCGGTGCCGCCTGAGCGCTCGTAGGCCTCGACCTGGTCGCTGACCCACTGCCACGTGCTGGGAACGTACTCACCCTCGATCGTCATGCAGCGCAGGCTACGCCACGATCGTGGGTCATGCCGCCGCCACTATCGTGGCCGGATGACTTCCCCCGACGCCGCCCTCACCCCCGTCGACATCTGGGTCGACCCCGCCTGCCCGTTCGCGTGGCTGACTTCCCGCTGGCTGCTGGAGGTGGAACGCCAACGCCCGATCAAGGTCTCGTTCCACATCATGAGCCTCTCGGTGCTCAACGAGAACAAGGCCGACCTGTCCGACTTCTACCGCGACCTGCTCGGCCGTGCGTGGGGTGCAGTGCGCGTCGTCATCGCTGCCGAACAGCGCTTCGGCAACGAGGTGGTCGGCGGTCTCTACACCGCGCTCGGCACCCGCATCCACCTGCAGGACCATGAGCAGGATCGTTCGCTGTTCGTCGAGGCGTTGGCCGAATGCGGCCTTCCCGAGGAACTCGCCGACGCCGCGGAGACCAGCGAGTACGACGAGGCGCTGCGCATCAGCCACCACAGCGGGATGGACCTCGTGGGTGAAGAGGTCGGCACCCCGGTCATCCGCGTGCCCGGCGAAGGTGGCGCGACGGTGGCGTTCTTCGGCCCGGTCATCACCAAGGCGCCGAAGGGCGACGACGCCACGCGCCTGTGGGACGGCGTGCTGCAGGTTGCCAGCATCGGCGACTTCTTCGAGCTGAAGCGCTCGCGCAACCGCGACCTCGACTTCAGCTGACGCCGCAGACATCGCAGGATGCCAGACTGCGCGACGTGATCGAACGCGAACTGGACCTGACCACACCCGACGGCGAGATGAAGACGTTCATCTTCCACCCTGAGGTGGACGGCCCGCACCCGGTGGTGCTGTACCTGATGGACGCGCCCAGCATCCGCCCGGCGCTCAAGGACATGGCCTCGCGGCTGGCGACCGCCGGCTACTACGTGATGCTGCCGTATCTGTTCTACCGCGGCGGCCCGTTCCGTGAGTTCGGGATGAGCGACGAGGACATGCATGCTCGAAGCGAGCTGATGGCCTCGGTGACACCGACGAACATCATCGGCGACGCCGAGGCCATGCTGGCCCACGCGGCCACCGACCCCGCCGCACGCGGCGGCAAGGTCGGCGCCGTCGGCTTCTGCATGAGCGGCGGGCTCACGCTCGCGCTCGCGAAGGCGATGCCGGATCGGGTGGCCGGCGTCGCCTCGATCCACGGCGCCTGGATGGTGCGCGACACGCCCGACTCACCCCACCTCGGCCTGTCGGCGATGACCGCGGAGGTGTACCTCGGCTGGGCCGACAACGACGCGACCGCCCCGCCCGAGCAGTACACCCAGGTGTGCGAGTTGCTGACGAGCGCCGGCGTCCGCTTCACCAGCGACTTCTACACCGACGCCGTCCACGGCTACGCGCCGCGCGGCACCGACCGCTACAACCGCCACGCCTCCGAGCAGCACTGGGAACGCGTGCACTCACTGTTCCGTCGCAACCTGTAGGGCTACGGGCAGCCCATCCCGTGCAGCGTTGCGCACGTCGGGCACAAGCGCGCCTTGCCCTCGCGCGTGCTCCACGTACGCGCCTGCGGCGACCCGCACGACAGGCACGGGCCTGCCGGGTCGTGTGTGGCGACGGCTGCTGCGGGCTGGGAGGGCGTGCTCACGGCCCGCACTGTAGGGCGTTCAGCCGCCCTGCTCGGTGACGGCCAGCGCCTGCAGGCGGCGGCAGCGGGTGAGCCAGCGCCGTTGGCGGTGTCGCGCAGGGTGCCGCGCTCGTCGTCGATCGAGGGTGTGGTCACCCGTCGTCGTCGTGCGTGGCCTGCCCCCGTGCGAGCCACTGACGTGGTCGTATCTAGCACGGATTCCGAGTTGACGATGCCGTGTGATGAGCCACGAGTCGCTGTCCTGTCGGACAGATCTTGCTGACGATCGTCGCGGCCTACGCTGCGGCCATGCGCTGGTTGCTGGGTGGGCAGGTCTTCGACGTCTCGCAGGGTGTGTTCCGTGCGGCTGACATCGGCATCGACGGCGAGCGGATCTCCGTCGTCGCCCCGGGCGCCGGTGCGGGCCGGGCGAGCGATGACCAGGTGATCGACGCGAGCGGGCTGTGGTTGCTACCCGGCCTGATCGACTGCCACGTGCACCTCACGCTGGCCAGCGAGGTGGGCGACCCGTCCACCTCCGCGCTGCGCACCGATGCAGCCATCACGTTGTACGCAGCTG
>JBAVTH010000219.1:0-3663 GCA_049696035.1 Ilumatobacteraceae bacterium
TGCGAAGAGCGCGTCCTCGATGAGTCCGTCGAGCAGCCGGACGATGGCCATGATCGCGAGGAAGCGCAGGGCCACCCCGCCCGGGACCCACTGCGCCCCGTAGAGGGCGCCGATGACGGAGTTCGGCGCGGTCATCAGCAAGGTGACGAACGGCGCGCCGCCGGCGAGCAGCAGCGTCAGGCCGCGGCGGAGCACCGGGCCGGTGTCGCCACCTGCATGGTGCATCTTGGAGAGGCCCGGCACGGCGACAGCCCGCACAGCCGCGCCGACGAGCGTGATCGGCCAGCTGGACACGTTGAACGCGATCAGGTAGACGCCCACGGCGGTGGGCCCGAGTAGCCTGCCGATGACGAGGTAGTCGACGATGAGCAGGGCGGCCCCGAGAAAGGCGGCGATCGAGTACGGGAACGACGTCCGCAGCAGCTCGCGAGCTTTGACCCGGTCGTAGCCGAAGGTGAAGGGCACCTTGGCCAGGATCCATGTGGCCATCACGCTCACCGCCTGCCCGGCGAGGGCGCCGATGACGAGGGCCCAGACCCCCGAGCCGGTGGCGGCCAGCGGGATGGTGACGGCGGCGTTGGTGACGAGACGGGACCCCTCGACAATGACCCACAGGTCCTGTCGCATCTGACGCTGCAAGGCGGCGCCGGGCACGACCTGCAGGACCGCGTCGAGCAGGATGCCGAGACAGAGGACCCGCATGATCGCGCTGGCACCCGGAGTGCCGGCCGCGCGAGCGATGTACGGCGCCAGCGTGAACGTGATGAGATACATCGCCGTCGAGGAGATCGTGGCAAGCGTCCGGGCTGTCGGTGCGATCTCGCTGAACTCGCCGGGCCAGCGCACGAGTCCCTTGAGCACACCCAGATCGTCGATGGTGAGCAACAGGGTGAAAAGACCGAGCGCAACGGTGTAGGTACCGAACTCCGACGGGCTCAGCAACCGCGCGAGTACGAGGCCCAGCAGGAAGCTGCCCGCGCGGGCCACGAACTGCGCGACGAGGCTCCACTTCAACGCGCGCTGTGCCCGCATCGGCTCGCCGCCGGTCGGCCGCGCGCGAGAGGTCGAGCCTGGCCGGAGCCGGGAGCTGCGACGCGACACCGACCGCACGCGGCCCATCGCTGCCGAGCGGGACTTAGATGGCGTCGCCACCGCCATGGTTGCTGTCGACGAGACCTTTCTCGCGCCGACGCGCGCCCGCCTCGATCTCGTCCTCGCTCGCGTTGGGGACACGACGGGTGGCGGTGTCCCGTCGACGGCGGGGGAGGTGGTGACGAGCACCGCCGACTCACCGTCGATGTCGTTCCGGAACCCGTACATGGCGCCGGCGAGCCCGATGAAGAGCGCCAGAAAGCCGGGATCCATCGGATAGGCGTAGAAGTCGAACGTCATCGACTCGACGATCACCACGACGCTCATGCCGACGAACGCCGTGCCCATCGCCCGCATCAGCGGGTCCGTTGCGTCGCGCCGCACGAGGCGGCCGAACAACGCCGGCAGGAGGTAGTAGCCGAGCAGGGCGAGCGTACCGATGATGCCGGTCTCGATCAGTTGGGCGAGCCACTGGTTGTCGAGGATCCGGAACTTGGGGAGGAACGTCTGCGGGCCGCGTCCGATCAGCGGCGACTGGCGCACGAACCGGGCCACCGCCGCGTAGTCATCGGTGCGAGTCGTGATGCTGCTGTCTGTGCTGGCGTTCTCGAAGTAGGAGAGCAAGGTTCCGATGAGCCCGGGCGATGTCATGAAGATGACGACACTGAATACCGCCAACGAGATCGCGCCCTTGATGCGCATTGCGCGGTCAGCGGCCGTGAACCAGAACGCCGCCACGATCGCTGCCCCGAGAATGGCGGACCGAGACACGGCCATCGGAATGCCGAGTCCGATCAGTCCCAGCGCTGTACAGCGACGCCGGATGGCCCATCCGGTGTCGTGAATGGCGAGGACCAGCGCCGGCCCTAGCGTCATGGCCAGCATGCAGCCGAACTCGATCGGGTGCGTGGCGGTGCCCGCCGGCCGTCGCAGCCCCGACCGGCTCAGCACGGACTCGAGTTCGCCGGCGACGCTGAGGCCGGGCAGCTTCGCCATCTGCAGTGTGGCGTCGAAGTTGAACCGCGCCTGCAGGATCGCCACGGATGCGCTGAACCCCGCCGCTGCGATCGCGACACGCAGCACGCGCAGGACATCATCGAGGTGGCGCAGCCCCTCACCCCCCAGCAGGGCGACGCCCGACCAGACGAACATGAACAGCACCCAGCGATCCGCCGCGTTCACCTCGTCGCCAGGGGTGGAGTGGAGGTGCATCACGGCGTACGAGAGCAGGCCGGCGACCCAGAACAGCGAGACCGCGACACGGAGGGGAACCAGCTTGCGGGCCAGGAACCCGCGCTCCAGCGCCGACGTTGCCCACAGCCCGAACCCGGCGAGACCGACGACGGAGGCCGGCGAGCCGAAGGCCCCGAGCGGAGCGAACACGAGTCGCGCTGGAAGGCCGGCGAGAAGGATGACGAACAGCTGCAGCACCCGCACTGCGGATGACGGCAGGCGCGGCTCCACGACACCGATCGGCGTGAGGAGCGGTTCGTTCTTCTCGATGGTCGACGACGTCACCGTTTGGAAGAACGGAGGTCAGTGAGTACCGGAGGGATCCAGCGCTTCAGCCGCTGTTTCCACGACGGCTTGAACTGCTCGCCGGGGCGCTGCTGGAACAGGGTGCTGTGCGCCGCGCCCTTCTCGGACTCCGGACGCCCGTTCGTGTAGTAGTACAGCGCCAGCGATCGTCGCGCCCGATCCGCGGGGCAGGTGAGCGGCTCAGGGTGACCGTGGTACGCCGTCGAGGTCGTGGCGAAGCACACCATGCGGTTGAACGCAGGCAGCAGGCGCTGCACGGCGCCGCTCATCTGCTGGTCCCACAACTCGAGGTGCCCACCGTACGAGTCGTCCCAGTCCTTGTTGAGGTAGAGCAGCACGTTGAGGCGGCGGTCGAGCTGCAGCCGCTCGTTGCGGTTGAAGTCGGCATGGATCTTCAGGAAGCCACCGGCGCGAATCTGATGGAGACCGCCGCCGCCGTAGTGTGGATCGGGGATCAGCCCGGAGATGCCCGTCAGCGCCTCGAGGAAGCAGACGAAGGCATGGCTGTTGAACTGGGCGAGCAGGTTCCGGGTGACCGGGCCCATCTGGCTCGTGTCGGCCAGCGCGAGCTTCACCTCGGTCGCCTTGTCGAACTCCTGCCATCGAGCTGCCTCGGGCTCCGGGAACTCGCACAGTACTGCGTCGAGCACCTCGGGAGGGACGAAGTCGTCGATGACCACGCTGGGGAACGGCTGTGCCGATGCGAAGCCGGCGTGCAAGCGCTGCGCCAGCTCCATCAGCCGTGCCTCGTCGAAGGTGAACGTCGTGGTTGTCGACTCCGTCATGCCGCGCTCCTCGTCAGCCGTTTGCGGCAACAGTAGCGGTGTCGATCGGGTCCGGGAAGTCGATGGGAGTGGCATCCTCGAACGTGTTGCCGGTCCACTTCAGCTGGTCCGGCCGGCCGTCCTCGGACACCACGCCCCAGATGCCGCCGAGCGGCGTGTAGCGACGATCGATCACGTTGTCCGAGACGGTGACGGGGCCGAGGAACCGGAAGCCGTCCTTCTGCTCGACGTACATGACGCGGCCACC
>JBAVTH010000220.1:0-2205 GCA_049696035.1 Ilumatobacteraceae bacterium
AGTCTTGCAGCTGGCAGGCGAACAGAGTTCGGGTCGTCAGCCGGCGCCGTCGCTCCGACTGAGAACCCGATTGCAGTCCGAACGACGGTTCACATTGTTCTGACAGCCGACTGTCTCGACGACACGAACAACTCGCAGTACAGCTCGACCGAGCAGGGTCTTCGGGCGGACCCTTCTCGATACCCGTCGGCTCGACAGCGGTCGTGGACGGTGCACATGGCGGCGTGTTGTTCGAGGCTGCGGAAACGCACTGAGTGTCGGGCACAGGGCGTTCCCGAGGTGGGATAGCGTCCACCCCGTGCGAGAGCAGCACATCTCCTTCGATTACTTGATCATCGGCGCCGGCGCGGCGGGCATGGCCTTCGCCGACTCGGTGCTCACCGACTCCGACGCGACGATGGTGATCGTCGATCGACAGCACCGGCCCGGTGGTCACTGGAACGATGCATACCCTTTCGTCCGGCTCCATCAGCCGGCGTCGACGTATGGCGTGGAGTCGCGTCCGCTCGGCTCGGGGAGAAGGGACGTGGTCGGGCTCAACCGCGGCCTTCTCGAGCTCGCGTCGGGCCATGAGGTGATGAGCCACTTCGACCTCGTGATGCAGCAGCGGTTCCTGCCGTCCGGCAGGGTCCGGTACTTCCCGATGAGCGAGGTTGTGGACGAGCAGCGAATCGTGTCGTCGGTCTCCGGCGAGGTGTGCGAGGTGCAGGCTGCCACGATCGTCGATGCCGCCCACTCGAACATGACGGTGCCTGCCACGCACGTCCCCCAGTTCTCCATCGGTGCCGGGGTGACGTGCTTGCCTCCGAACCTGCTGCCGCGCGCAGCCGGACGGTTCCAACGGTTTGTGGTCATCGGAGGCGGCAAGACCGGGATGGACACTTGCCTCTGGCTGCTGGAGAACGGCGCGACCCCCGAACACATTCGGTGGATCATGCCGCGTGACTCGTGGCTCTTCAACCGTCGGATGCTGCAGCCCGCGGCCGAGTTCCTCGACGCGACGACCAAGGGCTACGCAGATCAGATGGAAGCGCTCGCGTGCGGGACCTCGGTCGACGACGTCTTCTTCCGCCTCGAACGCGCCGACATGGCACTGCGAATCGATCCGACCGTCACGCCCACCGGGTTCCATTGCGCCATCGTGAGCGAAGCGGAGCTCGAGGAGCTCCGGCGGATCACGAACATCATCCGCCTGGGTCGCGTTGGTTCCATCAGCGACAACGAGCTCATGCTGGATCGCGGAACCGTCTCCACGACACCGGACACGCTGCACATCGACTGCTCGGCGGTGAGCATCCCGAAGATGCCCACCAGGACGGTCTTCGAGCCTGGACGAATCACGCTGCAGTGGGTGCGGATGTGCCAGCCGACGTTCAGCGCCTCGCTCATCGGCCATGTCGAGGCCACGGTGAGCGACGTCGACGACAAGAACCGGCTCTGTGCTCCGATCGCAGCGCCCGAGTCGCCGATCGACTACTTGAGCATGTCGCTCGTCGATCTGGCCAACGCCGCAGCATGGGAAGCCGATCCTCGACTGACCGAGTGGATGGCCGGCTCGCGGCTCGAAGGGTGGGCTCGACTGTTCGAAGGACTGACAGGCGAGGAGACCGAGGTGCTCGCACAGTTGGAACGGATCGAGCAGTTCACGAGCGCGGCACCCGCCAACATCGAACGATTGCTCGCCGCAGCATCGGCCACGGAGTCTGGTTCCTGAACAGCGGCTACGTCGTCAGCGAAGGGCACCCAGTCCGCCGAGATCGGGGCGAGTCCAGATCACGTGGCCCTGTCGTCGCGACGAGACCGGCCCTGTTCGTGCTCGCGGTGCACGACCCGAGCGCAGGTCGGCAGTGAACGACAGCAGCATGACGTGGATCGATCGCGTCGTCATCGATGACGGCATCGTCGAGCGCTTCCCGGCGTACCGGGTCGTCCTCGTCGCGGCGGTCGGGGTGGACATCGACGCGTTGCACCCCATCGCCGAGGAGCTCATCGAACGAGCCAACGACGTTGCCAGCGGCTGGTTGCCCGACGCGCCCACCCCGACGTTCGACCACCTCGAGCGTTGGCGCGAGGCGTATCGCAGTTTCGGGGCCAACCCTCGCCGCACCCGCGTCAGTGTCGAGGCACTGCTCCGCCGCGCGGCACAGTCAGGGCTGCCGCGGATCGGTGCGCTCGTCGACATCTACAACGCGATCTCGGTGATCC
>JBAVTH010000221.1:0-21151 GCA_049696035.1 Ilumatobacteraceae bacterium
GACCGCGATGAGTGACACCATTCCCAGCAGACACGGGACGGCGGGGAACCCGCGCCAACGTGGGCGCATCGCCAGCTCCACGCCGGCAGCGACAGCGAGGTAGACGACAGCGGCGAGTGCGACGAAGACTGTTGGCCAATGGGGGCTCGGCCACCTCGTGGTCAGCACCTGTCGAGGACCGTCTATCAGCCCCTTGCGCAGGTCGGCTCCGGTACCGTCGGCGCCATATGCAACCAACAGCCCGGCGCCGGCGAAGGAGGCGAGCTGGAGCAGCAGACGCGAGCCTGGACCCAGGCGCGAGCCGAGCCATCCGACGAGTACGGCTGACAGCACCGGGATGAAGAAGAGCGGCTCGACGACGGAACCGACGACTCGGGCTGCGCTCAAGGCCATCCCGACACCGAAGATCGCGATCGCTGCCGCTCGCGCCGCTCGGCGAGGGTTGGTGACGTTCAGCCCGGTGCTCAGGTCCACCGTGACCACCGTTCGACGAACTGCGAGGCATCCGTGGCGGCAATCGCTGGGCAGTTGAGGCCGACGGTGTCGGCCCCGGCCCCGATGCGGACAACGTTGAGTTGCTCGGAGCGCGGGAACAGGGTCGATGGCCCGCTCGGGCCGGTCACCACCAACACGGAGGTGCCATCGAGGCCACCGGTGAACAGGCTGGCCATCGACATCACGTCGGTCCCGTCGCTCTGCTGCAAGGGAGTGAGCAGATCGAGGATCTCTGTGCGAGTGGTGAGTGGGAATGGTCGACCGGTGCGCAGTCGTGACGTGGTGCGGACCACGACCTGCAGCCCCATGTCGAGAGCGAAGATGGCAACGCTGGCGCCCACGTCGACCATCTCCTCGAAGTCGTCTGCGGAGCCGACGTTGGCCGCGGCATCGATGAGCACCGTGAACTCGTGGCGGCGCAGGTCGACGAACTCTCGCACCATCAACGCAGCGGTGCGAGCCGATGTGGGCCAGTGGATGAGCCGGGTGTCGTCGCCGTACTGGTACTCGCGGAGCGATTGGAAGCCGGCCAGCGGATCTCCCGAGGGCCGTCGCATGACCGCGTCGTTGGCGATGACACTTCCTGCGCCTGAGGAGGTGGGCAGCGGGTACACACGCGGGTGGACCACGACGTGACCGACCTCGACGAGCGGTGACGATGAGGTGGACAGGCCCAGCTGGTCGACACGCTCGAATGCGAGTGGGCCGATCTCGAACACACCTCGGCGCGTGCTGGGAAACTCGGCGTCCAGCATGTGGTGGCTCATGGCGCGCAACGCCGGCAACTGGAACGATTGCTCGACCGACTGGAACTTGTCGACCAGCCGTGCCGGTCCGAGCCGTCGTCTCGTGGGATTGGAGATCTGGTAGCGCACCCGTACCGGCTCGCCGCGAGCCACTCGCGCGGTCACCAGACGGCGTCGGGCAAAGTGCCGCGTCGGTCGGCGGGCGAGGTAGATGGCCAGTACGAGGGCGATCGCGCCGGCGGCAGACAGGGTGAGCAGCTCCTCGTAGCGCCAGATGACGCCGAACAACGCGCACGCAGCGGTCGCGATCAAGACCCCGAGACCGGTGCGGGTCAGCATGGGTTCATTCCTCTCGGCGGCGGGGCACTGCGACGTCGTCGACGATCTCGGCCAACACTTGCTCGCTGTGCACGCCCCTCATCTCGGCTTCCGAGCTCAGCGAGATGCGATGGCCGAAAACCGGCTCGACCAAAGCCTTGATGTCGTCGGGCGTGACGTAGGCGCGTTGCTCGGATGCTGCGTAGGCCTTTGCCACTCGCATCAGCGACAGGGTCCCGCGAGTCGACACGCCGAGCCGGAGATCGGGGTGATTGCGGGTCGCGTTCGCCAGTCGGACGATGTAGTCGTTGACGCTGTGCACGACCTGGATCTGTTCGATGGAGTCGATCAACTGCTCGAGTTGGCTGGCATCGGTGACGGCCGGAACGCCTCGGTCTCGGTTCTCACGCCGGTACGACTCGAGCACGGAGACTTCGGTGATCTGGTCGGCGTAGCCCAGCGAGAGCTTCATCGCAAACCGGTCGAGCTGCACATCGGGCAGCGGGAAGGTGCCGTGGAAATCGCGGGGGTTCTGGGTGGCGATGACGAAGAAGGGTCGCGGTACCAGGTGCGGTACGCCATCGGCGGTGACCTGGCGCTCCTCCATCACCTCGAGCAATGCCGATTGAGTCTTTGGGCTCGCCCGGTTGATCTCGTCACCGATCAGTACGTTGGTGAAGACGGGGCCTTGGCGAAAGGAGAACGACGACGTACGTTGGTCGAACACCATGACGCCGGTGATGTCGGACGGCAACAGGTCGGGTGTGAACTGAACGCGCTTCCACGAGCCGGCGATGGAGCCCGCGATCGCTTTCGCCATTGAAGTCTTGCCGGTGCCGGGCACGTCGTCGATGAGCAGGTGGCCTTCGGTGAGGAGGCAGCACAGAGCCAGCCGTATCGCCTCCGCCTTGCCACGGACTATGCCTTCGACGTTGTCGATCAAGGCATGAAAAACTCTCGTTACGCGATCCGTCATGACGCCCGTTCTAGCCGACCATGCGTGCGTGAGAGGGATACTTCACGCCACTAGCGTAGCGTTGGCCCGTCCAGGGTTCTGGATTCCCTCATGATGAGACCGCATCGGCCGAAAACTAGGAACATGAGGCCTCACTCGATTGACGCGCGCCCCGTCGGTTTTCGTGAAGGCGCGCGCTGATGGACCTGGTCGTCTCGACAGCGCAGGGTGACGTGGAGATGTCGGTCAACGACATCGACGAATCGGTGACCGTGTACGACCTGTTGCAGCCGCTCTCCCTCTCGCAGCTGGGCAAGGTCGTGTACATCGATGGTGTCGCCACATTGCCAGGCACTCTGGTGAGCGCCTCGGGCATGGTGAACGGTTCGGTGGTCTCCCTCGGTACGTCGGCGGTCGCGGCCGATGACTCGCCGGTGACGTTGGTACAAGTCGCTGGCGAAGGCGGTGGCGCCCGGTGCCCTCTGGAGCCAGGACGCTATGCCGTCGGGCCGGCGCAACGCGCCAACGTCTCGGCGATGTCGCGCAGTGCGGTGATGGGAAGTCCGTTGCAGCTGACGGTGGGTCACGACGGCGCCGTCGGCGTCGTGGTCGGGCGCGACGACCACGACGGGCGGACCACCGTCGACGACACCCCGGCTGCGTGGATGGCTCATCAGTACCTGCGTGTCGGCACCAGGGTCTTCCGCATCGATCCGAGGGTCGACGACGCTGCGTCCTTCAGCGAACGTCCCGCCAGTGGCGAGCTGGGCTACACCCCGGCGTCACGAGTGCGGCAGGACAGCGCCCCGTTGCAGGGCGTCAGCGGTCGGCGCCGAAGCCATCGCGGTCGCGCAGCAACCACAGTGCCGATGGTGGCAAGCGGGGCGGGGGCCGGGCTCTCGCCTGACTCGGCGGCGGGAACCCACAGCAGCCACGTCGACGTCGGCGAAGTCGTCCGGCGAGCGATGACGCGCAGCGCTCGCCTCTGGGAGCGGGGCGTCACCGACGACGACAGCTTCACGTTCAGCGTCGGCCTCGCCGACGAACGGCTCAGCGGCCCGGTCGGCGATGCCGCATTCGCGTGGTCCATCGTGCCGGTCGTCGTCGATCTGGCCTCCGTTCGCGGCGTGGCCTTCGTCGGCTCCTCCGACCAGGCCCGGGCAGCGGCCAGGGCCCTCGTGCTGCAGGCATGCGTCGCTCACCGTCCAGCCGATCTCGATGTCGTCGTGCTCGCGAGCTCTGCCGGCGCATCCCGGTGGGAGTGGATCAAGTGGTTGCCCCACGCCCGCTCTTCGGCCGGCGCCCAGTTGTTCAGTGACAATGACTCGATCTCCGACTGGCTCACCGCTCAGCGAACGCTGACCACGGTCATCGCGTCCGTCCAAGCGCTCGACCGACCGATCGCACCCAGCCGGCTGACGTTGGTCGTCGTCGATGACCCAACGCTGTGGTCGGGGAGATCCGCAATGCTGCGCGGCCTGTTCGCCGACAGCCACCTACCGGTTCGCTTCATCGCGGTTGCGGAGAGGTCCGACAGCATTCCGGCGGTCTGCTCGACCGTGATGA
The DNA here is from genome assembly GCA_049696035.1 of Ilumatobacteraceae bacterium. Classification (GTDB taxonomy): domain Bacteria; phylum Actinomycetota; class Acidimicrobiia; order Acidimicrobiales; family Ilumatobacteraceae; genus UBA668. The sequence goes on from JBAVTH010000221.1 coordinate 4,081, forward strand.
CGATCGAGGCCAACGGCGCCGCGGTCGTCGACTCTCCGATCAGCGGGAGCTCGGTCTCTGACGTCGTACCCTTCGTGTTGGACCACGACATGGCCGTTGCCGCCGCTCGCCGCATGAGCCCGCTCGTCGACGACGCGGCGCCTTCTTCCGGTCGGGCACCGCTCCCAACGCGGGTCTCGTTGGTCTCGTTGATCGACCCAGACGGTCTCGACCCGCGCCGATTGGCCGATCGTTGGCAGTCGCGGCAGTCGAGCCGCCGGCTTCGGTTCCCGCTCGGGGTCGGCAGCGAGGGCACGGTCGAGCTGGACCTGATCGAGGATGGCCCGAACGTCCTCATCGTCGGCGACCCACGGGCTGGCAAGACCGAGACGTTGTGCAACCTGTTGGCGGGTGTGCTCTTGAGTGCGGACCCATCTTCGGTCACCGCAGTGACCGTCGAGGCCAATCCCAGTCGGTCCTTCGACGAGCTCGCCGGCCTCGTGCACATGGCCGGTCGGATCAGGCAGTTCAGCGAACGCGGCGGCGCACGCCTGATTCGGTCGCTGCGTGCCGAGGTCTCCCGTCGGAAGGAGATCCTGAACGATCGCGAGGCGCTCTCGCTGACCGACTACAACGCGTTGGCCGATTCTCAGTCGCTGGCACGTTTGGTGATCGCCGTCGACGACGCCGACATCATCTTGCGTCGCAGCCCGAGGTTCGTCGGTCAGCTGGTCGAACTGACGGCACGGTCGCAGCACCTCGGTCTGCATCTCGTCATCGCCGGTGGACAGTTCTCGAAAGCCTTCCAGAACGTCGTCAGGCAGCTGAACGGGACTCGCATCGCGTTGCGCATGCATGACTCCGCGGAGGCTGTGGCGCTTGTCGGCAGCCGCGAACCCCTCCACCTCTCGCCGCAAAACCCAGGCCGAGCCCTCGTCGTCACGCGAACAGCACCGATTCGTCCGGTCCACGTCGCCGCTCTCTCCGAACAGCCGGCCGGTCTGTTCCAGGTCATGCCGTTCGTCATCGCCCGCGGGCTCAGTGCCACCGAACGACGCCTGGGTGCCGCACGCCCCGGGAACACAGCTGTCCTCGCCCGCTCGGCGTGGTTCCGCAGCGTCTGGGAGGCTGTTCGCGAGGCTCACTGTTCGATGACGAGTGAACCTGTTCGCCCGGTGCTGTGCACTGACCTCCCTTCGACGGTCACGTTCGACGAACTGGCCGTGCCCAGCGCTGCTCCGTTCGAGAGCGAGGGAGTGGAGGTCGGCTTCGCCGATCTCCCCGACTCGCAACGTGTGGGACGGCACCTGTGGAACCCGGCGGTTGATGGCAACGTGGCGGTGATCGGTGGCACGACGACGGAACGTTCCGAGGTGTTGGCGACGTTCGTTCTGGCGGCGGGATGCCGCTATTCGTCGACGCAGCTACTCACCTACGTGATCGACGCGTCGTCGGCGAACGAAGCTGCTCGTGGCTCGCTGACTGTTGCGGAAGGATTGCCCAACTGTGCGGGGGCGGTGGCGACGGATGATCCCGACCGCGTCGTGAGGCTCCTCAGCCATCTCGGCGACGAGGTGGACCGTCGGTCGGCGGACGCAGACCAACCGCCGGCACCTCACCTCGTGTTGATGGTCGACGATCTCGGCGCGCTGCTGCGCGAGCTCGAATTCGGCGGCGGGATCGCAGGGGAGCCCGCGCTCGGGTACACGTTGCTGTCCAAGATCATCGCCGACGGCCCGTCCCGCGGTGTGAGCACCGTGATGACGGCCGCAGGCGAGGCGGCCGCGCCCTCTGAGATGCTTGGCCAGTTCCACTCGCGCCTGATGCTCGGCCTCGACGATCAAGCCGACTACAGCGCAACGTTCATCGAACCGTCGCACTCCCGCGGTTCGCTCGCTGGCCGGGCGATCGCGCTGCCCGGCCGGGTAGAGGTCCAGCTGGCAGTCGTCAGTGACCTGGCAGCAGCGGTCAGCAGCCTTCAGGCAGCTGCCGTGGTCGTCCCCACCCACGATCTCATCCCGCTCACACCCACCTCGATCCGGCTCGCCGACATCATCGATGGCGCTCGTCACGACGAAGTCGGATGGACCGTGCCGATCGGTCTCGAGGCGCGCAGCCTTCGATCGTTGACGATGACGCTGCCGGTCGGTGAGGGGGCCTTGATCGTCGGTGATGCCGGCACGGGAAGGTCCGCCCTGCTCGAAGTCGTCACCCGTGGCATCATTCGCGCCAAGGGCGCGGTCGAGGTGCACGCATTGGCTCGCGCCCATCGGCCACTGCTCGACCTGTGCGGTTTGGCACGCACCGCGACGGCCGCCGAGGTGGGCGCGCTCGTGGATGCTGTGCTGAGCAACGCCGATCGCGAGCAGGTGATCATCGTCGACGACACCGACCTGCCCGACGACCCGGCCCTTCACCGCCTGGCGGCGGCCGCCGGCGGCGTGCTCAGCATCGTCGTCGCCGGGCGAGCGAGATGGCTCGATGACCCCGGGCACTGGACGGCGCCGCTGCGGCGCTTTCGTACCGGGGTGCTCCTGCGGCCGCTCGCCGGCGATGGAGTGGTGTTCGGCCTGCAGATCTCGAGCAGCGCGACACAGACGCGTCGGAACCGCGCGCTGCTGGTCCAACATGGCGCCACCACCCCGGTCCTGCTGGTGAACGAGCCCACTGCCGTGAGCGCCGAGCCGTGAGCGCCGAGCCGTGAACCGGCGCGGAGTTGGCATCGGCATCGAGGTTCTTCGAGACGAACTTCGTGGAGTGAGGTTGGATGGTGAGACAGCCGGGCGAGTGGCGCAGGTGGCCACCGTGGGTTACACCGCGGGTGACGATCAGTCGCTGCTCGATGCCTTGATCGGGTTGCGCAGGCTGCTCGATGACACCGGGCAGCCCACGCGTGTCTGCTGGTGGAGCGCGGCGGGCCACATCCAATCGCTCGATGTCACCGGCCAGAGCACGAACGAGCTCAACCTCCACCGCGCCACGCTCGCCAACGTGTCAGCCACGCTCGAGCTGACCGTCGGGCCCCGGCGCCTCCTGGCGCACGTGCGCTGCGACATGCTCGCTCACCAGCGGATCGAGCGGCTCGTCCGCTGTGCGGGCTTCGAGCTCGTCGCCGTCGAGCCGACTCCGGTTGCCATCGCACGCCTGGCACCGGACGGCACCATGCGCCTGGCCGCCAGTCGTGGCAGCGACGAGTGGTGGGTTGCGGTCGTGCACGATCGAGCGGTGATGGGGGTAGCGCCCCGCACGGACTCGCCGACCAAGCGCGGCTGGCCGCGGGCGGACCTGCTCGCCACTCCGTGGTCGGCGGGAGTCGACGCGTTCCGCGAGCGCTTGATCGAGCCGGCAGCGCTCGACCAGCTGGTCAACTCTCACAACGGCGTCGGCGTGCCTCCATCCCTTCGCCTGGTCGGCGATCCATACCCCGATTTCCCCGAGACCGACTCCGCGTGGGGGCCTCGCATCGCTGGTGCACTCGGTGCTGCCGTCGCGGCGGCCGGACTCGCCGGCGGGCTTCATCAGTTGCAGCCGTTGGCTCCGGACGCCGGCAGTGAGAGCGACAGGGTCTGGGTGGTTGAACGCGTCGGTGATGCAGCGGCGCCTGCACAGGTGCCGGCCCGGCGCTTTCGATTGCGTCGGTCCGCGCGCTGATGGCGGTGTCGACGGTGCCACCGCCGAGATCGTGGAGCGGAGGCGGGCGCACCCACTCGTGGTCCCGCCGCCGCGAACATTGCGCTACGAAGGTGACGGTGCTGCTCTCCACTGGCGATCAACGGGTGCCTGCAGAGGTCGCGCCGAGGCGGCACGCTTGGCCAACTCGCGCTCGAAGTCGGCGCGCCGTTGGGCGCCGATGCCGATGCCGGCCGGGCTGACGCCGTCGCCCACTGCGCACTTGTGGTAGAGCAGCACCAAGGCGTCCTCGTAGTTGCCGACGAGGCAGAAGTGATCGGCTACCACCTGATTCGGGGCCTCGCTGCCGCGGGTGGAGGATGCGTTGGGCTCGTACCAGCCGGTCCAGAAGTTGGTGAGGATCAGCCAGTCGGCGCTGGCGACGTCGCCGGCCAGCCGCGACCCTGCCTTGTCGGCCAGGCCTGGGTCCATCTCGATGTAGAACGTGGCCGGGGTGAGCTCGGGGAACATGTAGTAGAACGCGGCGTCGCTGTAGATCGTGCGGCTCAGGTCGGCCGGGCCGACGAGCAGCCGGTCGCCCGGCTGCGAGAGGCGATCGAGGTCGTCGATGACCGCCTGGCTGGACGACTGCAGTGCCTGGTTGCCGAAGTAGAAGCGGCGGCCTCCGTGAGCCACCTCGAACCCTCCGGGCTTGTTGCCCATGCTGACCCGGCTCTGCAGCAGGTAGTAGCGGTAGGTGAAGAACGGGTTGACCACCAGCATGAGGGCAGCGATGGCGGCGCCGGCCACCAGCCAGCTGCGATGGGCCAGGCGGGGGGCCAGTCGCGGGACCAGCTCCATGAACAGGCACGGCAGGAGAGCGAACGAAACGCAAGAGCCCCACGCGAGATGGGTGCTGTCCGGACGTTGCAGTGCCTGCGGCAGCATGCCCAGGCCGAACAGCGAAGCGCCGAGCAGCACCGTGTGGCGGCCGACCACGCCACCCGCCCGGCGGCTGAACGAGCGGGCGAACGCGGGCACGGCGACGGCGACGATGATCACCACGAAGAACCACAGGAACAGCTGGTGGTTGGCCGAGAGCGCCGGCACCCGCCACCACGGGGCATCGGCGGGGCCTTCGGCCACCGCCTGCAACGCGCCGTCGATGTGGCCGAAGCTCGGTGGCCGCGGCAGCTCACGGCCTGGACGCAGGTCGAACACCGGCTGCAGGAACATGCCGCGCACGCTGGCGCCCACGCCGGCCATCGCCAGATGCACCACGAACGGCACCAGGCCGATTGCGAGGCCGCCCGCGACCGGCTTCCAGGTGTGCCCGGAGCGACCGCGCCACAGCAACCATCCGTGCACCAGGCCCAGCGCCAGCACCAGATCGGGGCGGTAGCCGAGTGCGAACCCCACCAGGACACCCGTGGCGAGCAGGGCGTTGCGGCGGGTGCGGCCGCTGGTGTGCAGCGCCCGTAGGCCGAACGCGACGCTCCAGAGGCCGAGTGCGACGCCACCTTCCCACGCCAGCGCCGACAGCCCGATCGGCGTCAGCACCAGCAGGGTCACCGTGACAGCGGTGATGACGGCCGTGCGCCGCCCCCAGGCCCGGGCCACGGTGTAGAGGGCGAAGATGATGCCCAGGTGTTGCAGCAGACCGACGACGCGTTGGCTCTCCAGCGTGTCGCCGAACACCCAGTACCACCCCGACAGCACGTGCAGGGAGAACGGGCCGTAGAGGTGCAGAAAGTCGACGTTGGGGATGTCGCCCTTCAAGATGCGCTGGGGGAAGGCCAGCATGAACCCTTCCTCCATCGAGCTGCCGGTGGCGAGGAACAGGCCCCGCAGCGGAAGGGCGATGACCGCGGCCACCATCGCCAGCGACAGGATCGATCGGTGGTCGAGGCGTCGCCGCCGCGCACCGCCGAGCACGAACGGCAGGTCTGCTTCGTCGAGCGTGGCGTCGGCTGGGTCGGGTTCGGGCACGGCGGCGACTCTAGTGATCGAGGGTGCGATCACACGGACTCCCGTTCCTGTTCGGTACCCTCTCCCCGCCATGTCGAACGAGGCGGCGCCCGGCGCCACGACCGAACCGAGCATCGAGCAGCTCGCCGCCGAGATGATCGGCGTGGGCTGTCGGCGCGTGCACGTGCTCGCCTGGCGCGATCTCGACGATCCCGATGCGGGTGGCTCGGAGGTGCACGCCGACCACTTCATGCGCCGTTGGGCCGCCGCGGGGCTCGACATCACCCACCGCACGTCGTTCGCCGAGGGCCTGCCGACGACTGCCGAGCGCAACGGGTACCACGTGGTGCGCAGGGGAAGTCGTTACAGCGTGTTCCCGCGTGGCGTCGCCCGCGAGCTGCGTTCGCGGCGTGAGTACGACGCGCTCGTCGAGGTCTGGAACGGCGTGCCGTGGCTCAGCCCGGTGTGGTGCCGCAAGCCGCGCATCACGTTCCTGCACCACGTGCACGGCCCGATGTGGGATCAGCTGCTGCCGAGGCCGTTCGCCTTCATGGGCCGCGCGGTGGAGGCACGGTTGGCACCGCCGTTCTACCGCCGCACGCTCACCCTCACTCCCAGCGAGGCCACGCGCGACGAGCTGCTGCACCTCGGGTTCAAACCCGAACGCGTCGTCGCCGTCAACAACGGTGTCGAGGAGATGTTCCAGCCCGCGCCGGGGCACGCAGCCGCTCCCACTGTGGTCTGCGTCGGTCGGTTGGCGCCGGTGAAGCGGCAGGATCAGTTGATCGACGAGGCGATGATCGCCAAGCGGCGGGTACCCGCGCTGCAGCTGGTGATCGTCGGCGACGGTCCGCTGCGACCGGTGCTGGAGGAGCGCATCGCCCGCTACGGGGCCGCCGGCTGGATCCGTCTCGCCGGCAGGTTGAGCCACGAGGACCTCGTGGCGCTCTACCAGCAGGCGTGGTTGGTCACCAGTGCCTCGCTGGCCGAAGGCTGGGGGCTGACGCTCACGGAAGCGGCCGCCTGCGGCACAGCGGCCGTGGCCACCGATGTGAACGGCCACCGCAGCAGCGTCGTCGACGGTGTCACCGGCGTGCTCGTACCGCTGGAACGGCTGGGTGACACGATTGCCGACGTGCTGCTCGACGATGCTCGCCGCGTCGGCTTGGAGGATGCCGCGTTGACCCGCGCGAAGACATTGACGTGGGAGGCGAGCGCCAGGGGAGTGCTGCACGGATTGCACGGCCAGGTGATGGCCAAGGCCCGCCGGCGCCGCTAGCCGAGCTCATGGTCGTCGCCTTCGGCCGGGCAGCGCGGGCAGCCGTCAGCCGGGCAGCAGGCGGGTGGCGGTCTTCAGCAGCTTGAGCGCGCCCTGCTTGGCGATGGTGCGGTGGTGGCTCTTGCCCTCGTCGGCCGTTCCGGCACGGTTGGCAAGGAACCAGTCGTAGCTGTCGGCGAGCATCTCCTCGTTGCTCCACTTCGGTTGCCAGCCGAGGGCATCGTGCACGTGGTCGATGTCGAACCACAACGACTTCGAGTACATCAGCCAGTGGTACGGGGCGAACGGGGCGATGTGCAGACCGGCTGCGGCCCTCATCGCGAATGCCGCCGGGCCGGCGGGCAGCGAGCGCACCCTGGAGCCGGTACCGGCGTGGGCGCACAGCGACTCCAGCGACTCGCGCATCGTGCCGAAGCGGTCGGTGCCGGCGTTGAACACATCGGGGCCGGCCTTGGCGCCGGCCAGCAGGCACACCTGGGCGAGGTCGTCCGCGTGGACGAACTGGTAGCGGTTGCTGCCATCGCCGAGCACGAAGATGTCCGCCCCGTCGGCGACCCATTCGAACAGGATGCCGAAGATGCCCAGCCGGCCGTGACCGAGGATCGTACGCGGCCGCACGATGCTCACGTCGAGCCCGTTGCGGACGGCATCGAGGCACGCCCACTCCGCGGCCAGCTTGGCGTGGCCGTAGGACTCGGCGGGGGAGGGCACGGTGGAAGGCAGCACGGGGTTGCTGCGGGGCACGCCGAACACGGCGCTGGAGGACGTGTGCACCACCTTGCGCACGCCCGCCCGGGCGCACTCGGCCAGCAGCAGCACGGTGCCGTCGACGTTGACGGTCCGCAACAGCTCTTCGTCCTTGGCGAGTGGTACCTGCGCGACGTTGTTGTAGACGACGTCGACGCCGGCGACGGCCTCGGCCACCACGCGGGCGTCGCGGATGTCGCCCAGCACGACGTCGACGTCGGTCGGTCGGTCGTCGACGTCGTTGAGGTCGAGCACGCGCACGGTGTGGCCTGCGGCCACCAGGCGGTGGACCAGCAGCGAGCCGAAGTATCCGCTACCGCCGGTGACGAGCGAGACGGTCACAGCTCCAACCCCTGCTCCTGGCACCAGCGGATGCTGCGCCGCATCCCTTCGTACAGCTCCACCTGCGGCACGTAGCCGATCTCGTCGGTGGAGCGGCTGATGTCGACAGCGATCGTGTGACCCATTTCGCCGAGCACGTGCAGCTGCTGCTGGTACAGGCCGACGCCTTGCAGCACCCGGTCGCCGAGCTCGGCGATGCGAGCGGCGAGCGTGGGCAGGTGAGTCGTCGCCGGCTGCACGGACAGGCCCTCGTCGACCAGCGCGCGGCCGACCGTCTCGACGATCTCACTCACCGTGTAGGCCCTCGCATCGGCGATCCAGTAGCCCTTGCCGCGGGCGGCCGGGGTCAGCTCGGCGCACAGGATGCCGTCGACCAAGTTGTCGACGTAGACCATCGAGCGGCGCTGGTCGCCCTTGCCGATCACCGGGAACTTGCCGTTGCGGACCATGCGGAAGAACGTGGTCTGCCGTGGCGGCTGGAACGGCCCGTAGAACCATGGTGGGCGCACGATCGTGGCGTCGAGCCCGGCCGCGACCGCCTCGTTGACGGCCATCTCACCCTGCATCTTCGACTTCCCGTACCCGAGGTACGGGTGGAACGGTTCGTCGTGGCGGAACGTGTCGTTGGGATCGGGGTTGGTGCCGAACGGGCTGTTCGAGGAGACGTGCACGAACCGGCGCACGCCCGCGTCGCCGGCTGCCTGCGACATGTGGCGGGTGCCGTTCGTGTTCACCTCGTAGAACTGGCGCACCTTCTTCGGATGGATGATGCCTGCGGTGTGGATGACGTCGGCGTCGCCGCCGACCCCGTGTAACAGCCGGGCAGCGGCGTCGGCCCGCGACACGTCGCCGATGATGATCTCGACGCCGTCGCGGTCGCCGACGAACTCGCGCAGAGCGGCCGCCTCCGCGGTGCTGTGGGCGAGCAGCCGGAGGCGAGCGCGTGCGGGGTCGGCCAGCAGGCGATGGGTGAGCGCACGGCCCAGCCAGCCGGCGGCGCCGGTGAGGACCGTCGTGTGCGGGGCGGCCCAGCGCTCGACGGTGGGCGCACCCTGAGTGGGTGTGGCTTGCGGTTCAGGCACGACGACCTCCGGAGGCGACGAAGCGGCGGGCGTTGCGGATGGCGAAGGCCATCACCGACGCCTGCGGGTTGACGCCGGGTGCGGTGGGTAGCAGCGAGGCGTCGTTGACGTAGATGTTGGAGCAGCCGTGCACGAGGCCGAACGAGTTCGCGCCGGTACGGCCCTCGAGCTCGCCCATCGGCACGGTGCTGCACAGGTGGACCGTCATCACGCTGGCCTTGGTGGCGGCGAAGCGGGACATCATGGTGGCCAGGTCGCGCCGGTTCTTCACCGGCGGCGCCCCCTTGAACGACGGGTAGACCTCGAGTGCGCCGGCCTCCAGCATCAGCAACGCGAGACGGCCGAGGCCGCTGCGCAGCAGCTCCCGGTCGCGGTGTGTCAGCCCGTAGGTGACGATCGGGTCCTTCATGTGCGGGAACGACCGCACCCGGCCCAGCCCCTCGCTGGTGATCGCCGCGTAGTAGACGCTGATGTTGCGCCACTCGGTGACGGCTTGGCGGAACGACGACCACTGGTCGAGCAGGCTCAGCGCGACCAGGCCGGGGTTGCTCGCCGAACCGCCGAACGACAGGTGGGGCGCGAACTCCTTCACCTGGTGCACGGGCACGTCGTCGGGCACGTTCAGCTCGTCGGCGAAGCGGGCCGCGAGCTTGACCGTCGGGTGCACGGCGAGTGTGCGCCCGATGTGGCCACGGATGCCAGAGCGCTGCAGCAGCGCCGGCGTCTGGATGGCACCGCCGCAGACGAACACGTGGCGGAACGTGATCGTGCCGCGGGTGCCGTCGCTCAGCGTGGTGTCCGCTGCCGCCGCCCTGCCACCCGTGCTGACCAGTCGGTGGACGCGGCATCCGACAGCGAGCCGGGCGCCGGCCCTGATGGCCCGCGGCAGGTAGGTGCGGGTCATCGACTGGCGCTCGCCTGTGGGTGCCACGCCGGGTCTGGTGGGCGCTGCCGGGTAGGTCATCCAGCGGGGGATCTCACCGTTGCGCCAGCCCAACGCGTCGGCGCCGCGGCGCAGCACCTCGCTCGGCTCGGTGTACGCGCCGGGAACGGGGCCGACGTTGATGTCGTTCTCCACCTCGTCGGCGATGGCGAGCAGTTCGTCGGGGTCGAAGTCGGCGATGCGGAACTGGTCTCGCCAACGCTGCAACACGTCGCCCGGTGGGCGCCAGTAGAGGCCGCTGTTGACCTCCGTGCCGCCGCCGGCGCAGCGGCCCTCGGTGTAGGCGATGGACGGCAGGCCGATGGCGACGGTGACCCCGCCGGCGCGGTACTGGCGGTCCATCTGCTCCAGCGAGAAGGGCACGACCTCGCCCTGCTCGACCCAGTCGCCCTCCTCCACGATCAGCACGTCGAGGCCGGCCTCGGCCAGCACCGTTGCGGTGGTGGCGCCGCCGGCGCCGCTGCCGATGATCAGCACGTCGGCATCCATCGCGGCTGTCGCCGGCTGTGCGAAGGAGCGCGGTGAGCTCGTCATGCCGCTGCCTCCACGGTGAGGGCGCCGGTCGGGGTGGTGGCCGGCCAGTGCTCCCACACGTAAGCGAAGCCGAGCGATCGCACCAGCCGCGGGTACTCCGAGACCAGTGGCAAGGGCAACTTCATGACGAGTTCGGCGACACCCCACCCACCCGGGACGGCGAGCAGGGCACGGAACACGAGACCCAGCAGCAGCACCCCGAAACGGGTGAAGCTGGGCAGGTGGTCGACGCGATGGGCGATGAACCCGATCACCTCCATGCGCTTCGCGGCGGACAGATCGGGCAGGTCAACGGCGAGCAGGCGCTCGGCGAACGAACCGACGACGGGGAGGGCGGGCACCTGGCGCATGAGCAGGGCGAATCGTAGCTGTGGAGAGGCGCAGACGGCGGGGTTCGTGCAGGCCGAGCCCCTCACCCGGCATGGCTGCGAGGTAGCATCGCCGCCCGTGCGTTGTGTCGTCGTCGTGCCCACCTTCAACGAGCGGGAGAACATCGCCGACCTCTTGCGGGCGCTGCGGGCGAGCGTTCCCGATGCGGAGGTGATGGTCGTCGACGACCTCAGTCCCGATGGCACCGGCGAGGCCGCAGAAGCGGTGGCCGCCGAACTCGGTCGGATCACGGTGGTGCACCGTCAGGGCAGGCCCGGGCTCGGTGCGGCGTACCGTCACGGCTTCACGCTGGCCTTCGAGCGTGGGTTCGACGCGATCGTGTCGATGGACAGCGATTTCTCGCACGACCCGGCCGTGATCCCCACCATGTTGCAGTTGCTCGAGGGCGGCGCCGATGTGGTGATCGGTAGCCGCTACGTGGAGGGGGGCGGCACCCAGGACTGGCCGCTACGCCGCCGACTGCTGTCACGCTGGGGCAACCGCTACACCGGTGTCCTGCTGGGTGCCAAGGTACGCGATTGCACGGCGGGCTTCCGGGCCTACCGCGCCGACGTGCTGCGGGCGATCGAACCAGGCAGCACCAGCGCTGAAGGCTATGCGTTCCTCACCGAGCTGACCAGACGCCTCGCGCGCAGTGGCGCCACCATCGTGGAGACCCCCATCCTGTTCAAGGACAGGGAGAAGGGCACCAGCAAGATGTCGGGGCGCATCATCGTGGAGTCGATGGTGCTGGTCACGCGCTGGGGCATCGCTGATCGCGTGCAGGGGCTCCGTCGGAGGATCACTCGCCGGTGAGCGCTCGCGCGCTCGCCTGGTCGGTGCGAGCGGCCCTCGCGGCACCCTTCGTGGTCGCGCTCGTTGCGCTGGCCGGTACGCACTGGACGCCGGTGCTGGATCTGGTGATGACCGAGCTGCGCGTACGCGACGTGTTGGGCCCGCACACTCCGCTGATCGGGCTTCCTGGCCGCATCGGCACGTTCCCGAAGCAGGGCAGCCACCCGGGCCCGCTCAGCTTCTACCTGCTGGCCCCCGTGTACCGCCTGCTGGGGAGCACCGCCTACGGGATGTTCGTGGCGACAGCGGTGATCAACGTGGGCGCTGCCTGGACCGCCGTGTGGGTCGCTCGCCGTCGCGGCGGCGCTCGGCTGGTGATGGGCGTCGGAGCGCTCGTGATGGTCACGATGGCCTGGCTGGGTGCCAGCGTGCTCACCCAGCCCTGGAACCCGTACCTGCCGTTGGTGAGCTTCGTGGTCGTCATGCTGTCGGCGTGGGGTGTGCTCGACGGCGACCATCTGCTGCTGGTCCCGCTCGTTGCATGCTCCACCTTGTGCGCTCAGACACACGTGCCGTACCTGTCGTTGTGCGTGGCGCTGTGCGGTGTCGCTTTCGGGGAGGTGGCGTTGCGCTGGTGGCGCGACCGCAGCGTGGATGGGGGCGAGCGGCGGTCGACGCTGATCGCGCTCGGGGTGGGTGCTGTGCTGTGGGCGCCGGTGTTCCTCGACCAGGTCCGTCGCGACCCGGGCAACATCACCATGCTGCGCCGGCACTTCCTGTCCCCGCCGGAGCCTCCCGTGGGCTTCGTCGTGGGTGTCAAGACCGTGCTGGCGCACTTCGACGTGACGCATGTGGTCACCGGATCGCTCGGTCGCAGCGACTACTTCATCGAGAACCTCGACGATCTGGCCGGCGGACGTTGGCTGATCGGCGCAGTGGTGCTGCTGGCCTGGTTCGCAGCCGCGGTCGTGTCGCTGCGCCTTGCCGATCGGCGGATCATCCGCCTGCACGCGGTGGTCGCCGTCGGCACCGCCGTCGCCTGCTTGTCCACTGGCCGCATCTTCGGCAAGGTCTGGTACTACCTCACGCTGTGGTCGTGGTCCATCGCACTGCTGGCCGTCGCCGCGACGCTCTGGACGGCTGTCGCCTGGTGGGAGTCCGCAGGTCGCGGCACCCTGCCGGTGGGGCGGGTGGCGGTGGCGGTGCTGGCCCTCGCCGGCGCCGTGTTCGTGTACGACGCCGCAACCGTCGACCCGCCCGAGGAGCGTCTCTCGCGGGTGCTGAACGAGATCATCGACCCCACCGTGCAGGCGCTGCGAGACGGTGTCGGCGCTGCGGACGGCCAGGATGGCGTGTATGCGGTCATCTGGGAAGATGCCTACTACTTCGGCTCGCAGGGCTACGGGCTGATCAGCGAGCTGGAACGGCGGGGCTTCACTGCCCGCGCGTACGACACGTTCCGTGTGCCGGTGACGCCGCAGCGCATCACCGATGCCGCCCACGCGACGGCCGAGGTGGCGCTCGTCACCGGCATCTACATCGCGGAGTGGCGTGCCCGACCCGGTGTCGTCGAGGTGGTCGACTTCGAGCCACGCACGGCAGCGGAGTTGGACGAGTTCGCCCGGTTGCGGCAGGAGTCGGTCACCGCCCTCGGCGCTGCCGGTTTGGACGATGTGGCGGCGCTGGTCGACAGCAACTTGATGGGTGCCCGCCTCGACCCCCGGTTGCCGCCCGGCGTCGAATCGAAGCTGGTTCGCATGCTCGTGCTGGGCGAGGAGACCGCTGTGTTCATCGCTCCGCCAGGGTCGTTCTGACGAAGGGTCCTTCTGACACCAGGATCCGATGGGCCGTCATCGATGGCCGAGCCTCCGCTCGGGGCGAGCTCAGGGGCAGGGTTCGGTCTGGTCGCTGAACAGCCCGTACACCGTGTTCATGAAGTGATCGACCAACGGGAACTCCTGGGAGAGATCGCGCAGGCTGAGTGCTTCGCCACTCGCATACCAACGGCTGAGGTAGCCCTCGTAGACGATGTGCTGCGCAGCGGAGAAATCGCCGGCGATCGCAGCCCGCATCACCGGCTCGATCGCCGCGTCGTCGCCGCGGAGCACGGACTCCTCGATGGTGATGGTGCCGTCGGCGACCTCGTGCGCCATCCGGTCCGCGTACTCGATGGCAACACGCTCCGCGCTGGCGGACACTTCGCTGGCGGAGGCGATCAGGCAGAACTCGTCGTACCCGAGGAGCACGGGCGACCCCTGGATCTGGAAGATGCGGGCCTTCTCCGTGCCGTCGGCGCGTCGTTCCTCGCCGAGCTGACGGACCATGACCTCGTCATCGACGCGGAACTCGATGCCCAGCTCCTGCAGCCGCATCATCACCGTCGAGCTGAACGGCTCGAAGATGCGTACCTGGGACACGTCGTAGAGCACTGGCTGGACGTCGCGGAGCTTCTCCAGCTGGGGCATCACCCGGCGAAGGATCGGCATCGAGGAGTAGAAGGCCACCGGTCCCTGAGGCTGCGCGCAGTACGGAACGGCGGCGACGCTGAGCAGCACCGTCGCTCCGCCGAGTGCCCACGGCACCGTTCGCTCGACGCGTTGCCGGCGCGCAAGACGATCGACCAGCGACCATCCGAGCGCGACGTGCACGAAGAGGGCCAACGGCCACAGGAAGCGGACGTGGTGGGAGGAGAACCCGACCCTGCCGACGGTGAGCTGGCTGACGGCCAGCGCCGAACCGACGACCGATGCCACCGCCACGACGCAGGCGGCCGCCAGGAGGTGTGCACCGCGGCGCCGGTGGTGCACTGCGAGGGCCGCGAGCAACCCCGCGAGGGTGAGCACGAGCACGGCGGAGATGGCGGCGCCGGGCAGCCCGGGGATCTCCAGTCGCGGGTTCTCGGGGGTGCCGGTGAGCGTGGTGTTCGGTACCGAGGTGGAGAAGCCACTGCGCATCCACCAGGGCGGCAACGCGAACAGACGCGCGGTGATGCCCAGTGCCTTCTCGGCCCCGACCTGCAGGGCGCCGCCCCCGGTGTTGCCGGCCAGGCGGCTGAGATTGCCCTTTCCGGGCCCGAAGAACTGCTCGTACAGCGGCTGCGCCCACAGGGCGAACAACCCGGCAGCGGTGAAGCGTGCCAAGCGAGTGTGCAGCGCAGCTCGCAGGGGCAGGTGTGGCCGCCGACGGCGGACGAGGGCGTAGCTCACCGCCGCGACCGGGCACACGATGGCGAGGATGTAGGCGAAGCTGATGTGCGTCTGCACCAGCACCGTGATCACGGCCAGCGCCCAGGGAATGCACCACGTCTGACCGTCGGTGACCCCCAGCAGCAGCACCATCAACAGCAGGAAGGGCAACAGCAGAGCGTGCGCCTGCCAGATGTCGATGAGCATCTCACTGCCCATCGACCACGCCAGTGCGGCTGCGGCGAGCAGTGCCCAGCGTTGGAACGCCCACCCGCCTAGTCGACGACCGGCCGAACTGATCGCGACGATCGAGAGGGCGTTGACGGTGCCCACCCCGATGGCGGCGCCAGGACCGGGGCTGAACACCTTCGCGAAGGGTGCGATGAGATCGGCGTAGATCGGGCCCGGGTTGTTCATGTTCTCACCGACGCTCAACGAGGCGGACGTCCATGAACCCAGCCAAGGGTGGTGATCGGTGAGCACGTCGGCCACGCGAACGTAGAGGAGCGCGTTGTCGCCGATGGGAAACCAGTGGTGCATCAGTGCCCGGACGACGGCGGCGACGATCGGGAGCACCGCCACTGCCAGGAGGGCGCGCCGCGTCCACGGCTTCGGTTCGGTGCTCACGGCGTGCCGAAGCCCTTCATCGCCACCGCCGAGGCCTGGGAGAAGCCGGAGAACAGCACGAGGAAGCCGACGAACGTGGTTGCGAACGCCACCCCGGCGGCGAGGGTGCAGGTGAGCCCGAGCGATCCGGGGCCGTTCGAGACCACGCCGGTCGCGGTGAGCGTGAGCAACGCGGTGAAGACGACGAACGTGGTCGCCGCCACGACGAGCATGCGGGCGGCGATGCGCTCGGAGAACGGCAGCAGCATGCGAATGCCGTGTGCGATGAGTGACGACGTGTTCATTCGCGACTTTCCGGCGAAACGCCTGCCTCGCGCGCAGGGAACCGTGGTGGTCGGCCGGCGCAGGGCGAGCAGGGTGGCCGAGTAGCACAGGTCGAAGCTGGGGTGGTGCACGGTTGCCTTCAGCGAGTCGCCGCGCTGGCCGGCGAAGTTGCCCGACAGAACGGTGATGCCGGCGATCAGCCGGAAGAAGATCCGGAACATCACGTAGAGCAACCGGAACAGCAGCGGCTCGGATCGCTTCGTGCGCTCGGCGAGCACCAACGCGACACCGGAGGCACGCAGGGCGTCGAGCAAGCGGGGCACGTCGGAGGGCTGGTCCTCGCCGTCGGAGTCCATCGTGATCACGACGTCGTCGTCGTCGAGGGTGGGAGCGAGGTGCCGGAGCCCGTAGACGATCGCGCGCTGATGGCCGAGGTTGAACGGCGGGGTCAGCACCTGCACGTCGTCGAAGGTGCGCAATGTCGCCACTTCGGCATCCGTGCCGGCCGAATCGTCGACGACGAGGAATCGAACCGGTCCATGCGCCGTCGTTGCGTGGCGTACCTCTTCGCGCAGCCGCAGGTACGACTCGGTGTCGTGCAACATCGGGCTCACGATCCAGATCACCGACAGCTCCGTGTCACGACGTGGCGGGTTTGGTGAGGAGCGCCACCACCGACGTTCCGGCAGGCCAGAGCCGGCGCATCGCAGTGGTGCCGCGGCTGAACACCTCGGCCGTGCGATCGACGAGCCGGGGCAGCGTCGGGAAGTCGGCGTGCTCGCGGGCGGTGCGCTGCAGCTTGCGGACTGCCACCAAGGGCAGCAGTTCGGGGAACAGGTAGGCACTCGAGGTCAGCTCGAACCCGGCTGCCTGCGCCAGCCGTCGAACCTGACGACGTGAGTAGCGCCGGTGGTGGCCGAGGGCGACGTCCCACGAGGTGAACGCCCACTGGAAGGCAGGCACTGTGAGCAGCAGTTGTGAGCCGGGTGCCATGCGTTCGTTGATCGTGCGCAACGCGGCCTCGTCGTGCTCGATGTGCTCCAACACGTCGAGCATCGTCACCAGCGTGGTGGCTGCGATCGGCGACCCCACGTCGTTGCGATGGTCGGCGCCGAAGCGCTGGGCCAGTGCCTCGTCGAGGATCGGCGAGGTCTCCTCGAACCGGTAGCCCAATGAGCGACCCTGGGCCACCAGCCAGTCACCGAGTTGACCCGACCGGGCCCCGATGTCGAGCACGGTGTCGGCACCTGCGCGGTCGGCAGCCTGCCCCACGAGGTGGAACCGCACACGGTGCCAGAAGGTGTCGCCGAGGGTGCGGGCAACGAGCATCTGCTGCTGCTCGAGAGGG
>JBAVTH010000222.1:0-2105 GCA_049696035.1 Ilumatobacteraceae bacterium
CGACATGGCGACGGCGGCGCTGGCTGCGGCCGGCCCGGCTCAGATCGTGTCGAAGTAGCGGCGCCGCTCCCAATCGGTGACGCCGTCGAGGAACTGGTTCCACTCGAACTCGGCGATCGTCGCATAGTGCCGTACGAGATCGTCGCCGAAGACCGAGCGGGTGAACTCGCTGGCCGCGAACCTCGCGGTGGCATCACCGAGGTGCTGCGGGATGGCGCCGGCCGGCCGTTCGTAGGGGTTTCCGGTCTCCGGCGGCCCTGGGTCGAGCTGCCGTTCCAACCCGTCGAGCACGGAGGCCACCAACGCTGCCAGCGCGAGGTACGGGTTCGTGTCGGCGCCCGGCAGGCGGAACTCCAGCCGAATGCTGGCGGGCGAATGGCCGACGACACGCGCCGAGGTGAAGCGGTGGTCGATGCCCCACGTCTGCCCCCAGCCCGCCGCGTCCTGCGAGCGGATGCGGCGGTAGGAGTTGACCGTCGGCGCGTACCAGGCCATCAGCTCCGGTGCGTGGACGAGTGCACCGGCCACCGCCTGACGCAGCAGCGGGCTGATGTGATGCGCCTCGCCCTCGCTCCAGAACGCGGGGCTGCCGGCGAGCGTGCGCAGCGACAGGTGGATGTGGCACGAGCTGCCCGGCATGCCGTCGAGGGGCTTGGCCATGAAGCTGGCCGTGCGCCCGGCACGGGCCGCCAACTGCCGGACCGCCAGCTTGTAGAGCACGTGGCGATCGGCCATCTTCATCGGTTCGTCGTGCACGATCGTGGTCTCGATCTGGCCCAGGCCCCACTCGATCTGGCCGGCCTCCACGGGCACGTCGGCTGCCGCCAGCACCTGGCGCACCTCGCCCAGGAAGCCGTCCAGCTCGTCGCCGGCCGAGATCAGGTAGTCGCTGGGCCGGAACGTGACGGGCTGCAGGTCGCGGTAGTCGCGACCGAAGAGCTCGGCGGGGCTCCCCTCGTACAGGTAGTACTCCAGCTCGGTGCCCACGGATGCCACGTAGCCGGCGGCGCGCAGCCGCTCGAGCTGAGTGCGCAGCACGTGCCGCGGGCTCAGCAGCGTCGGGCTGCCGTCGGGCTCGAAGGCGTCGGCGATGCAGATCGCACTGCGTTGCAGCCATGGCGCGGGTCGCAAGGTGGTGAGGTCGGGGCGGATGAACAGGTCGCCCATGCCGGTGTGCATGCCGGTGTAAGCGAGCGTGCCGGCCGCGAGCAGCTCGGCCGACTGGCCGATGTCCCAGCCGTAGATGCACGTGGACACGCCGACGCCTTCGGTGCACGCCTCGTCGAACGCGGCGGCGGGAATGCGGCGGCCGACGAGACGGCCCTGGATGTCGGGCGTGGCGACGACGACGGTGTCGACACCGCCGAGTGAGGCGAGCTGGGTGTTCATCGGGTGAGCCAGCCACCGTCGACGGGCAACTGGATGCCGGTGATCCACGACGCCTCGTCGCTGAGCAGGAACGAGATCGCAGCGGCGATGTCGGACGGCTGGCCGACGCGCGGGATCAGCAGCCGTTGGCTCATGAACTCCATCGCTTCCGGCGAGGTGATGCCCTCCAACGACACGAAGCCGGTGGCCACCGGGCCGGGAGCGACGGCGTTGACCCGGATGTTCTTGCGCGCGAGCTCTACCGCCAGCGCTTTGGTGAGCATCGGCACGCCGCCCTTGGAGGCGTTGTAGTGCACCTGTGCATTGCCCTGCGAGGACACCACCACCATCGACTCGACGGTGGACAGGTTGACGATGGCGCCGCCACCGGTGGCCGCGATCGCCGGGTTGAGCTCCTGGGTGACCAGCCACTGGCCCTTCAGGTTCACGTCGAGCACCAGGTCCCAGTGCTCCTCGGTGAGGTCGTCGAGGCTCTCCATCGTCACCAGACCGGCGTTGTTGACCAGGTAATGGATGGCGCCGAACACTGCCAGTCCGGCTTCGCGGGCGGCGGCGATGGACCCACGATCGCGCACGTCGCAGTGCGTCGCCAGGGCCCGGCCGCCGGCCGCTTCGACCAGGCGCACCGTCTCGGCGGCCCCTTCGAGGCTGACGTCGGCGACGACGATGGCCGCGCCCTCGCTCGCCAGCCGCATGGCGGTCGCGCGGCCGATGCC
>JBAVTH010000223.1:0-6565 GCA_049696035.1 Ilumatobacteraceae bacterium
CAGCTCGGTGGACGTGGTGGCGGGCACACCGAGGCTGCCCGAGCATGCCGACAGCAGCGTGATGGCGAGCGCCACGAACCGACCGGGGCGCACCGCCGGGAGGCGAGCGAGGCGTTCCATGGGCGAACTGTAGCGACGATGGGGACGAGCGCCGGACGGTCCTGCGGTCGACGTCAGCTGATGGTGATCGGCGGGCCGAGCGGGCCGTACAACGGGTTGATCGGATCGCCGCCGGCGGTCTTGCGCAGATCGGGGGCCTCGACCACCGTGAACACCACGCAGAACGCTCCACGGCACTCCGGCTCGGCGGGGTCGACGACACCGGGCTTGTCGGCCGGCCGATCGGGAAGGTCGACGGTGCTCCCGAAGCGTGCAGAGATCCCCTTGAGGAACTCGGCGCGGGCGGCGATCTCCGCGGCGCTCGGCAGCTGGGGTCGGTCGTACTGGGGGTCGGCGTAGTCGCCTTCGGTCGTCGGGGTCACCGACGACGGGGTGCTGTTACCGGGCGTGGAGGAAGCGGGCACCGTCGAGCCCGTGCCGCCGGCCGCCGACGAGGGCGGCGGCACCGACGACTCGGTGGCCCCAGCCGGAGTGCCGGTGGCGCTCACCGGGCCCCCGATCGGCACGCCTTTGCCGTCGTACCGCTGATACCAGGTGGGGTTGCCCTTGCTGTCGTAGTAGAAGAGGGTGAATCCCGTACGTCGACCGTTCGTGTAGCCGGTCGCCACTTCGACCGCTGCGCCCGAGGAGCTTCCGTAGTACTCGACGGTGCCGACCTCCACCTTCTTCTCCGCCGGCGTGACGATGACGATCGTCTCGTTCTTGCCGTCTCTGTGGAAGTACGTGATGGTCGTTTGCTTCGACGAGTTCTCGCCGACTTCGATGTCGCTGATCAGGCTCATCGGCTGTCCACCGACTCGCGGCCCGAGATCGAACGACACACCCGTGTCCTTCTCGTTCTGGGCGATGATGGCAGCCACATCCGGCAAGATGCCGCCGTACTTGCCGAACTGGCGGATCATGTCGTTCAACGCCGAGCCGGGGCCGGCGCCCTTCTTCAGGCCCTGCACCAAGCCGACCAGTGCATCCAGCGCCGTTTCCGGCTTGTGCAGGACGTCGGGTGTCGCCAGATCGACGATCACCAGCCGGTCGGGGAAGGCCACGGACTGCAGCACCACCCGGTCGTCGACGATCTCCAGCGTGGCCGACCCAGGGTAGCTGGACGCATCGAAGGGGTCGGTGCCTTCGAAGCGCTCGTACCAGTCGACCCAGCCGTCGCCATCGCTGTCCATGCCGGCACGTTCGGCCGACATCGAGGAGCGACCGGCGTCGAACTTCAAGTCGTCGAGGCGAGGCGGTTCGTCGGCGGAGACCACCGAGGCCAGCAGGGGGCCGGCGGCGATTCCGGCGAGGAGGAGCAGCAGTCGTGTACGCATGTCGGCATGATGCATTTCGGTCGACGCTCGCCGCATCGGGAAGATCACCTATTTTCGCGAGCGCCCGCGCTCGACTCGTTGCTCAACCCAGGCGATAGACGCGACGCGCCGTGCCGCTGAACATCGCGGTCCGTTCCTCGGGCGAGAACTCTGCGGTCAGCTGCTTGAACGCGTTCCACACCGTGCGGTAGGAGAGCGAGAAGCGGTCGACCGGGAAGTTCGACTCGAACATGCACCGCTGCGGGCCGAAGCACTCGATCGCGTGCAGGTAGTAGCGACCCTGCGCCGCCACGAACTCGGCGGAAGTCGGCGGCCGTGAGGCCGCGTCCCAGCCGAACCCGTTGTCGCGCATGGCCAGGCCGCCCAGCTTCGCCACCACGTTCTCGCAGCGGGCGATCTCGGCGACGTCGTGCTGCCACTGGGTGAAGATCTCCTCGCGCTGCGACGCGTAGGGGCCCACGCCCAGCGGGGTGCCGAAGTGGTCGAGCACCATCGTCGTGCCCGGCACCGCGCGGGCCAGATCGAGGAACTCGCGGTTCTGGTAGTGGTAGTGCCACGTGTCGTACGTGAGGCCTCGCTCACCGAGCCGGGCGAGGCCCGCACGGAAGGCCGAGTCGGCCGACAGCCCCGCCGGGGCGCGGCCGGGGATCGACAGCGCTTCGGGGTGATGAGGATGGGAGAGCGCGTGGCGGACGCCGCGGAACAAGCCCTCGCCGGCGGCATCGTGGGCATCGAGCACGTCGTCGAGGTTCGCCAGCCGGAGGTCGGCGTGGGCGACGATGGCCGAGATCAGCAGCGGCGAGTCGCGCCGCGCTTGCGCCGCCACGAACTCGGTCTCACCGACCGGCGCGAACTCCGCCGCGCCCTCGGTGCGGTACGCGGCGCGGCACTCCACGAACACGGTCTGCTCGACGCGGTGACCACTGCCCACGTCGGCGTGCAGCTGGTCCAACCCGTACGGCAACGCTCCGCCCGCGGGCCACAGGTGATGATGCGGGTCGACGATGGGCAGGTCGGGCTCGACCACGTCCTCGATCACGAGATCGAGCCACGCCTGGGTACCCGGCTCGGGCGCGGTCGTCACGCCAGCCCCGGGAAGGGCACGCCGGTGAGCTCGATGGTCGCATCCCACAGCCGAGCCGCGACCACCTTGTCGTTGGCCGCGGCATTGGCCTTCACCAGCCTCGGGTGGCCACGCTGCTCCATGAAGCCATCGGGGCCGAAGTACTCACCCCCGCGAACGGTGGGGTCGACCGCAGCCCGCAAGGTGGGCAGCGCACCCATCTGCGAGTTCTGCGAGAACAATCCGGCAACGGGCTTGGTGACCGACAGCAGCTTCCCCGTCAACCCGCCGGTGGAACCGGCCAGGTTGGTGTCGCTGACGCCTGGGTGCGCAGCAACTGCAACGGTGCTGGCCGAAGCGGCGGCGAGACGGCGCTGCAGCTCGAACGTGAAGAGCAGGTTGGCAAGCTTGCTCTGCCCGTAGGCGCCCCACGAGCGATAGTGACGATCCCATTGCAGATCGTCGAAGTGGATCGACCCGAAACGGTGGGCGAGGCTGCTCACGTTGACCACACGCGACCTTTCGGTGGCCAGCAGCAGCGGCAGCAGGTGCGCGGTCAGTGCCGCGTGACCCAGGTGGTTGGTCGCGAACTGCAGCTCGTACCCGTCCACCGTGCGTTCGTTCGGCGTCGCCATCACGCCGGCGTTGTTGATGAGCAGATCGAGCCGATCGAGCGACGCGCTCGCCTCGCCGGCCGCGGCCTCCACCGCCGCCAGCGAGGTGAGGTCGAGGTCGATGATCGACACCTCCGCCTTGGGCGCGGTGGTCAGGATCTCGGCGCGAGCGGCCTGCGCCTTGGCGTGGGTTCGGCAGGCCAGCACGACGTGGGCGCCGTGCTCGGCGAGCGCCCGCGCCGCCTGCAGCCCGATGCCGCTGTTGCCGCCGGTGATCAACGCCACGCGACCGCTCTGGTCGGGGATCATCGCTTCTGTCCACGGTTCCATGCCCGCAACCTACTGCCGCCCGGGCACGGTGTTCGGACGGCGAACCGTGACCACCCGATCACCGTCTCCTCACAGATCGCTCACATCCGACGCGCACCATGGCGACGTCCGCCCCGCGGCGGCCGCCACCCAAGGGAGAGTCCATGCACCTCACACGCCTCACTGCGCTCGCCATCGCCTGCACCGCGATGGCGGCCTCACTCGCCGTCGCCGGCGGCGCCTCCGCTGCCGTGCCGGTGCGCGGCACGTTCACGCCCGTCGACCCGACCCGCATCCTCGACACCCGAGATGGCACCGGAGTCGCCGGCCACCACTCCGGCCCACTGGGCATCGGCCAGGTCATCGAGCTCGACGTGACCGGCGTGGCCGGCGTGCCCGACACCGGCGCCGGGGCAGTGGTGCTGAACGTCACCGTCACCGACGCTCCCCACGATGGCTACGTCACGGTCTATCCGTGCGGCAGCGCCCGGCCGGTGGCCTCCAACCTCAACTTCGTCCATGGTGTGAACGCCGCCAACCAGGTGACCGCCAAGGTCGGTCGCGACGGCCGAGTGTGCTTCTTCACCTCGGCGAGCACCCAGCTGATCGCCGACGCGTCGGGCTGGTACGCCGACGACTTCGCGGCCGTGCGCGGCTTCTTCTACCACCCGCTCACTCCGGCGCGCATCGTCGACACCCGCGACGGCACCGGTCTGGGCACTCGCGCCATCGCCCCGATGGCCGCCGGCGAGGTGCTGGCGATCTCCGTCCCCGGCGCCGGTGGCCTGCCGACCGATGAGGCGATCCGAGCCGTGACCATGAGCGTCACCGTCGCCGATGCAGCCGGCATCGGCTACATCACGGTCTTCCCCTGCGACCTGCCCCGACCGGTGGTCTCGAGCGTCAACTTCGATCCGACGAACCCCGCCGTCTCCAACCTCACCACCGTGCGGCCCTCGTCCACCGGGCAAGTGTGCTTCTTCGCCTCGGAGTCGGCCAACCTGATCGTCGACGTGCAGGGCTTCTTCTCCGAGCGACCCGACGTGACCTTCACCTCGCTCAGCCCGGTGCGCATCCTCGACACCCGCGACGGCACCGGCATCGCCGGCTCACGACCCAGCCGCCCAGGCGACGGCGCCATCATCCAGGTACAGGTGGCGGGCGCGAACGGTGTGCCTGCCGACGCTTCCGCCGTCTTGCTCAACGTCACGATCACCAACGCCTCCGGCCCCGGCTACGTCACTGCATGGCCGTGCGGCAAGCCGCGCCCGCTGGCCTCGTTCCTCAACTTCGTGCGCGGCGTCGACCGGGCGAGCCTCACACCGGTTCGCATCGGCACCGGCGGCAAGGTGTGCCTCTACGTCCATGAGGGCACCGACGTGATCGCCGACCTGAACGGGTACTACACCGTCGCCGCTTCCTGAGAGCGGCGCCGGGCACCCGGTTCGCCACTCGGCCCCGTGCGTCGGCGACGCGCGGGGCCGAGTGCGCGCCAACGGCGCGAGGTCAGGAAGTCGTGGCCTCCGGCCACGGGCAGGAGGACCGGGCAGCCTGGCTCAGACCCCGCAGATCACCCCGTACGGCAGCGTCTCCTGACAGAACGTGCCGCGTGTGATCTTCCACCGGCCGTCGACGAAGCGGGCCCGCCCGAACCGGTTGACGACAGGGCCGTACGGTGCATCGAGGTCGTAGACGAAGAACGCCTCGATCGGCGAGATGAACACCAGCTCGGAGATCGTGGCGTCGCCCTTCGTGAGCAGGTTCCTCAACTCCGGCTGGTCCTTCAGCGACGACGCGACGTTGAGGTCGATGCCGCTGGCATCGTCGATCAGGTCGAAGAACTCACGCCCCTCCTCGATCGGGGCGGCGTACAGCTCGCCCAGTGCACCAGCCACCGCGGCCTCCGCAGCGACAGCATCAGCGGGCTGCTCTCCCGGATCGGGCAACACCGGGGGCGGGGCCGGCTCGGGCTCGCCCTGCGGGAACGCCTGCGGCCAACAGCGTTGGTCGTTCCACATCGCCGGTCCCATGAAGTCGGTGCTCACGTCGAACGTCTCGCTGTGCCCGCTGGCGGAGACGAACTCGACCTTCGCTCGGCCGAGGTCGATGCCGATGCCCCATGGGTCGACCCGGTTGGGGATGGGCGCCGCACCGACGGGCCGCGCCGGTGCCGGCAGCGCCACGATCGCCACGCCGTCCACCGGTTCCATCTCGTCGGGTTCCACGCCCGGCAGCGAGGCACGAACGAGCGCGATCTGCGGGGGAACCTGCACCACCACGCCCCACATCGGCGAACCCTCGAGCACGCCTCCCATCAACAGCTGCCCACCGCCGTTGGGCGCGGCCACCTTCGAGACCGCCATCTGCGACTGGGCCACGGCCAGATCGGAGATCACCGTGCCGAAGGCCATACCGGTGGCCTCGCACCACGCCGGCGCCCCCGCCGCCGGAGGAGGCTGCTGCCCTACCACGTCGGGGTTGTCGCTCACGTGGAGTCGCACCGTCAACCCCTCGGCCGTGACCCGCTCGACCGCCGCCGGGGAGAGATCCTCGCTGGACGCATCCGTCACGGGCACCGACGCGTCGGGCGATGCCCGCTGGGCACCGTCGTCGCGGGAGATCAGCACCGCAGCGACAGCGCCGGCGACCACCAGCGCGATCACCGCCAGCGAGACGACGACCGTGCGCGTGACATTTCGACGCGGTTCGTCGGGGCCATCCCCGTCGTACAACGACGAACGGCGCCGGGCGCTGTCCACCGCGGCAGCGTAGACCCACCGTTCGCCGCGCGTTCAGCAGCACCCGCCCCGCGGCACTGACCAGGCGCGCACCGAGCGTGCTCAACCTCGGCCACTTTCGCGCCGAAAGTAACAAGGGACGATACGTTCTCGGAAGGCTTTCACCCTGGCGGGACACGGCACGATGCAACGCGAGCACAACTTCAGTCCGGTGAGCACGCCTGCCGACAGGTTCTGGGGGCAACTGCTCGTCTCATCGCTGGCCACCGTGCTGTTCGGCATCGGCGCCTTCCCCTACATCCTCTCTCAGACCGCGGGCAGCGTCCGCGCCGTGCTGCTGTCCATCGCCGTCGCCATCGTCGCCACGGTGATCGTGCTCAGCGTCGTCTTCAGCCGAAGGCTCAC
>JBAVTH010000224.1:0-20370 GCA_049696035.1 Ilumatobacteraceae bacterium
CACATGCGGGTAGTCGCTGTTGAACAGCACCGTCTCCGGGCCTGCCTGCTCGATGATCCAGCCGACGTCCTCGGTGGGGTACGGCGTGAACTTCATCGACCGCCGCACGTACTCGCTGGGGCGCAGCGCGAGTGCGCGTACGCGATCCTCGTGCTTGACGAACGCCTCGAACGCGCTCTCCATCTGCCGCATCCAGCTGGGCACCCAGATCGCGCCCTGCTCGACGACACCGATGCGCAGCCGTGGGAACCGGTCGAAGACACCGTCGAACAGCATCGTCGCCAGCGTCTGCATCGGGGGGAAGGGAATCGCCATGTAGTCGACCGAGCGGAAGTTCTCCTCGCCGCCATGGAAGTCGGGCGGGATCGGCAGCCCGTTGTCGAAGTAGCTGCGGTCGATCAGCTCGCCGGTGCCGCCGACGTGGAACACCACCGGGATGTCGGCCTCCTGCGCCGTCGCCCACACCCGGTCGAGGAGGCGGTGTGACGGCGAGTGCCCCGCCGGGCAACCACTGGCGACGAGCAACGCGGCGGCGCCCATCGCCACCGACTCGGCTGCCATCTCGGCCGCCATGTCGAAGTCGGCCAGCGGTACGTAGCAGGTGGGCAGCAACCGGGCATCCACCGAACAGAACTCCACCATGCCGCGGTTGTGCGCACGCGCCGTGCCGTAGGCCATGGCCATGTCGCCGCTGTGCTCCCACTGGAAGAGGCGGCTGTTGTGGAAGGTGTTGAACATCAGCTGGCTCTGGAAGCCGAGCAGGTCGAGAGCTCGCGGCCGGTCGCCGGCTAGGAAGGAACCGGTGGCGGCGAAGTTCTTGCGGAGCATGATCTCCTGCGCTTCCACCGCCCGGTAGTCGTCACTGCCGTGACGATCTGCCAGTCGCTGAAACGTCGCATCGAGATCCGCCAGCTGATCCTCCACCGAACCGGTCTGCCGCAGCTCGTTGCCGCCACCGAGATCGAGGGGCTGGATTCGTTCGCGGACGGCGGGGTCGGCGTGATCGCGCAGCCACGTCGGTGGCTCCATGATGTGCGCATCGGCGTCGTGCACGATGCGGCCCAGCTGGTTGTACGGCATGACAGCCTCCCCAAGAGCGCCCGGCCGGGGTACGGTAGCGGGCAGCGATGCCCGAATCGTAAACCCTCGCGTGTGGAGAAGCTCATGGGACTGTTCAGCAAGAAGCCGAAGGCCTCGGCACCCGAAACCCCAACCGCACCGATCGATGCGGAGAAGCCAGGTCAGCAGAAGAAGGCCGGGAAGGCGTCGGCGAAGCCGACCATGCCCCCGAAACCACCCAAGCCGCCCAAGAGCAGCAAGCACGGGGTCGACCCCACCGACTTCCTCGCGCTGCGCAGCGAGCTGATGGATGTGAAGGCTCGGCTGGAGGCCACCGAGCAGGCCAAGGCGCTCGTCGAGACCCGGCTGGCAGCGCTGGATGCCACCACCACCGCGATGGCCGCCGACCGCCCCGGCAGCGACGATGTGCAGGGCCGCTTGAACGAGCTGCAGGCACAGCTCGGCGTCGTCGCCGAGACCGCTGCCGCCGCCCACGCCAACGCCGAGAACGCCGCCGCCAAGGCCGCCGCCGCGGCAACCGTGGCCAGCAACGCCGCCAACACACCACTCGCCGCCCCGCTCGCCCCACCGGCCGAGATCGCACCCGACCCGATGCTGCTGGCCCGAATCGATGCGCTCGCCACCCAGGTCGAAGCCGCACGCTCCGCCAGCGCACCGGATCCGGCCCTGGCCGCCCGGCTCGACGAGCTCGCCGCCAAGGTCGATGCCGTGCACACCGCAGATCCGGCGATCTCGAGCCGGCTCGACGAGCTCGCCGCCAAGGTGAACGCGGCGGCGGAACCGGACCCTGGTCTGCTGGCCCGACTCGATCAGCTGAGCTCACGCATCGACGGCAGCCCGGACGAATCGCGCCTCGTCGAGCTCGAAGCCCGCATGAGCGCGCTGTCCGCCACGCCCACCCAACCGTCGAGTGCCGACCCCGACACACTGGCTCGCATCGACCAGCTGGCCGACCGTGTGGGTGCGATCGATTCGTTCTCCAACCAACTGTCGCAGCTCAACGCACGCGTCACCGCACAGGCGGAGTTCGGCGCCCAGCTGGGCAGCCTGCGCGACCGCATCACCGAGCTCGCCAACGAGACCGAGGATCGCCGTGCCGCCGCCTTCGCTGCCACCGGCGATGCCGACCTGCGCGATCGCGTGAACGCCCTCGCCGATCGCCTCGCCAGCACCGACGGCGTGGCCGCGCAGATCGCTCAGCTGGCCGAACGCGTTGCCGCCAGCGACACCACCACTCGCCAGGCCACCGAGCAGGTGGCCGCCATCGAGCAGCGCCTCAACGCCGTCAGCACCGAGCTGGCCAACCAGGTCAGCGAGCTCGGCCGCGACATCGACGGCCTTGCCGCCCGTAGCAACGAGGTCGCCCAGGGCACCGTCAGCGACGAGGTCATCGACGGTCTCAAGGGCGCGCAGGTGAAGCTGGCCGCCGAGCAGGCCCGCTACGAGATCGCGTTCCGCCAGGATCTGGCCGCTCTGGCCGAGCAGGTTCGCCACCACCCTCGGGGCTGAGCCCTCAGGGTTCGGTCACGATTCCAGCAGCGCGAGCGCCTTCGCCACCAGCGCCCTGGCCGCTTCGATCTTCGCGCCGTAGGTGGCAAAGTCCTTCTTCACCAGCGCCGCGTCGGCCTCGTCGAACAAGGCCTGGGCCTGGGCGAGGAGCTCCTTCGCGGTCGCACCGTCAGTGCTGGTGCCCGTGTCGGTGCCGGTGCCGGTGTCCACCGGAGCAGCACCCACCACATCGCCGATGTCGACCTTGAAACCGGGGAACAGCTGGCCGAGCGCATCGGTGAAGGACTCACCCATCGACACCTTGCCCTTGTAGCTGACGATCATCCGGTTCGTGAGTGGCTGGCCGGAACCCTTCGACTCCACGTAGAGGGGCCGGAACCAGATGATGCCCTTCGCGACCGGCAGCATCTGCAGGTCGCCGAGCTCGACGGTGGAGCCCTGCTGGTTGTTGGCGGTGATGTAGCTGGAGACCTCGTTGAACGACACCATCGCCGCGCCCACGTTGTACGGACCGTCGATCTGGGTGGCGGCATCGGGCAGCACGTGCGCCACCAACTGGCCGTAGCTGTCGGGGTCACTGCTCGCCGTCATGTATGCCACCAGGTTCTTGTACTGGTCGGTGGTGCTGAACGGCTGGAAGGGGCGATACAGCTCGAAGGTTGCCTGCTCGTCGCCGGCGGCATGGAACATCGTGTAGTACGGCTCGAAGCGAGGCGAGTTGCTGTCGGAGGCGAACTGGTCGCTGCCCGTCTGCTCGACCGGCGTGGTGTCCACGGTCGTGTTGTTGGTTCCGGAGCTGTCGAGCACGTTCTTGGTCTGTTCGGGCGCCGCCAACGCCACCGACCAGGCGCCATTGCGTTCGAAGAACTC
Source organism: Ilumatobacteraceae bacterium (assembly GCA_049696035.1). Taxonomy (GTDB): domain Bacteria; phylum Actinomycetota; class Acidimicrobiia; order Acidimicrobiales; family Ilumatobacteraceae; genus UBA668. The sequence continues at coordinate 3,460 of JBAVTH010000224.1, forward strand.
GCTGGCCTCCAGCCGGTACTTCGAGTAGGCCGCGGTCTGGATGCGGAACAGCTCCTCCGGGTAACGCAGGTGCGACCGGAGTGCCTCCGGCATCTCGTCGAGCGAGGTGAAGAGATCGGGGAACGCAGACTCCCAGACCTTCAGGATCGGGTCGGTGGGATCCATCTCGTAGAGGGTGATCGAGCCGTCGTAGGCATCGACCACGGCCTTGACGCTGTTGCGCACGTAGTTCAACGAGTGGTGGAGGCCACTGCCGCTGTCGAGCTGCTTGAGATCGGCGCCCTCACCGTAGGGGTAGCGGTTGCTGGTGGTGTAGCCGTCGATCACCCACACGATGCGACCGTCGATCGCGACGGGGTACGGATCGCCGTCGAGCGAGAGGAAGGGCGCAACCTTCGCCACCCGATCGCTGACGTTGCGAATCGACATCAGCCGCGACTGATCGGTGATCGAGCTGGTGCCGATGAGGTTGTAGTCCCACTCGTCGAGCGCGAAGGCCAGCTTGCGCACACCGGAGTTGAGCAGGACGCCGCCGGTGCCCTCGTAGGCAGCCACTTCCTGGCCGTCGCAGGGCTGCTCGGTGACCGAGGTGTCGACGATCGCGTATCCGGTCGACGAGCTGTCGAAGTACAGCTCCGGCCGCGTGACCTTCGCGATCGAGTCGTCGTACGCGGGCTTGCGGCTGGACGTGATCTGGCCGGCCGGCGACACGACCAGGCCGCACCCATGGGTGTTGATGAGATGGGTACCCTGCCACGACTTGTTGCCCACGTTGGCGAGGTCGAGCTCGCGGGCACCGACGATGACCTGGCGGGTGACGCCATCCACCACGTAGCGATCCGGGTCGACGTCGGTGACCTTGGTGTTGGGACGCGGCTCGTCGGCCTGGAACCTGGTCTCCAGCTGAGCGGTGGGCTTCAGCAGGCGTATGTCGCGCAGTGCGTCCACGTTTTTGGTGAGGTCGGCAGTGGTGAGATCCTGGAACTCCACCGGTTGCGCGACCACGTCTTCGATGCCCAACGCATGGCGCGTGGCCTCGATGTTGTAGGCGATGTACTTCGCTTCCTTGTCCTTCTGGTTGGGGTTCACCACCAGCGACTGCACGGCGCTCGGGTAGATGACACCGCCCACCAGGGCGATGATGGCCCAGAGGCCGGAGGCGACCACTGCCGGGCGCCACCGCTCGGTCTTCAGGGTGCTGAGGAACAGCCCGGCGGTGAGCAGCGCGATCAGCGCCAGCAGCAGCACTGCGGGCAGCTGCGCGTTGTCGACGGCGTAGGTGACACCGCGGACCGCGCCCCGATTGGCCGTGGTGAGCTCGTAGCGGGTGACCCAGTAGTCGCCGGCCTTCAGCACGGCCAGCACGGCCAGCAGCACGGCCACGTGCGCCTTGGTGGCACGACGCACCTTCGGCTTCGGCGGCTGGATGACGATGCCGCCGGAGAGCACGTGGGTGGCCACCACCAGCAAGGTGATGAAGAGGACCGCGAGGAACAGCCAGTCGAGCACGAACGTCACGAACGGCAACTTGAACATGTAGAAGCCGACATCGTTACCGAAGTACGGATCGGAGATGCCGAACGACTTGCTGTTGCGGAACATCAGCCAGTCCTGCCAGCGGTCGATCGCCGGCGCCGCGAACAGCAGGCCGAAGATGATGGCGACCCCGAAGCGGAACAGTCGCATGCGATGCCCGAAGAACTCGTGGAAGCGCTCGACCAGCGGATGCGTGTTGGCGGAGAAGGTGGCGGGGGCCAACCGATCGGCGATGATCAGGTTGAGCAGTGCGATCACGATGAACGTGCCGGCGAAGAGCGCGAACATCGTGAACTTGGCGCCGAGCACGCCCCAGAACACGTCGGTGCGACCGACCGAGTCGTGCCAGAGGTAGTCGACGAAGAAGCCCGAGATGAACCGCGCCGACAGCAGCAACCCGACCAGGGCCACGGCTGCGATGATCAGCAGTGCGCGACCACGGTCACCGATGCGACTGGGCTTGCGGACTGGGCGGGGGATATCTGCAGGGTTCCGCACGCGGCGAAGGCTACCGGGGTGCCCGCTGCAGCATGCAGCGGCAACCCTCGTGCGCCGGGGCGCAGGTGTGGTCGGTGGGGAACGGCTGCCCTGCGCCGACCACGCCCGCCAGCGCGTTGTCCTCCGCATCGGGGCAGGCCGGGCCATTCGGGTCGACCGACCAGCACACCGGCGTGCCCGGCGTGAGCGCCACCAGCGCGCCGCGACCGAAGGCCATGCGGGCAACATCGTCGAGGTGCTCGTCGATTCGCTGCGTCTTCCACTCGCGATAGACGGCACGAACGGAGTCGGCGAGATCGCCGTTGTCGCCGTCGGCATCGCCGACCGCTCGTTCCAGCCGATCCCGCAGCGGCACGATCACCGCACTCGAGAGCGATTCGATCGCCGGCTGCAACGCCTTTGCCCGGTTGATCTCGTGGAGGTGGTCGCCCTTGTCCCCATCATCGACGCTGGCGGCGCCGGCCAGCGCCGCCAACCGCAACTCGCCCTCGATCGCTGCCGCGTAGCGCAACCCGTGCTCGATGGGCGATGGGAGCAGCGCATCGATCGATCGAACCGGCTCGGCGCGACGCAGGATGTGCAGGACGTCGTTCTGCTCATCGGCCAGCACCCGCTTCAGCTTGCGGGCCGCCGCCACGATGAGGGGGGTCAGCTCGGCGTCTCGTCGCCCGAACGGTGAGTCGTCGGCGTCGAGCACCACGGCAGGGGCCACCGGTGACGCATCGAACACCGACAGCTCCTCGCCGATCGCGGGATGGCTGACGATGTCGTTGTCGGGCACCAACGTGAGCCCTGAGGGCGCTGATGCCGGCCCGGGCTCGGCAGCGCCCGGCAACTCGGCATCGAGCCCGACGGTGAGAACAGGCTCGGGCTCCGTGGCAGCATCGGCGCCCACCGACTCGGCCATCGCTCGCTGCACCACCTTGTCGGCGCGAGCAGCACGAAGCCGGGCGAACAGATCGTCGACCGACGCCTTCGGCTGCCCGTCGTCGTCGACCGTGTCGTCGGCCATGTCGTCGTCAGGGGTGTCGTCGTCGGCCATGTCGTCGGCCGTTTCAGCAGCCGAGTCGTCGTCAACGGTGTCGTCGGCCGCGGTGTCGTCGGCCGCGGTGTCGTCGGCCATGTCGTCGGCCGCGGTGTCGGCCTCCACCTGGTCGAACGGTTCAGCCTCGTGCGCCTCGTGGCGTGAGTCGCCGGCGAAGAGGGCCACCACCGGCGCGATGCGCTCGAGGTGGGCGGCATCGCCCTCTGCTTCGCCGCCACTCGGCACATCGATCTCGCGAGCATCGGTGAACACCTCGTCGGCGGCGACCTCGCGGAGCAGCACGACGGTGTCGTCGCGCTCGTCGATCGCGGCCTCGTCGATCACGGCCTCGTCGACCGGTGCGATCCCGGCGACCGCATCGTCCGCAGGGCGCTGGCGCGCATCGGCCGGCACCATCAGCGGCACCGGGCCGGTGGTGGGCGAGAGGTTCACGTACTCGTTGGGTTCGCCCAACGGGGTCATCTCCGCCATCACGTCGACAGCGGCCAGGCGAGCACGCTCGAACGCGTTGAGCAGCCGGTCGCGGCCGTGCACCAGCTGCTCGATCTGCTGCCGAGCCAGCTCGCGGCGGCGGGCCAGCTCGCCCAACACACGTTCGCGGTAGGCACGAGCTTCGTTGACCATCTCACGGCCCTGCTGCTTGGCCATCTGCAGCTCGGACTCGGCGTCGGCCGATGCGTCCTGCCGCCGCCGCGACGACTCGATCTCCGCTTCTTCGCGCAGCCGCTGGGCCTCATCGGTGGCCTCGCGCAGCACGCGCGACGCACCTTCCTCGGCACGCACCTTGATCTGCGTGGCGGCTTCGCGGGCGGTGGAGAGGATGCGCGCGGCTTCCTCGCCGAGCATCCGCGTGACGACCTCCTCGTCCAGCGCCACCGCGGCCGAGGGTGTGGTGCGCTGCGCGATGCGGAGCTCGCGCTCGAGGAACCGCTCGCGTTCCTGCAGCCGAGCCAGCTCGGCGGCCACCATGCGCAGGAACTCGCGGACTTCCTCCGGCTCGTACCCACGCCGTGCCGTCGTGAAGTTGGCCGTCGAGACCGACGTCGGCGACGAAGGGTCGGGTCGTGAGAACGAAATGGCCATTGACGCAAATCGTAGGTGCCAGGGCCCGCGAAAGGGTGGCAATCAGCGTGGAGCGGTCAGTCGGACTCGTCCGAGCCGGGCGGGTCGACCAGCTTCACCGGGTCGCCGCCGATGCGTTCCAGCGCCGCCAAGGCCTCCTCGACCGTGGCGACCGGGATGATCTCCACATCGTCGCCCACGACCTCCCGGGCATGAGCGATGCCGTCGAGGCCGCCCTCACCCTGGTTGACCGGCACCAGGAAGTACTTCACCCCGACCTGTTGCACAGCCGACGCCTTCGAGTTGAGGCCACCGATGGCGCCGACCTTGCCCTCCACGTCGATCGTGCCGGTGACCGCGACGCGCTGACCACCCATCAGATCGCCCTCGGTGAGCTGGTCGATCAAGGTGAGCGTGAACGCCAGGCCGGCGGACGGGCCGCCGATCTTGTCGGTGTCGATGGCGACATCCAGTCCATCGGGCAGATCGACCGTGGTGGTGTCGATGGGGCGGAAACCGATGATCGTACGCGGAGGGTCCTCCCCGGGGGCCAGGATCGTCTCGATCTCGCCCTTCATCGGCTTCCCGCCGCGCTCGAACTCGATCTCGATCTCCTGCCCCGGCTCGACACCCTTCATGGCCGGCCCGAGATCGTCGATGATCGACACCTCCGAACCGTTGACCTTCTTCAGCACGTCACCCGGGTCGAGCAGCTCGTCGGCCGGGCTGTACCTCAGGCACTTGGTGCGGGCCGTGTTGGCTTCGAGACACAACAGGTAGTCGATGATCACGTCGCCCGACTTGAGCTCGACCGGGTAGCCCGCCGCTTTCAGCGCCACGAACACGGCGTTGTCCTTGGCGCTGCGCATCTGCTGCTGTCCGGACTGGATGAGCTGCTGCTCGGACTGATCGCCGTACTTGTCCGTGTGCGTCAGGAAGCGCGCCGCGTCGTTCTCGCGGGTGACGAACCAGTCGACCATGCTGATGTTCGGCTCGGTGATCGTCACGAAGTAGATCTGCCCCGCCGAGTCGTAGGTGGGCACACCGGTGATGGCGAGGCGCGGTTCGACGGGCTCCGCATCGGCGGGGACCAGCGCGAACTCGACGGCTTCCGCGGTGGGCCTGACGCACTTCGGCGGGCTGGCATCGTCGAACTCTCGGCACCGCTGCGCGTCGACGAACAGCGTGGCCGGCAGGAAGCTGAACACCACCGGCGCCGCAGCGGCCAGCAGGCCCAGTGCGGCCATCGGCACCGCCCACCACCGGTGCACGTTGCGCGGCGCCCTGACCGCGGGGGCGGGCTCCGGTACCATCTCTTCTTGCGTGAGTATCACCGAGGTCACCACCGCTGCTGGCTGGATTGCCGGACTCGCCATTGTGGCCTTGATCGCGGCTGGATGGCGAAAGCCTGCCAGAGCGACGGCCGATCCGGCGCGCGCGCGGCGGCAAGCCACCGCGCCCACCGGGCTGGAGGTTGCCGAGGTTCGGGCGACGCTGGCGCGCCGGTCACCGTGGTGGCGACGCCTCTGGTCGCTGCTCGCCAGCAGTGTGCTCGCCGTCTGGGTGGGTGCGGTGATGGCCACCATCATCGGCTTCGGCACGGCCTGGCTGGTCATCACCCTCACCGACATGCTGAAGCGATGACGGCGCGGCGCCGATGAGCACCGCCGAGCACTGGCGCCGACTGGTGATCGCCGGCCACGACGGCGACGAACAACAGGCCCGCTCCGGGCTGTCGGCGACGGACCCCACCGCCCGTCAGCTGTCGCTCGGGGCGCTCGCCCGCATGGGAGCGCTCACCGACGACGACGTGCGGTCGGGCATCACCGACCCCGCGGCGACGGTGCGACGCCGCGCGGCGATGCTCGCCGCCCGCCACCCGGCGGTCTCGGTGCTGGCGCTGCTACGGGACACCGACCCGACGGTGGTGGACGCTGCCGCGTGGGCCGCCGGCGAGCAGGAGACGGTCGACGACGACGTGCTGGCCACCCTCGTCGACCTGGCGACGAACGCCAAGGACCCGCTGGCGCGAGAGGCCGCGGTGGCAGCGCTCGGAGCGATCGGCGACGAACGCGGTCTCCCGGCGATCCTGGCCGGCTGCGTCGACAAGCCGAACATCCGCCGGCGCGCCGTGCTGGCACTCGCTCCCTTCACCGGCCCTGAAGTGGACGCCGCACTGGCGGCGGCGCTCGTCGACCACGACTGGCAGGTCCGGCAAGCCGCCGAGGACCTCGTGCCGCATCACTCGGCGCCGGACGAGTTTTCTTAGTACTAATTCCAATCCAAAGCGACGTCTGCGACGAACCTCCCGCAACCGGTGACCGCACACCGGCACGACCAGGGAGACACCATGAACCAGAACGTCCAACACCGAGCCGGCTTCAAGAAGAAGCTGGCACTGCTCGTCGCAGCCGCGGCTGCCAGCGTGGTGCCGCTCGCTGCTTCGGCCAGCGCCGCGCCGAGCGCCGGCGACCCGACCAAGACCATCGCCGAGCAGGCCTCGGCCGACCCGCAGTTCTCGACACTCGTCGCCGCCCTCGGCGCCGCCGGCCTCGTCGGTTCCTTCGACACCTGCACCGACCCCAAGACCACCGTGTTCGCCCCCACGAACGATGCCTTCGCCGCCGCACTGGCAAGCCTGGGCATGACCGCTGAGCAGCTGTTGGCACAGAAGCAGCTCCTGACCAGTGTGCTCACCTATCACGTGGTCGCCGGCGAGGTGAACGCCGCCACCGTCGTCGGCCTCACCGAAGCCACCACGCTCAACGGCGCCAAGGTGAGCATCAAGGTCGTCAACGGTTCGGTGTTCCTGAACGACACGGTCAAGGTGACCACCACCGACATCCAGGCCTGCAACGGCATCATCCACGTCATCGACGCCGTGCTGCTGCCGCCCACCGCGCCGTCGGGCGAGATGCCGGTCACCGGCGCCGCCTCCGAGGGCATCGCACTCGCCGCCGGCATGCTGCTCCTCGGCGGAGCGGGGGCGCTGTTCATCAGCCGCCGCCGCCGGCCGATCGCCGCCTGACCGGCGCCGGACCTGCCGGGTCCTCGCTGCCGGGTTTCCCGCCATCCGCACCATCGAGGTACCGGTCGCACGGCCCCGCTCCCCTCCAGGGCGGGGCCGTGCCGCGCCGGCACGCTCGTCAGCGAGCGTTGCGATCATCGATGCCGAACTGGTCGCGCAGCACGTCGCTCCATGCGGCCGGCGCCACCGCCGCGTCGACGAAACCGCCGGTGCCACGGCGGTGGCGCAGCACGTCCATTCGCAGGGTGACGCGCGAACCGGTCGCGTCGAGCGCGCGGGTTGCGAACGGCTTCTCCGTCCAGCTCAGACCGGGTTCGGTCTGCAGGTATCGGCTGCGCCGATCGAAGACCGCCAGCTGCGTCGGCGCCAGCGACACCTTCAACTGGGGTTCCCACGTCGCAGGCCGATCGGCGGTGGGCGCGGCCAGTTCGGTGAGCACGAATGCCGCAGCCTCGACGGAGACGAGTGCGGCTCGCGGAACGGCCGGGCGAGGCCCTTCTTCGACGAGCAGTGGCTGGATGCAGCAATCACCGAATCCGACGTCGACGAACCAACGCTGGCCGCCGAGCCGCACGAGCAGGCCGAGGTGGTCGTGAGGCGGACCCCAATCCGTCACGTCGCTCTCCCACACCTGGCACGACACGTAGTCGGTGTCGAAGCCGAGGCCGCGCAGCAGCGCGCCGAAGGCTCCGTTGAGCTCGAAGCACCATCCACCGCGGCGCTGCTCGACGATCTTCGGGTACGACCACTCGACATCGGTGCGCACGCCACGCCGGTGGAAAGGGTGCAGGTTCTCGAACGGCACGTGAACCAGGTGGGCCAGCTGCAGTGCCGCCAGCAGCTCGACCGACGGGGCGCCGACGTGTGCGTCGAACCCGATGCGGGCGAGGTAGCGCTCGACAGACGACACGTCGACAGAGTAGGACCGCCGGCGGAGACGAACGCCACACGCGAACGGTGGAGCACGCAGCCACGGCCTCCCGTACAGTGCCCTGATGCGCCGCACCATCGCTCTGCTGTTCACCGTTGCACTCGTCGCCGCGTGCAGTTCGGGCGACGATGCCGGCTCTGCGGCGTCGGTCCCGACCGGCTCCGAAACACCGGTCTCGTCGGCCGCCACCACCCAGGCAGCGGCCACGGACGTGCCGGCCACCGACGTACCGGCCACCGACGTACCGGCCACCGATGGCGCCGCACCAACTTCCACGGTCCAACCCACGACGGTCGCCCCCACGACGACGATCGACCTCACCAGTGGGCGACCCTTCGACGTGTTCGCACCCTCGAGCTACGACCCCGCCACCCCGATGCCGCTGGTGGTCCTGCTGCACGGCTTCGGGGCCAGCGGCGCCATCCAGGAGGCGTACTTCCAGCTGCAGCCTCTCGCCGAGTCGCGCGGCTTCCTGTACGTGCATCCCGACGGCACCGTCAACCAGTTGGGCAAGCAGTTCTGGAACGCCACCGATGCATGCTGCGGGTTCCTGTCCGACGTCGACGACTCGGCGTACTTGATGGCCCTGATCCACAAGGTGCAGGCCGACTACAACGTCGACCCGCAGCGGATCTACCTCGTCGGCCACTCCAACGGCGGCTTCATGTCGTACCGCATGGCCTGCGAGCACGCCGACACGATCGCAGCCATCGTCAGCCTGGCGGGCGCAACGTTCGGGGACGCAGCGGCGTGCAAGCCGTCCGAACCGGTCAGCGTGCTGCAGATCCACGGCACCGAGGACCACACCATTCCGTACGACGGCGGCACCATCCTGGGCCACAACCATCCGGGTGCGGAGGAGACCGTCGCCGACTGGGCCGCGTACAACGGCTGCACCGGCCCCTCTGCCGACTCGCCGACGACCCTCGATCTGGAAGGCAACATCGCCGGCGCCGAGTCGACCGTCAGCGAGTACACCGGCTGCCCCACGGGCATCGCGGTGGATCTGTGGACCATCCCGGGCGGCGCGCACATCCCCGGACGATCGGACAGCTTCGGCGCCCAGGTGATCGACTTCCTGTTCGCCCACCCCAAGCCCTGAGCCGGCGCGCCGCGCGCGCCGTACAGTGCTGACATGGCTCGCCGGCAAGCCGTACTCCTCGTGATCGCGCTGGCGGTCGCCGCCTGCAGCAGCACAACGTCGCGAGCCGGCGACCCCGCATCACCCACTGCGCCCTCGATGGCCGGCACGACCGCAGCAGCCGAACCATCGACGGAGGCAACACCCTCCGCCACCCGCAACCCGGTGGCCACCGATGCGCCGTCGACGACGGTCGTACCCGACACCATCGACCCGACGGTCGAACGGCCTTTCGAGGTGTTCACCCCGACCGAGTACGACGGCGCGACACCGGTGCCGCTCGTGGTGCTGCTGCACGGGTACGGCATCACCGGTGCGATGCAGGAGGACTACTTCCACTTCGAGCGGCTGGCCGAGCAGCGCGGCTTCCTGCTCGTGCACCCCGACGGCACGGTCGACGCCGACGGCAAGCACTTCTGGAACGCCACCGACGCCTGCTGCGGCTTCGGCGAGACAGTCGACGATTCCGGCTACCTGGCGGCTGTCATCCGGCAGGTGCAGGCCGCCTACTCCGTCGACCCGCGTCGGATCTTCCTGATCGGTTTCTCCAACGGCGGGTTCATGTCGTATCGCATGGCGTGCGACCACGCCGACCTCATCGCCGCCCTGGTGAGCATCTCCGGCGCCACCTACCTCGACCCGTCGGCATGCTCACCGTCGCAGCCCGTGAACGTGCTCGAGATCCATGGCACCGCCGACGAGGCCATCGCCTACGAAGGGGGCACCTTCCGCAACGAGCCACACCCGGGCGCGGAGGCTTCCATCGACGACTGGGCGACGTACAACGGCTGCAGCGGCGGCGCGACCACCGGCGCCGCGACGCTCGATCTGGACGCACGGCTCGGCGGCGACGAATCGGTGATCACGACCTACGCGAGCTGCCCCCAGAGTGGCGCCGCCGAACTGTGGACGATCGTCGGTGGCTCGCACATCCCCCACCTGTCACGCACGTTCACTGCGCAGGTGATCGACTTCCTGCTCGCCCACCCGAAGCCCTGAGCGCTGCGCCATGGACGCCGACCGAAGCGGTCGGGCGCCGGCGGGAGCGGTCACTCGAGGTCGAAGCGGTAGACGTTCGTGGACCGCTGCACGAAACCGATGCGCCGATACAGACGGTTGGCGGCTTCACGCGACGGGCGGCTGGTGAGGTCGACGGTCTTGCAGCCCTTGTCGCGTGCGCACTGCAACGCGAACCGATTCAACTGATCGCCGACTCCATGGCCACGGGCGCTGTCGTCGACCACCACGTCCTCGATCCACGCCCGCATGCCGGTGGGGATGCGGAACGTCACCAACGTGAGGGTGCCGACGATGACTCCATCGAGCCGGGCGACGAGCACGTCGCTGGCAGGGGAGGCGACCATCTCCGCCAGTTCTCCTTCGTTCGGCGGTGGCGAGCTCTGCGACAGCTGGGGGATGAGGCGGGCGAAGGCTCGCACCAGTTCGTCGGTGGCTTCGGTGGCGATCTCGATCGTGACACTCACGGCGCCTCACGCTAGGGCCTCTCCAACACGACAGGCGCCTCCTCGCCGCGTATCGTGCGCAGCATGGAACCCGCGCGCGCCCTTGCCTCGGCACTCGAACCCGTGGTGGCCCAGGTGTACTTCGCGCCCGAGTGCCACGCGAACTACGTGGCGCTCGGCTTCGCACCCAGCGGCGGCGACGCCAAGGGCGTCGCGCTGCCCGACGGGCCTGCCTACTTCACCAGCCGCGGTTCGGTGATGGGTCAGGTGCCCGGCCAGGTGGTGGCCGCCGCGTTCGCCGTGTTCAACCCAGCGGCCGTCATACCGGCCGTCCGGCGGGGATGGACGCTCACCGATGCCGCCACGATCTGCCAGGCACGCGACGAGGGCGCCATCGCGCAGCTGAACCGGCTGCTGGGCGCCGCACCCGAGGGCGTGGCCCGCGCTCGCACCCTGCTGTCGAAAGCCGTCGAACCGTTGCGTCCGGAAGGCCGGCCGTTGTACGCCGGGGTCAGTTCGCTGCCGATGCCCACCTCCGACCTGGGCGCGGTCTGGCGGCTGGGCGACATGCTGCGCGAGTATCGCGGCGACAGCCACACCGCAGCCTGGATCAGCGCTGGGCTCGACGCCACCGAGATCGGGCTGCTCAGCGAGCTGTACTGGGGCTTGCCGATGCGCACCTACAGCCGCTCGCGGGCGTGGACCGACGAACAGTTCGAAGCCGCCCATCAGCGCCTGCGGTCGCGCGGACTGGTCGACGAGATCGGGTTCACCCCCGCCGGCCAGCAGCTCCGAGAAGGCGTCGAAGAGCACACCGACCAGCAGATGGCCAGTGCCGTGCGGGCGCTGGGCGCCGGGCTGGAGGAACTGGTCCGGCTCCTGCGGCCGTGGGGCGAAACCATCCGTGCCGGGCTCGGGTACCCGGCCTCCGGGCCGCACGACCTGGCCGACCTGGCCAAGCTGCGCTGAGACGGCCGCCCCATGATCCTCACCTCGCTCGACGCCGTCGACGCTGCGCAGTTCGGCCGTCATACCGGGTGGACCCCACGGCCGGAGGGTCTGTGCCAGGGTGAAACCTGCGTCCCTGCCGCCGGTGGCCTGCGAGCCGACGACACCGTCGACGTGGCGATCGCGGCGCAACGGCTGGGCATGCCCTTGATCCACGATGAGGAGCACGGTGTCTGGGCACTGGGGCCGGCGACCCTGGGCGGGCGCGCACTCGCCACCGCCACGGCAGCCGACCCCGAGCTGCTCACACACGACGGTGCGCCCTTCCGCTTGTCGTCGCTGCATGGCCGAAAGGTGCTGCTGGTCGCCTGGTCCAGCTATTGAGGCTGCCGCACCAGCCTGCCCGGGTGGCAGGCGCTCCACACCGAACTCGCCCCACTGGGCCTCACCGTCGTCACCGTCGCCCTCGACGTCGAGCCCGCGCACACCACGAAGTGGATCGACGCCGCCCGGCCGGCCGACCCGTCGCTCGCCAACCCGAGCCTCGTCGACACCCGGCACATCACCGACGAGCTGTTCGGCTTCAGCAACATCCCGATGGCCGTCTGGATCGACGAAGGCGGCACCATCGTGCGCCCCGCAGAGGGCGCCTCGATCGAGCGCAGCCCGCTGCGCGACATGGACATCCCGGAAGGTCTCCCCGAGCGCCTGACGCGCATGTTCACCGAGGTGAAGAAGATCCCCGACGTCGCCGACGACTATCGCGCCGCGATCGTCGACTGGACGCATCAGGGTGCGGCCTCGCGGTTCGTCCTCACCCCCGAGGAAGTGGTGGCCCGCTCGCAGCCGCGCGGCGTCGACGAAGCCCGTGCAGCCGCTTGTTTCGAGCTCGGTGAGCATCTGCGCCGCACGGTCCACCCCGAGGCAGCGGTGCCGTGGTGGCGCGAGGCCCATCGCCTGTACCCCGCGAACTGGACGTACAAGCGTCAGGCGTGGACCCTCGTCACCACCCCCGAGGGCGCCACCGAGAACGATCTCATGCAAGGCCCCACCGACGTGTACGAGGGCAACTGGCTCGACGACGTCATCGCCGGCGGTGGCGGCGAGGCCTACACCGTGCTACCCAGGCTGTAGCGGTGACGCGGGCCGGTTCGCGTCCAGCCACCCCGTAGCGAAGTCGACGATGGCGCGCATGTCGCAGGCGATGATCTCGCCCGCGCCCAACGGCACCCGCGTCTCGCCACCCGTCGCGCCGAACGCCTCGCCGAGCGCCGGAAAGTCGTCGGAGTCGTAGTCGATGTCGTCGTGACGCACCCACTGACGACGCCCGTCGACCATCATCGGCGCGCCATAGCTGATGGTGTGCGACCGAGCCCAGTGGGTGCGGGCCTCGGCCAGGTGCAGCGAGGTGTTGTTCCCGTGCCCGACGCCGAGCAGCACGACGCGCGCCCTCAGGTCGTACAGCCGCGCCAACGGTGACGAGTTGCCGACAGCATCGCCGATCTCGTGGGGCGCCACGATGTGCTCGGCGAGCGGGCCGTTGGCCATCAACGACATGGCCGGATGCGCGCTGCGCACGGTCGAGGGGTGGCGCAGCAGGCACTCGGCCACGACACCGATGCCCTGCACCGGCGTGAGATGGGGGTCGAACGCCGGCATCTCGTCACGGATGATCGACCACCACCCTTCGGGCACCGGCGGGTTCTCCCATCGCGATGGCTCGCTGAGGACCGACGACTGCGCGGGCATCGCGATCGTGCCGTCTGGCCCGACCACCTCGAACAGGGCTTCGACCACCGCCTGCCCACCGCCGAGCACCCACCCCAGACGCGAGAGCGACGAGTGCACCATCACGACAGAGCCCGCTCGAACGCCGGCCGCCCGCAAACCAGCGGCCACCATCGTGCGAGTGACCGGCTCAGCGGTGCGGGCGATGACACCGGCTTCACCCTGCGGCCCGACCAACGGTTTCACCATCACCAACGCAGGGTTCTCCGGCCACAGATCGTGCAGCTCCTCCAGTTGGAGATAGCCGAGCGACTCGTAGAAGCGACGCGTTCGCGCATACCCCTCATCGGGGTGCGACGGGCCGAGCGTCTTCACCTGCGCCAGTCGTAGCCCTTCGGAGAGGGCAGCGGCCTCGAACGCATCGACGAGCATTCGGCCGACCCCTCGGCGATGCCATTCGGGCCGAACGGCGATGAGGTAGATCTCCGACGACTGCGCATGCCGCGAAGGGGCCAGCAGGCCGACGACCGTGCCGTGCTCGTCGAGCGCGCTCCATGTGGGATGACCTTCGACGAACGCGACGTACTCGTCGTTCGACTCCGGGATGCCGAACCAGCCGGGCAGCGAGTCGAGCAGCGCTCGACATGCCGGGCCGAGACCGAGGTGGGGCGCCACCACGCGCACAGTCGGGGAAGCAGCAGACACGCCACATGTTGCCATCGGCCGCCGGCAGCGCCGCGCCGCATTGCGAGGTCGCACCCTTTCGACGGCGATAGCGTGGCGCGCCATGGAGCACGTCCGCTGGCTGGCGCATCCCTCGCTGCAGCGCCCCATCATGATCGCGGCCTTCACCGGCTGGAACGATGCGGCCGACGCGGCGAGCAACAGCGTGCGCCACCTGATCGAGGCATGGAACGCCAAGCCGCTCGCGGAGATCGACCCTGAGGAGTTCACCGACTTCGCAACAGTGCGCCCTCACGTGCGGCTCACCGCCGAGCAGCGCCGCACGATCGTGTGGCCGACGGTCGGCGCGTGGAGCGCCAGCACTCCCGGCGGCGAGGTCATCCTCGTGCTCGGCCCCGAGCCGGCCCTGCGGTGGCGACTGTTCACCCAGCAGCTCGTCGGCATCGCCAAGCGCTTCGACGTGTCGATGGTGCTCACGCTGGGCGCCCTGCTCGCCGACGTGCCGCACAGCCGGCCGGTGCAGCTGATCGGCACCGCCACCGAGCAGGACGTGATCGATCGTTTCGACCTGCAGCGCAGCAGGTACGAAGGCCCCACGGGAATCGTCGGCGTCGTGCAGGACGCGTGCACCCGAGCCGATCTGTCGTGCGCATCGCTGTGGGCGGCCGTGCCCGCCTACGCCTCCCAGGTGCCGTCACCGAAGGCATCGCTGGCGCTGGTCGAGCGCGCCTGCGAGATGATCGGCACGCCGGCGCCGGTTGCCCGGCTGCAGTCCGAGTCCACCGCCTACGACGCCCGCGTCTCGGCCTTCGTCAACGACGATGCCGACCTGATCGGTTACGTCGAGCGCCTCGAGTCGCTGTCGGACAGCGGCGACCTGGACGACGCCGACTTCGACCGCGACGACGATGACGACGATGACGACGACGACACCGTCGGCGGCGAGCTGGCACCCGACGCGGAAGTGAACAGCGAACAGTTCATGGCCGAGCTGGAGCGCTTCCTGCGCGACCAGGAAGGCGACGGGAGCTGAGACGCCGGGCCCGGGCGACCATCGTCGTGCCGCGCCGGCCGGCGCCGACCAGAGCCCGTAGCGAACCTGCTCCACCGTCGCCCGCGGCAACTCGTCGTCAGCTCGCGGCTGGGCCCTCGTGGTGACCGCGCCACACGGGCGAGCGAGGCGGCTCGAACGTGGCGGCGACCGTGCTGCCGTCGATGGCCGCGAACGCCATCGGCCCCCACCACTCGGCACCGACGGTCGGGTACGGCAACTCGTCGCGACGGAACCAGCCCACATCGGACGTCTCCAACGGGTGCGGCACCAGGCTGCCACCTGTGGCCCGGCAGTGGAACAGCAGGAGGTACATCGCGAAGCGGGTGAAGCCCATGCGCTGGCCGTCGATCACGCTCAGCAGCTGCACCGGCTCGCACTCGATGCCAGTCTCCTCCAGCACCTCCTTCACCACGACCTCGCTCGGCGAGTACCCGCTGTCGGCCCAGCCGGTGGGGTACAGCCAGATGCCGCTGTCACCGCGCTGCACGAGCAGGATCTCGCCGGCCCCGTTGCCCACGACGGCACCGATGGCGACCTTCGGCGTGACGTAGCCGGGGATGCCTTCGCCGACGGTGTCCATCCACTCCTGGATGAAGTGATCGCTCTCGCGCCGCACTTCCAGCGCGTCGTCGGCGGCGGCCTTGATGTCGGCGGCGACGTGCAGCACCTCTTCGAAGCGCTCGCGCTCGTAGAGGCTCTGCGTGAAGCCGAGACCGGTACGGGCGATGCCGGAGAGCGCTTCGCTCCAACGGACGAGATCGCGGGTGAAGTCGTTGGGCGCGGCGTCGCTCACACCTGCGACCCTATGCGGTTCAGAGGTCGAGTGCGATGGCGACCATCGACAACATCACCCGGTCGTTGGTGGTGGCCGAGCTGAAGGCGAGCTGCGGACCGTTCAGCCCGGTGGCCGAGGCCACGAGCAGATCGGTGCCCAGGGTGTTCTCGTAGGACGGGTCGCGGGTGCCCGGGATGGCGCCACGGAAGGCGTTGGGCACCGAGAAGCCGGAGAGCGAGACGCTGTCGCCGCTGAGGCTGAGGCTGCGGTCGCCCTCGAAACCGACGGCGAACAAGGCCGCACTGGCGTTGCTCATCGGCTGCAGCAGCGACACGCTGAACGACGACCGGGCGCCACCGACCACATCGAGCGGCGATGCGACCATGAGGAAGCGTTCGGGCAGCGACGCATCGTGGGTGACGACCACCAGCGACCAACCGCCGAAGCTGGCTGTGCCGAGCGCGGTCTGGATGTCGGCGACGGAGTAGGTGCCGCTGCCCGCGACCAGCGAGGTGACCTCCGCATACGCCATGTAGCGGCCATCGGAGTACGACTGGACCTCCGCGGCGGTCACCGTCGTCGTGCCGGTCGGAGTGGTGAACGAGACGCTGCCGGCCGCCAAGGGGTCAGGCGCGGTCCCACCCTGGTCGGTGTCGCCGCCCCACGTGAGGAACGCGCGCGACACGGAGCCGGTGATCGCCAGCTGTGCCGACGACGAGTCGAAGCTGCCGCCGGCGGTGTTGACGTACTGCATTGCGAAGTCGTTGTGGTTGACGGCGCCACCAACGCCGATGCGGGCGTCGGCACAGGCTGCATTGCCGTCGCTGCACGTGGTGACCGAGTTGCCGATGGCCACGACTGCGCCATGCTCGGTCTCCGCGGCCAGCAGCCCGGTGATCGTCGCGACCGGGACGGTGACCGGCGTGACGACGACGTTGGCTCCGGCGGGCAACGGGACCGACGGCGTGAGCGTGATGCTGCCCGGTGCGTTCGGCGACACGGCGAACGTGAGCAGGAG
>JBAVTH010000225.1:0-2651 GCA_049696035.1 Ilumatobacteraceae bacterium
GGCGCACGTGGTGCTGTTGAGCCGCCAGCGGCTTCCACCGGAGGACCAATGGGATCGCCTGCTCACCGTCCTCGGCGCCGAGCACCCCACGTGCCAGCGCATCGCCGGCCTGAGGGCCCTGCGCGCCGCCGGCGCCGAACCGACGGTGCTGCACGGCGACGTCACCGACATCTCCCGCATGCGCGAAGTCGTCGAGGAGATCCGGACTCGGTTCGGCGGGCTGCACGGCATCGTGCACGCCGCCGGCCTCACCGACGACCGTCTGCTGCTGTCCAAGGAGCAGGCCGACATCGAGCGCGTCCTGGCAGCCAAGGTCTACGGCACCCTCGTGCTCCACGAGCTCACCCGCGACCTGGCACTCGATCTCTTCGCCGTGTTCTCCTCGACCAGCGCCGTCACCGGTCCTCCCGGACAGATCGACTACGTCGCCGCCAACTCCTTCCTCAACTCGTTCGCGCAGGCGCACCCTGGTCGCGTGACATCGATCGCCTGGGGCGCGTGGGCGGACACCGGCATGGCGGTTGCCGCCTCCCGGCGCTTGCTGCACCGCGACGAGGAGCACCCTCAGCCGGCGCAGACTCCCCTCTTCGCCACCCGCCGCGTCGACGACCAGGGCTCCTGGCACCTCACGACCCGTTGGAGCACCGCCGACTGGTTCCTCGACGAGCACCGCACCACCGCCGGTGCCGCACTGCTGCCCGGCGCCGGGTACCTGGAGCTGGTGCGAGCTGCGCTCGCCGAGGCCGGAGAGACCGGAGCCTTCGAGATCAACGATCTCGTGCTGCTGGCGCCACTGGCGGCGCCCGACGGCATCGACATCGAGGTGAGGGTCACGCTGACGCGGTCCGGCAGCGGCTACACGTTCGAGTCGTTCGTCGCCCGCGGCACCGCAACTCAGCCGAACGAATCCGGCCCCACCACCTCGGCCCGACGCTGGCTGCGCACGGCGCAGGCACAGGTCCTCCTGCGAACTCCGCCGCGCCCAGCCGACATCGATCTCGCCGACGAGGTCGCCCACTGCCCTCACCGGGCACCCCTGCGCGGCCGCCAGCACGACCACCTGCGCCTCGGGCCCCGCTGGGACGTCACGCGGCGCGTGCAGCTGGGCGATCTGCGAGCAGTTGCCGAACTGCAGCTGCCGGATGGCTGCACCGACGATCTGCACCAGGTGGCCCTCCACCCGGCGCTCTTCGACATCGGTCTCTGCTTCGCGATCGAATGCGTGCCCGGGTACAGCGGCGACCGCCTGTGGGTGCCGATGAACGCCCAGTCGGTGATCGTGCGTCAGCCCTTCGCCGATGTGCTGTCGCTCGGCTCGGCGACCGTGGTGGCCAGGGTCTCGCCCGGCAGTGGCGAGGCCGCCGGCTTCGCCACCTTCGATGTCGACTTCTGCGATCCGGCGGGCCGCGTCTTCGTGCAGGTCGAGGGCTTCACGATGAAGCGGCTGGAGGCCGAGCTCGACCTGGAACAGCATGGGGCGCCGTTGCCATCCGAGCACGAGTCCCACCGCAACCTCTCCCAGGCCGAGGTCGTCTTCCGGCACAACGTCGAGCAAGGGATCACTGCAGCGGAAGGTGCCCACGCGTTCTTCGACTCGCTCACTCGCTACCGCGATCACCCCGAGGTGATCGTGAGCTCGCTCGATCTCCTCGCACTCCGCCGTCAGATGGACATCGTCAGCGCAACCGCTCTGCGCATCGGTAGTGGCGACGCGACGATCGTCTTCGCCCGCCCCCAGCTCAGCTCCGCATACGTGGCCCCTCGCGACTCGATCGAGGAGACCCTCGTCGGCCTGTGGCAGGAGCTCCTCGGCGTCAGCCAGGTGGGCATTCGCGACAGCTTCTTCGACATCGGCGGACACAGCCTCATCGCCGTCCGGCTCTTCGCCCGCCTGCGCAAGCTCTACGCCATCGATCTGCCGATCTCTGTGCTGTTCCAGGCCCAGACCATCGAAGCAGGGGCGGCCCTCGTGCGGTCGATGCTGCCCTTCGACGGATCGGCCGAACCCGCTGCGTCCGGCGCCGACGCACCCGCAGCGCTGCCCAGTCGGTACACGTACCTGGTGCCGATGCACGCCCGCGAGAACCCCGGCGCCACGCCGTTCTTCCTGGTTGCGGGCATGTTCGGCAATGTGCTCAACCTGCGTCACCTGGCCAACCAGATCGGCACCGATCGTCCCTTCTACGGCGTACAAGCGCGCGGGCTGTTCGGCGGCACGCATCCGCACGAGACGTTCGAGGAGATGGCCGAGGCCTACGTCGAGGAGATCCGCCAGGTGCAGCCGCACGGCCCCTACATGCTCGGCGGGTTCTCGGGTGGCGGCATCACCGCACTGGAGATGGCGCAACGGCTCCAAGAGGCAGGCGAGGTGGTCAGCCTGTTGGTGATGCTCGACACGCCGGCACCGTCGATCAAGGAGGCACTGTCCACCCGCGATCGAATCGCCATCCAACTGCAGGACCTCGCCCGGTACCGGTTCGGGTACGCCGGCCGCTGGTGGCGCAACCGTCGGGCCTGGCAGCACGCGACGGCGGAGAGGGCGGGGGCACACACGCCGGACACCGATGCACTGCACTCGCTCGAGATCGAGGCCGCTTTCTACCGTGCCCTCGGGCGCTACACCGTTCGCCCTTACCGCGGCGCCATCACCC
>JBAVTH010000226.1:0-15427 GCA_049696035.1 Ilumatobacteraceae bacterium
CAACCGAGTGGGCGATCGTCCCGGAGATGGAGACGATGCCGCCCCAGAAGCGGAAAGGCGTCGGCACGGCCTCGGAAGGCGCCCGACCGAGCCGGTGGCGGCCCCAAGCGGGCACCACGGTCCGAAAGGCGAAACGGGGCGAGCCAGGAGGCTCGCCCCGTTCGCACGGCGCTCCGAGAGCAGGGCTCGAACCTGCGACCCGCTGATTAACAGTCAGCTGCTCTGCCAACTGAGCTATCTCGGAAGGGCGAGTTGAGGATAGCAAAGGAGGGGAATTACTCCTCCTCCAAAAACTCCTTCAACCGCTGGCTGCGCATCGGATGACGCAACTTCGCCAAGGTCTTGGCCTCGATCTGACGAATGCGTTCGCGAGTGACGCCGAACTCCTTGCCCACGTCTTCCAAAGTGCGCGCCTGACCGTCGTCGAGCCCGAAGCGCATGCGCACGATCTCTTGCTCGCGCTCGGTGAGCTCGCCCAGTGCCTCCTCCACGGCCTGCGTCAACATGCGCTTCGTCGCCATGTCGGCGGGGGCGTCGGCCGTGAGGTCCTCGATGAAGTCGGCGAGGTTGCTGTCGTCCTCCTCCCCCACCGGCGAGTCGAGCGAGAGCGGATCCTGGGAGATGCGCAGGATCTCGCGGATGCGTTCCGTCGTCATCGCGCATCGGTCGGCCAGTTCGTCGAGCGTTGGCTCGCGCTCCAGCTCCTGATGCATCTGGCGTTGCATCCGCAGCACCCGGTTCATGCTCTCGACCATGTGCACAGGGATGCGAATGGTGCGGGCCTGGTCGGCGATGCTGCGGGTGATGGCCTGACGGATCCACCAGGTGGCATACGTGGAGAACTTGAAGCCCTTGGTGTGATCGAACTTGTCGACGGCACGCATCAGGCCCAGGTTGCCCTCCTGGATGAGATCGAGGAACTGCATGCCGCGACCGCTGTAGCGCTTGGCGATGCTGACCACCAGTCGCAGGTTGGCCTGGATGAGCTCGCTCTTCGCCCGCTGACCGGCGGTGACCGTGCGCATCAGCCGGCGATGGTCGACCGGGTCGATGATCGCGCCCTCGTGCTCCGAATCGAGCATGACGGCGGCGCGGTTGCCCTCGTCGATCGCCTGGGCCAGGCGGCGCTCGTCGTCGACCGTCAACAGGTCGACGCGCCCGATCTCCTTGAGGTACATGCGCACCGTGTCGGCGGTGTTGCCCACATCTACACGATCCGCGTTCATCCGCTCGCTGCGGCGACGGATGCGACGGGCCAGCAGGCCTTCGGTGTCCTCCACCTCGACCGAACGCGGCCGCTCGACACCACCCCCGGGCGTGTCGTCGTGCAGCTCGGCCATGCCGTCGTCGACTGCGATGCCGAGCCCGCCGAGAAGTGAATGCACTTCCATCAGGACATCGGGCGTGAGCTCGATGTGGCGCATCACTCGAGTGATGTCGTCAGCGTGCAGCACGCCCGACGCCGAGCCGCGCGCGACCATGGCCCGCCACTCCCCTGCTTCCACTCCGTCGTACGGTGTGGACTCCGCAGCTGCGTCAGCTGTCGTGTTGCTCACTCGTTCCCTTCACTCGGCCGTTCACTCGACCCTTCGATCGCCCCGTTGAGCCACCCTAGCAATGCCTCCGCGGCGACGTCGGCCCTATCGGGATCCTCGATCTGATCGAGTGCCAGACGAGCGTCGCGAATCGCCGGCAACTGCTCGGGAGCGATGTCGACCACCATCCGCGCCAGCCGCCGCCGAGTGGCCGCGGCGATGAGGTTGCGAGCCTCGAGGACTGGGTCGGCGTCGACGTCGGCCACCGCCGCCCGCTCCAGGAACTCCCTGGCCTCCGGATCCGCCAGCTCCAACGCCGCCTCGATCGCGCCACCCGCCTCGGCGACTGCGAGGAAGGCGCGGCGGGCGACCTCGTCGGCAAACAGCTCCTCCATCAGCCACGGTGCGATGTCGTCCCATCGCTGCAGCAACATCGCGATGCACACGAACTCGGCGTTCTCGGCGGCGCCGACGCGGCGCACTGGGGCGATGTGCACCGTCGGCGACTTCACCCGCTTCGTGGCCAACGCGACCAGGTCGGCCGGCGGGATGCCGACATGGGTGGCGATCTGCCCGGCATACAGCTTGCGCACCTCGGCGTTGGGGTGCTCGTTGACCAGCGCCATCGCCTCGCCGGCGACATGGGCCCTGTCCTCGGGTGAGCGAAGTCGGCGACTGTTCAGCACTCGGTTCACGCGGAACCCCAAGAACGGCAACGCCTGATCGACCGCGTGCCGCAGCCCGTCGGGGTCGCTGACGCTCAACTCGCCGGGGTCCTTGCCGTCGGGGAAACGAGCGACGCTGACCTGCACCTGGTAACGCTCCTCCCACTCGTAGAAGCGCTGCGCCGCGCCCTGGCCGGCAGCGTCGGCATCGAAGGCGAGCACGACCGACGGCGCATACCGCTTCAGCAGGCGCACGTGATCCTCCGTCAGGGCAGTACCGCAGGTGGCGACCGCCCGCTTCACTCCGGCGCGGTGGAAGCCGATCACGTCGGTGTAGCCCTCGCAGACGATCACCTGGCCGGCGGCGACGATGTCGGCCTTCGCCCAGTTCAACCCGTAGAGCGTCTTCGACTTCGCGTAGATCGGCGTCTCCGAGCTGTTCTTGTACTTTGCCGGGTCGGTGCTGCCCGGCAGGATGCGCCCGCCGAAGGCCACGGGCTCGCCGTTCTCGGTGAGGATTGGGAACATCACCCGCCCTCGGAACGAATCCTGCATCCGACCGGCCTTGTTGGTGAACGCAAGGCCGGTGTCGCGCAGCACATCTGCGGGCAGCTTGAGGTCGCGGCACAGCGCATCCCAGTCATCGGGCGCCCAACCGATCTTGAAGGTTCGCGCCGTGTCGCCCGCCAGCCCGCGCTTGCGAAGGTAGTCGCGCGCCGCCCGCGCATCGGGCCCGTTGAGGAGGCGGTCGTGGTACCACTCGACCGCCTTGCCCATCGCTTCCACCAGTTGGCGGCGCTTCTGGCGCGCCCGATCGCCGCCCTCACCACCGGTGGTGTAGCGCAGCTCCATGCCGATCTTGGCAGCCAACGACTCCACCGATGTGACGAAGTCGACGTGGTCGATCTCCTGCACGAACTTGAACACATCGCCGGCCGCGCCGCAGCCGAAGCAGCGGTACCGGCCCGTCTCGTCGCGCACGTTGAACGAGCCACTGCGTTCTGCGTGGAACGGGCACAGGCCCACCCAGTTGCGCCCGACGCGGCGCAGGGCGAGGTGTTCTTGGACGACGTCGGAGAGCACCAGCGAGGCCCGCAGACGCTCCAGATCCTCCTCGTTGATCGCCATCGTCAGCACCCTACCGGGGTGCTGTTCGCAGCCGGACCGCCGCTCAGATTTCGTCGAGCGGCGGCATGTCCTCGGGAATCGAGATCGTGTCGGTCCCGCGTTCCGCCTTCAGGGAGAAGCCGACGGACGCCGCCAGCACGAGCGCGATCACCAGCAGCGACAGCCATGTCGGGATGTGGTACCAGTCGTGGATGATCATCTTCACGCCAACGAAGGCGAGGATGATGGCGAGACCCAACTGCAGGTAGCTGAAGCGTGCATGCATGTCGGCGAGCAGGAAGTACAAAGCCCGAAGGCCGAGGATGGCGAACGCGTTGGAGGCGAACACGATGAACTGCTCGTGGCTGACGGCCAGCACCGCCGGCACCGAATCCACCGCGAACAAGACGTCGGTGACCTCGATCAGCAGCAGCACGGCGAACAGGGGCGTCGCCAGCCGCTTGCCGTTCGCCCGGGTGAACAGCTTCTGCCCGTCGAGCTCGTCGGTGAGCGGTACGACCTTGTGCACCAGCCTTAGGAACGTGCTGTTGGACGGGTCGACATGGTCGTCGTCGGAGAACACGAGCTTCCCGGCGGTGAACAACAGGAACGCACCGAACACGTACAACACCCAGCTGAACTTCTCGATCAGCGCGATGCCCGCGAAGATGAAGATCGCACGCATCACCAACGCACCGAAGATGCCCCAGAAGAGCACCCGGTGCTGATAGCGCGGGGGCACCTTGAAGTAGCTGAGGATGAGCGCCCAGACGAACACGTTGTCGATGCTGAGGCTCTTCTCGATCAGGTAGCCCGAGTAGTACTCCCCCGCGGCACTCCCGCCGAAGCCCCACCAGACAGCGAGACCGAAGGCGAGACCGATCGAGATCCAGACCGCGGACTCGATCGCCGCTTCCTTCGTGCGGATCTCGTGGCTCTCCTTGTGGACGATCAACAGGTCGATGAGGAGCAGCACGCCGATCATCGCGAGGAGTGCGATCCACCAGATGGAGGCGACGTCGAGTTCGACGAAGTTGCCCTTGGACGAGCCCGCAGCCAGCATGAGGTCAGTCTCGGCCGAACAACCCGCCGGCGATGCCACCGGTCGCGCCGGAGTTGCTGGTGCCGATGGCGGACGAGATCCAGCCGAGCAGCTCGTTGGGGTTACGAGTCTGCGTCCACACCCTGCCCGGCCCAGTGAAATCGAACACGAAACCCTCGCCGCTCTTGAAGCTCTGCACCAGGCCGCCACCGCTGGCCTTGCGGATGGCCATCGTGATGGTGTCCTCGTAGGCCACCATGTGGCCGGTGTCGATCGTGATGCTCTGGCCCGGCTCCAGGTTCCACACCTCCAGTGCGCCGTAGCACGCGAACACCACGGCGCCCTGGCCTTCGGCGCGCACGATGAAACCACCCTCGCTGCCGAACATGTTCTTGAAGCCGCCCCACTGGGCGTCGATGGTGACCGTGGAGTCGTTGGCCAGCCACGAGCCCTTCTGGATGAAGAGGGCGTGGCCGGGCACGATGTCGTGGGTGGTGATGTCGCCGGGCAGGCGTGCCGCCACGTCGACGAAACCGCCCGAGGGCGGAGCCGTGTACGTGCTGACGAAGAAGCTCTCGCCGCCCAGTGCGGCGCGCTTGAGCGACTTCATGATGCCACCCTCTGCCTTCGCCGCCAGGGTGACGCCCGCCGACATGGCCATCATCGCACCCGACTCGACCTTCACGGGTTCGTTCGGCGCCAAAGTGAGACGAGCCACCCCGTAGGCGGGCCCTTGACGTGTTTGTACCTGCACGGCGTTGCTCCGTTCTTCGCGCCGGCACCGGCCGGCTGGTGGTGCAGCGACGGCCCGGGGGCCGCCGACTACTTGGTTTCGGTCTTGGCGCCGCCGATGATCGCCTGTGCCGCGGCAAGGCGGGCGATGGGCACACGGAACGGGCTGCAGCTGACGTAGTCGAGGCCGGCTTCGTAGAACAGCTGAATGCTCTCCGGGTCGCCACCGTGCTCGCCGCACACGCCCAGCTTGAGGCCCTTCTTCACGGAACGGCCCCGCGCCGCACCCATCTTCACCAGTTCGCCGACGCCACCACGATCGATGGTCTCGAACGGGTTGCGGGTGAGCAGCCCCTGCTCGAGGTACGCGGGCATCATCTTGCTCTCCACGTCGTCACGGCTGAAGCCGAACGTCATCTGGGTGAGGTCGTTGGTGCCGAAGCTGAAGAAGTCGGCTTCCTCGGCGATCTCGTCGGCACGGATGGCTGCCCGCGGCGTCTCGATCATCGTACCGATGGTGACCAGCGGCTTGTTCTTCAGGCCTTTGACCGCGCGGTCGATCTCGGTCTGCACCCAGCTGCGAGCGAGTTGCAGTTCTTCGCGGGTGACCGTGAGCGGGATCATCACTTCGACGATCGGGTTCTTGCCCTTCTTGCGCAGCGAGGCGGCAGCGGCCATCAGCGCCCGCACCTGCATCGCGTACAGCCCGGGCTTGACCACGCCCAGCCGCACACCACGGGTGCCGATCATCGGGTTGTGCTCGGCCCACTCCTCGGCCGCCTTCAGTTCCGCGGTCTCGCTCTTGGTGAGGCCCTTGGTGGCCTTCTTGATGCGCAGTTCCTCGGCCGAGGGCAGGAACTCGTGCAGCGGCGGGTCGAGCAGGCGCACGGTGACGGGCAGGCCGTCCATCGCCAGCAGGATCTCCTCGAAGTCGATCTGCTGCACACGACCCAGCTCGGCGAGGGCCTTCTCCTCGTCCTCGGGGGTGTCGGCGAGGATCATCTCGCGCACCACCGGCAGACGGTCGGGAGCAAGGAACATGTGCTCGGTGCGGCACAGCCCGATGCCCTCGGCGCCCAAGTTGCGGGCGTTCGTCGCGTCCTCACCGGTGTCGGCGTTGGCGCGAACGCCCAGCTTGCCCTTGCGGACCACATCGGCCCACTGGAGGATGGTGTGGAACTCGGCGGGCGGCTCGGCGGCTTCCAGCTTCATCGCACCCAGAATGACTTCGCCGGTGGTGCCATCGATGCTGATCGTGTCGCCTTCGTTGACCACCACCGAACCGACGTGGAACGACCTGCCCTCGATCTTGATCGCATCTGCACCGACGATCGCAGGCGTACCCCAACCACGGGCGACCACAGCCGCATGGCTGACGAGCCCGCCGCGTGCCGTGAGGATGCCCTGACTGACCATCATGCCGTGGACGTCTTCCGGGCTGGTCTCGTTGCGGACCAGAATGACCTGCTCGCCACGCCCGGCGGCCTCGACCGCGTGGTCGGCGGTGAAGTACACCCGGCCGACTGCCGCGCCCGGCGAAGCCGCGAGGCCCTTGGCCAGCGCCTTGCCCTTGTTGGCGAACTGCGGGTGCAGCACCTGGTCGAGGTGATCGGCGCCGACGCGCATGATCGCCTCTTCCTTGCTGAGCTTCCAGCGCTTGTCGCCGCGACCGGTGCCCTTGGCCATGTCGACGGCCATCTTCAGCGAGGCGGCGCCGGTGCGCTTGCCCACGCGGGTCTGCAGCATCCACAGCTTGCCCTGCTCGATGGTGAACTCGGTGTCGCACATGTCGCGGTAGTGGCGCTCGAGGCGATCGAAGATCTCGAGCAGCTCCTTGTGGATCACCGGGAAGTGCAGCTTCATGTGATCGAGGTCTTCGGTGTTGCGGATGCCCGCAACCACATCTTCGCCCTGGGCGTTGATGAGGAAGTCGCCGTACGGCTTGTTCTCGCCGGTGGCCGCGTTGCGGGTGAAACCCACGCCGGTGCCACTGTTCTCGTCGCGGTTGCCGAACACCATCGTCTGCACGTTGACCGCGGTGCCCAGCTCGTGGCTGATGCGCTCGCGCACGCGGTAGGCGATGGCACGCGCGCCGTTCCAGCTGGCGAACACGGCCTCCACCGCACCGCGGAGCTGCTCGCGCGGCTTCTGCGGGAACGGCTTCTTGGTGGCCTTCTTGACGACGGCCTGGTACTGCTTGCACAGGTCCTTCAAGGCCTTCGCCGACAGCTCCGCGTCGGTCTTGACCCCGGCATGGTGCTTCGCTGCCTCGAGCGGTGCGTCGAACAACTCGCCCTCGACACCCAGCACGATGCGGCCATACATGGCGATGAAGCGGCGATAGCTGTCGAAGGCGAACCGCTCGTCGTTGGTGACGCGAGCAAGACCCTTCACGCTCTCGTCGTTGAGGCCCAGGTTGAGGACGGTGTCCATCATGCCCGGCATCGAGAACTTGGCGCCGGAACGCACCGACACGAGCAGCGGATCGAACGGGTCGCCCAGCTTGCGGCCCATCGTCTTCTCCAGCTTGAACACCTGCTCGGCGATTTCGGCATCGAGGCCGTGCGGCCAGCCGGAATGCATGTAGGCGCGGCAGGCGTCGGTGGAGATGGTGAAGCCGGGTGGCACCGGCAGCTTGAGCACGCTCGTCATCTCGGCGAGGTTGGCGCCCTTGCCACCAAGGAGATCTTTGTACTCCATGGGAGGGCGGCGGTGCTTGTGGTCGAAGGCGTAGACGTATGACACGCCCACGAGTCTACGCCCGAAGGGTCGCGCGCACCGTCCTCGCGTTGACCAGTTTCAGCCCTAGGCTCGCCACGTGCCGTCGTCGCCCACCGCGTTTCGCCTGTTCGGCTTCCCTGTGCACATCGGCGCCGGTTTCTGGATGTTCATGGTGCTCATCGCCGTCACCAACTCGTCTGCAGAAGGTTTGGGCACCTCCGGCGCGATCACGCTCGCGGGCTTGATCGCGCTGTTCACGCTCATCCACGAGCTCGGGCACGCCGTGGCCGCCAGGGCCACCGGAGCGAAGGCCGAGATCTCGCTCGCGTTCATGGCCGGGTACGCATCGTTCGTGCCCACACGCGTGCTACGCCGCTGGGAACGGGTGGGCATCTCCTTTGCCGGCCCAGCGGTGCAGATCGTCACCGGCACGGCCTTGTACGTGGTGCTGGGCGGCCCACTCGAATGGCCCATCACCGGGCTGACTCCCGTCCAGTTCAGTGCGCTGTGGGCAGGCCCCGTCATCGGTCTGTTCAACCTCATCCCGATCCTGCCCTTCGATGGCGGCAACATCCTCGAGCAAGGCGTCAACGCTGTGGCTCCACGGCACTCACGCAAGATCATGGTCGTGTTCACGGTGGTGGTCAGCCTGGGCGCGATGGTCTTCATGGCCACCAAGCCTCACCTGCGCGGGCTCATCATCTTCATGGCCATCCCACTGCTGTCGGTGGGGCAGATCATCTCGTCGGAGAAGGCCCGCGCCAGCCACGTCCACGGCCAGGAGTCGTTGGCGCGAGCGGAGGCGCTGGCGTGGGCAACCGGTGACGTCGCACGCTTCCCCGAAGGCCATGTGCCGTCACCCTGGTTCCGGGCGCATCAGCAACTGCGCCACGGCCACCCGGAAGTGGCTCGGCAGCTCCTCCTCGCCGACCTCGCCGACACCACCCCGGTGAACTGGTGGCCGCCCGATGCGGCGCCACTGCGCGCATTGGAGGAGCTGATCGCGCTGCTGCCTCGCCCCCTCCCCCACGGCCGTCCGTTCAGCGACTTCGTCGTGTCCGGCATCCTGCTGCGGCTCGGCGAGTACCCCGAGGCCGCGAGCTACGCGGCCTCCAGCTACAACAACGGCCGCCCGGCGATGCTGGCCGTGCACGTGGCCCGCGCCGCCGCCGCACTGGGCGATCGCGACACCGCCATCGCCTGGCTGCGCAGCGCCACCACCACGGCGCCTGCCCACGCACTGCAGGCCGCCATCGAAGCCGCCCCCGAGTTCGCCGCGCTGCGCGCCGACCCCGGCTTTGCTGCAGCTGTCAGCGACTGACGGCAGTCACTGCACCTGCCGTGCCAACGTCTTGGGCGCGATGAGGCAATACGAGGTGTGCAGCAGTTCGCGCACCTCCTCCCAGTCCACCGCTGCATTGCCGAAGTCGAGCACGATCCAGCCACCGCGAGCGAGGTATGGCGCCGGGCGCACGCGTGGATCCTCGAGCAGCGCGGGAAGCTCGTCGCGCTCTGCCTTCACCATGATCGAGTCACCTTCTCCAGGGAAGCAGAAGATCTTGTTGCGCACTCGGAAGTTGATCGAGGTGTCCCACGTCAGTTCCTCCGTGGCTTCGGGCAGCGCCAACGCGATGAACCGGATGCGTTCCATGTTGTCGGCCAACTGTGCAGAGGTCGCCACTCACACAGTGTCGCGCGTCAGCCGGTGAGGGCGGATCGCTTCACGTAGGCCAGCGCCTGCTCGCGCCACACCGACGTGATCACGCCCACGGCCTGGCCGTCGACCACGTAGTCGTCGCCCGGCTCGGCGGCACCCTCGGCCACCTCGACGCGCTGCAGCAGCCGGGGTGCGGTTGCGCCGCGGCTGTCCATGCGCTCGACGAGCTCCTGGCCCGGGTAGCAACCCTTGGTGAAGCTGACCGCCACATCGGTGATGCCCGTTTCCGCCGGAATGGTTTCGCCGGGAACGATCTCGGCGCCCATCTGTGGCCAGATCGCAGCGACACGAGCCGCGAGCAGATGCTCGGCAGTGCCGGCGGTGGCGCCGTGCGGCGCGATCGGCGCCTCACCCAACAGGTCGTAGCCCGTGCCCCATGCGACCAGTGCGCC
The DNA here is from genome assembly GCA_049696035.1 of Ilumatobacteraceae bacterium. Lineage (GTDB taxonomy): Bacteria > Actinomycetota > Acidimicrobiia > Acidimicrobiales > Ilumatobacteraceae > UBA668. Next base: position 9,912 of record JBAVTH010000226.1, read on the forward strand.
GTCGGGGGCAGTGACCCCACCGCGCACGGCCAGGCAGCGCCACGCCAGCGTGGTGATCTCCGCCTTCACGCGGATCTTGAACCGGTTCAATCGGGCCACCATCACCTCACCGAACCCCGCGTCGGTATCGAGCACGAACGAGTCATCGGCGGTGCGCCACACCCGCAGCAGCACATCGATCTTCCCCGTCGGTTGCAACACGAAGCTCCACCCGCTCTGCCCCACCTGCAATGGCCGTAGATCTTGCGAGAGCTGCGACTGCAGGTAGGTGAATGCGTCGGGGCCTGCGACCTGCACGACATCACGAGGGTACTCGCTGCAGAACATCCGGACAGTGTCGCAGCGCCCAGCCGGCATGACACACTGCAGCACATGGAAACCGAAGTCGTCGTTCGGCAGGTCACAGACGGCCTCCAGCTCACGCTCCGCCGCCTCGCCAGCCTCGCTGGTGGCGTCGCCCTCACGGCTGCAGTCATCGGGGCAGCCACGTTCGCCACCGGCATGTGGATCTTCGATCGCAGTCGCGTTGCGTGGGGCATCATCGGTGGCCTCCTGTGCCTGATACCGCTGGCGGCGGCGCTGTTCGCCCGCCTCCTGATCCGCTCCACGGCCAAGCACTCGCCCGACCTGGTGGCAAACGTCCGCTCGTTCCTCGACACCGCCGGCAAGTCTGCGAAGGTGCTCATCGACCACGACTCCGGCCAGCCCGTGTCCGCCTACGCGAAGAGCTTCTCCGCACTTCGTTCCGAGTTGTCGGACCAACGCAAGGACCTACCGGCACTGTGGGCGGGTGTCAGCGCGATCACCCGCGTGCCCGGCCTCGCGGCGCTCTCCGTCCTCGGGATGGTGGGCGTCGGCGCACTCGGCACGATCCTGCTCATCGGCGGCCTCATCGATTAGCCGTCGCGTCGCCACTGCCCTGTCGGGGCGCTGCAGAACCAGCCACTGCGATTCAGAAGGTTGACACCATCCGCCCCCAGCCTGTCCTTGGCACGTCCGGCGACCTCTTGTGCGAGATGGACGTCGGCACTCAACTACTGCGGCGTTGCGCGGTCATCCGTCGCGCTGCGGGCACCGCCGCCAACAGCGCGGCCGCCTTGTTCCTGCACTCGAGGTCTTCCTCGTCGGGCACCGAATCGGCAACGATGCCGGCGCCCGCCTGGAACGAGGCCCCGTGCGCGCCGACGAACATCGTGCGAATCGCGATGGCTGTGTCGAGGTTGCCACTGAAGTCGACGTAGCCCACCACACCTGCGTAAGGCCCACGCTTCACGGGCTCGAGCGCGTCGATGATCTCCATCGCCCTCACCTTCGGCGCACCGCTGACGGTTCCGGCGGGGAGCGTGGCGCGCAGCACGTCGATCGGCGTCTTGCCCTCCACCAGCTCGCCGGTCACCTGCGAGGTGAGGTGCATCACATGGCTGTAGCGCTCGAGACTCATCAACTCGTCGACGCGCACCGTGCCGAACTTCGCGACCCGACCGACATCGTTGCGCGCCAGGTCGACCAGCATGATGTGCTCGGCGACCTCCTTCGGGTTCTCCTTCAACTCACCGGCCATGCGGCGATCATCGTCGTCCGTGCGACCGCGCCGTCGGGTGCCGGCGATGGGCCGGCTGACCACCTTGCGACCCAGTACCTGCACCATCGGCTCCGGCGAGCTACCGGCGATCGTGATGTCGGGGTGGCGGAGGAAGTACATGTAGGGGCTGGGGTTCACCTGACGCAACACCCGGTAGAAGTCGAAGGGGTCTGCCTGCAGATCGATGTCGTAACGCTGCGCCAGCACGACCTGGAAGATGTCGCCGGCCAGGATGTGCTCCTTGGCCACCTCCACCGCACGCTGATACGTGCCGCCCGCCATGGTGCTGCGCACTCCCGGCGTTGCTTCCCCGAGCCGGGGCGGGGCAGCGATCGGCGCGCTCAGCGGCACCGACAGCTTCTCGACGGCGCGGTGCACCCGCTCGCAGGCCGCGTCGTACTCGCGGTCGATGCCGGCGACATCCATGTCGAGCACCGGCACGCTCTCGATCAGGTAGACGCGCTGACGCCAGTGGTCGAAGGCTGCCAACGAGCCGATGATGCTCATCACCGCATCGGGCAGGCGGCGATCGTCGGCGGGCACGTCGGGAAGGTGTTCGACCTCGCGCACCGTGTCGTAACCGAGGTAGCCCATCACGCCGCCTTGCAGTGGCGGCAGATCGGCGATGATCGGCGCCCGGTAGGCGGCGATGATCGCGTCGAGCGCGGCCAGCATGCCGCGGTCGAGCGGAATGTCGGCGCTCAGGTGCTGCCCCTTGATCTCGATCAGGCCGTCGCGCAGTTCGAGCGTGGCCACGGGGTCGTGGCCCACGAAGCTGTAGCGAGCCCAGCGCTCGGCGTGCTCCACCGATTCCAGCAGGAAGCCGTCACCCTCGCCGACCAGCTTCAGGTAGGCGGACACCGGAGTCTCGAGGTCGCCGAGCACCTCCGCCCAGACGGGCACCACCGTGTGCTGCACCGCCAGTGCGTGGAACTCCTCACGGGAGGGCTGCATCGTCATCCCGACCATCAGGCCACGCCGAACTGTCGGAAGAAGCACGAGTACTCGCCGGTATGACAGGCGCCGTTTCCTTCTTGCTCCACCAGGAACAGCAAGGTGTCGCCGTCGCAGTCGTAGAAGCCCTGGCGCACGAACTGTCGGTCGCCGCTGGTATCGCCCTTGCGCCAGACCTCCTGGCGGCTGCGGCTCCAGTAGACCATCCGACCTTCGAGCAGCGTGGCCGCCAGTGTCTCCGCGTTCATCCAGGCCATCATCAGGACTGCCTTGGTGTGCACGTCCTGAGCGATGACGGGCACCAGACCCTTGGCGTCGTACTTGATGGCGGCCAGCTGCTCGGGGCTGACAGGGGTGGTCACGACTTCGGGCATGACGATCAGCCTACGAGTTGGCCAAGATCTCGGCCCTGTGCAATCCGGCCGGCGCCCGAGGCGCGGTCGGTGCTCAGAGGTAGAGACCGGTGCTGGCTTCGATGCGGCTGGCGGCCACGGCATGGATGTCGCGCTCGCGCAACATGATGTAGTCGTTGCCGCCGACCTCCACCTCGTAGCGGTCCTCGGGGCTGAACAGCACCCGATCGCCGACCTCGGCGGTGCGCACGTTCTGACCGAGGGCGACCACCTCCGCCCACACCAGACGCTTCGAGATCTGAGCGGTGGCCGGGATGAGGATGCCCCCGGTGGTGCGCCGTTCGCCGTCGCGATCGGGGATGCGCACCAACACCCGGTCGTTGAGCATCTTGATCGGCAGCTTCTGTTCGTCCAACGCCACGTCGGGCAGGGTACCGTCAAGGGCGTTGTGACCCCAACGGGGTCGGGAAAGGGAACCCATCGTGCTCCGTCGTGTTGTCCTCGTCTGCCTCACCATGCTCGCCGCGGCCGCCTGCAGCGACGACGCTGCTGCACCGACCGGCACCGCTGTCGGTGGCGCAGCGGCCACGGCTGCGCCGGGCGAGACGCTGGCACCGGATGCCAGCATCGCTCCACAGACGACGTTCATCCCCGACTGCGCGGGCATGCCGGCCCCGGCCGACCTGTCGGCTCTCGTCGGCATCCCGCTCGATGTGGGACAGGTCTCGGGCGCCGGCACCTGTGAGTTCTTCGGGCTCAACGACCAGAGCCGCTACGTCATCCTCAGCAAGCTCACCGACCCCGCCGATCAGGCCGCGTTCGCCGACTCGGAGGCCACGCTGGGCGTCGCCGTGCCCTTGAACGACCCGGCGCTGGCGGGCGCGATGATCGGCAACGCCGCCGCGGTGTACATCACCGCCAACGGCGCGCTGTACAGCGTGCAGACCGCTGTCACCGATGCCGCGCCGGCTGATCAGGTGCCGCTGTCGGTGGCCGTGCTCAAGATGTGGCTGGCGCTCTGAACGACCCTCGACGGCCGGCCCCGAACGGCCCGCCCAACGGGCTCAGACGCGAGAGCGACGCGTGCGGCGCTCGGCGGTGGCCGACGGCACGGAGTTGGTGAGCGGCCCGATGTGCTCGATGATCGCTTCGACCGTCGGGCGGCTGCCGCGAGTGTGACCGTCGATCGCCGCGCGCATCGCAGCCAGGTGCTGCGGGCTGGTGCCGCAGCAGCCGCCGACGATGCGGGCGCCACCGTCGATGGCCAGCGTGGCGTACTTCGCCATCAGCTCGGGCGTTCCGGTGTACACGATCTCGGTGCCGACGAAGTGCGGCACCCCGCAGTTGCCCTTGCTGACCAACGCGTGCGGTGCGCCTTCCATCTCCAGCAAGGTCACCAGGATGTCGGAGGCGCCGACACCACAGTTCGCGCCCATCGCCAACGGAGACACCGGTTCGGCGGCGAGGGTGCCCGCCATTTCGCCCGGCATGAGCCCCATCATGGTGCGACCGGCGGTATCGAACGAGCAGGTGACCACATAGGGCATCTCACACTGGATGGCGGCGGTGACCGCGGCGTGCACCTCTTCCGGCGACGACATGGTTTCGATCCACGCGACATCGGCGCCGCCGTCGCGCAGCCCGCGGATCTCCTCGGCGAAGGACGCAACCGCATCGTCGTGGACGAGCGCACCCATCGGCTCGAACAGCTCGCCGGTCGGCCCGACGGAGCCCGCCACCACCACCGGGCGGTCGGCCGCATCGGCGACCTTGCGCGCCAACTCGGCGGCACCCTTGGCCAGTTCGTAGGTACGGGTCTGCGCCTGGTGCAGCTTCAACCGGTGCGGGTTGCAGCCGAAGGTGTTGGTGAGGATGATGTCGGCGCCGGCATCGACGAACTGCTGGTGCAACCCCATCACGGCCTCCGGCCGGTCGACCGTCCAGAACTCCGGCGGCTCGCCGGGCCCGAGGCCGGCCATCATGTAGTTGGTACCGGTGGCGCCATCGGCGAGCAGGACGCGGCCGGTGGCCAGCAGGTCGGAGAGTGAGATGCGCATCGCTTCCAGGATACCTCCGGCACCCTCCGAGTCGCCCTCATTCGGGGACGTGGTCGTCAGGCGACGGCGTGGGCGATGCGCTCGAGCACCTCGGGCGTCAGCTGTGCCAGCACGTCGATGGCCTCGAAGTTCTCCACCACCTGGCTTGCTCGGCTGGCACCGGTGATCACGGTGGAGACGTGGGGGTTCGCTGCGCACCACGCGATCGCCAACTGGGCCATCGAGCAGCCGAGCTCGGAGGCGATCGGCCGTAGCCGCTCGACCTTGTCGATGGACTCCTTGTCCGTCATGCGCTCGGCCAGCCACTCGTAGCCGGGCAGCGCCCCGCGACTGTCCTCGGGCACACCGTCTTTGTACTTGCCGGTGAGCAGGCCGCTCGCCAACGGGCTCCAGATCGTGGTGCCGAGGCCGATGTCCTCGTACAAGCGGGCGTACTCGACCTCCACCTTGGTACGGGTGAGCAGGTTGTACTGCGGCTGCTCCATCACCGGCTTGTGCAGGTGATGCCGCTCGGCGACATCCCAGGCGGCGCGGAGCTCGTCGGCGCTCCACTCGCTGGTGCCCCAGTAC